>NZ_JACHEX010000002.1:0-332696 GCF_014201655.1 Thermosipho japonicus
CCTTCAAGACAAACAATACACTATAGATTGAAAAGATTATCAAAAAAGAAAGTAAGTAAGAAATTAAAAAGACTTTTTAGCACACTGCTAGTTATTGAAGATAAAGAAATTAGAGGAAAGAAGAAGAGACTCCATCTATTATATGAAGCAAAGAAAAAAGTGTTATTAGATTTTGAGATAGGAAATAATAGAGAAGTAGAACATGCAGAAATTATGTTAGAAGATATAGAAGGTTCGATACTCTTAGCAGATAGGGGGTACTGGCAATGGGAGTTTATTGAAGAAATGAAAGAAAAGATGAAGTTATATGTAAGACCTAGGGGAAGAAAAGGAAAAGAATTCATGGAAAGAGAAATAGATAGGTTGATATATAGCAAAAGATGGGAGATAGAATGGTATATAGAAAGGCTGAAGCAGAGGATAAAGATGAGAGGAATGAATGAAAGAACGCAGTAGCATGTAATTTTTTGTGTAAATACCTCTTCTTGGATGGTAATAAATTAATTAAATTGGATTATAATTCTTAAATTATCTTCATGTGATTTATCGTCTATATTGTAATATGCTTTAATAGTAATTTCTAAAAGTTTTTAATGTGAGTTTTTGAAAAAAACACCTTTTTGCAATTTTTACTGCAAGATTTAACATTATTAAATTAAGAATATATTTTTAGCGTTAGTTTTTAGTATTTGGTTTATTATTGATTATTACAGGTTTTGGAATTTAGTTGCATTAAGAATTATAGACGTATTTTGTGATTTTTTCTTTGAAAAAGATGGATAGTTCGTTTAGGACTTTGCTCCAGTTTCTATATCGAGCTGTCCATCTTTTTGTTGCATCTATTGTTGCTAAATATAATATTTTTAATAACGCATCATCATTTGGAAAAGATGTTTTATTTTTAGTCACTTTTCTATATTGCCTATTCAATGATTCTATTACATTTGTTGTGTACATTATTTTTCTTACTTCATCACCATATTCAAAATATGGCGATATTGTTTCCCAATGTTTTTCCCAACTTTCTAATGCCAATTTATACTTTGTCCATTTATTTTCTTTTAAATCCTGTAGATTTGAGTAGGCTATATCTTTATTGGGTGCTTTATATACTTTTTTAAATCATTTACAAGTTCTTTTCTATCCTTGTAATTAACATATTTTAAAGTATTTCTTATTTGATGTATTATACACCTTTGTACTACAGTATCAGGGAATGCTGCTTTAATTGCTTGAGGAAATCCTGTTAATCCATCTACTGAAGCTATTAATATATCTTTAACTCCTCTATTTTTTAAATCATTTAATACTCTTAACCAGAATTTTGATGATTCTATTTCACCTATGTATATACCAAGCACTTCTTTAAATCCATCAATATTTACACCTATTACAACATATGCTGTCTTTTTAATTATCTCACCATCATCTTTTACTTTAAATACTATCCCATCCATGAAAACAAAAGTGTATATCTCTTCTAATGGTCTGCTTTGCCATTCTCTAATCTCTGGTAATATCTTATTAGTAATTTTACTTATCATTTCAGCTGATAATTCTACACCATATATATCTTCAACATTCTTAGTTATATCTTTCGTACTTAATCCTAAACCATACATCTCTATTATTCTACTTTCAATATCTGAGATATCCCTTTTATACTTTGGTATTATTTTCGGTTCATATACCCCTTTTCTATCTCTGGGAATTTTCAATTCTATCTCACCCATGCTTGATCTTACCTTTTTTGAGCTGTATCCATTTCTGGAGTTATCCGTCTCTTTATTTTCCTTATCGTATTTCTCATATCCTAATTCATCTTCTAATTCCGTTTCTAACATTTCTTGTATTATTGGTCCCATCAATTCTTTAATCTTGTCATATACGTCTTTCATTGTATTTACTTCTGGATCCCTTGCTATTAACTTTGCTAATTTTTCAATGTTACTTTCTTCCTTTTTCTTCTTCTTTACCATTTAAAATACCCCCTTCTTGGTTTTATTTTACCATACCAAGAAGAGGGGTACCTATTTCCTATATTTTTCATTTACACATAATTTTTTATGGTCTCAAGAACGCTAAAGGCACAGATTACATATATGTTACTGGGGCAGCAGTTAACAATGTTAATAGAGACACTCTCTGCTCATCCTAAAATGATTAGACTGATTGACAAATAATTTTTACATTGGCCAGGGTGGACAACTTCAAATAGGATAAGTTGTAATTGTTTCTATTAACACTGCTAACTGCTCCCTAGAACATGTAGGTAACTGTGATTTATCATCTTCTCATAAATTCTTACCCTTGATTTCAAATATACTTTCAACTTTTTTTACATTTCAACAAATCCAGTCACTAGTATACATTATTTGCTATTTACATTCTAATTTAACTTATTTTTACTTTGCCTAGATTCAATTTAATTAAAAGAACAAAAACTTTTGTAGTAATTTTTCGTTTAAAAACAAATAAAAAATATATTTTGAGTTATAATGGCTAACTTTAAAACACAAGTTAAAAACATTAATATTATCAAATGAATTGTTACTACACAACTTTCAAGTCATCCAAGATAACTTCAATATTTCTTAAAAACTAAGCATCTAATTAATTTAAAAATACCCCATCCTTTTTCATCCTGGATGGGGTATACAATAACACATTTCTTTATTGTCTTAATATAGACAATCATTAACCTATAGAAACTATCTCTACTTCAAACACTAAGTTTTTCCCTGCAAGTGGATGATTTGCATCTAAATAAGCCATGTCATCTTTTATATCACTTACTCTAACAACAAAGCTACTACCATCTGGTTGATGAACTTCCAACAAATGATCCACCGCAACATCTTCTGGAAGCTTTGACTTTTCAACTGGAAAAATAAGATCTTCTCTATAAGGCCCATATGCCTTTTCAAAAGGAACATTGATTGTCTTTTTTTCTCCAACTTCCATACCCATCAAACCTTCTTCAAATCCTGGAATAACTTGGTTCATACCAACTACAAATTCTAATGGCTCTTTCCCAACTGAACTGTCAAAAACTTCTCCGTCCTCAAATTTTCCGACATAATGGACTTTAACTTTGTCTCCACTTTTAATACCCATGAATATCACCTCACAAAATTTAATACAATTCCATTATACACTATATAGAAAAAAACACAAATTTAATCTTTTATCTTAAAAAACAAACTCATCAAAAGCAGGATTACCCCTAAAATTGATATTGCTTGTCCAACTCCAAATTTATCTGCAAAAAAACCTAAGACAATCGAAAAAACTGCCGTTAGTAATGTTTTAGTTTGTGATTCAACCGACAAAACTGAGGCAAGAGCATCAGATTCAACATTGTCTCCTACATAAGAAACTGCTATTGGACGTCTTAAATTCTCTAGCACGTACAAAACAATGAAAATCAAAATAGAAATTATATAGAAATTAAAAATATAACTTACTCCCGCAAAAATTACTGATAATGCACCTACAAATAATGTCAAATTTAAAGCAAATGAAGAACTTTTCTTTCCAATCTTCCATGAATTTTTAGAGGCATATGAAGTTAAAAGGTAAAGGAAAAAGTACACAATACCAATTACAATGGAAGATCTCTTTTTATCATCTAACCACACAAATATTGGAATTGACAATGCAAATGATTCCAAAATAGGTTGCAAATAATCTTTCAGACTTTTGAAGATAGCAGAATAACTAGATGTATTTAAAAGTATTTTTAAAACCCTCCAGCTTGCAACAGCATCTATAAAGTCTTTTAAAGTTTGTTTTTTTGTCTTTTTTTTCTCAGCTTTATCAAGTTCATTAGGATAAGTTGCAAGGTTGATCAAATTCAATACATAAGGAAGAATTGCAATAAAAAACACTGTTCTATAATTTCCACTTACAAAAACAATTGACGCAGCAATAAGAGAATTAAGTGCTGAGCCAAGTTGGGAAGCTGCTCTTGTTGCACCATAATATTGAACCTTTAAATCATACATACCATTAAGTTTTAAATATTGAAAAATCATGGCTTTGTGAGTTCCTGTCCTAAAAGCGTCTCCAAAAGAAAAAAAGATCATTGCAAGTATGAACAAATAAAATGATCTTGAAAAATAAAAAATCAAAAAGGAAACGATATATGATATCATAGAAAAAATCATAGATTTTTTTCGCCCATACAAATCTGCAACCACACCAGTTGGAATTTCTAAAATGTTAGTTGCAATGCTTTTAATTGAATAAAGAACTCCAATTTGAAGATAGCTAAGACCAGAAGAAAGAAAAAACAGTATTAAAAAAGGTTCAAAAAAACGCAAATTTTTAAAAAAACCATACATTTGAAATTTCCTAAACTGTTTATCCTTTTTTATCATTTACATGCACCTCACAAAATATTGGATCATAATCTAGTCCCAACTTCTTTGCAAATGCTCTACAACCACCAAAGCAACTGTTAAAATAAGGGCAACTTTTGCAACTTGCGATCAAATCATCAGGATTATAACTTTCCCAAATTTGCTTAAATGGTACCTCCTTCAAATTTCCCATATAATATTCTTTGTCATATCTAAAATGGCCACAAGGGACAACCGTCCCATCAACCAACACGGAAGCATGTTCTCTTCCCGCAGTACAAAGTCCACCAGAAATACTTTCCTCAACATAAAATGTTATTTTACCTTTATACTTTTTAATAATCCCTCTGACATATTCTATCTCATCTTTAGACGGCAAAAGTAAATCCTTATAAAACTCTCCTCTGCCTACAGGAACAAATCTATCTACATAAAGTGAAACATTATGTTCTATTGCAAATTTAACCATCTCTTCAAAATGTTCATAATTAATCTTATTTACAACATGTAATACTGTAACATCAAATCCTTCTTCCAGAAAATTTATAAATCCTTTATATGTTTTTTCAAATGCACCAGGTCCTCTAACAAAATCATGAATTTCTGGAATATGCCCATCAAATGAAATTCCTACCTTTAATTGTGGATAAACATCCTTAATCTTTTTAACAATCTCTTTGCTTGCAAGTGATGCATTGGTATTTAACATAACATCGAGTCCAATACTTGCAGCATAAGAAATGATATCAATAATATCCTGCCTTATTAAAGGCTCCCCACCAATTAGATCAACAATTTCAACATTTGCATCTTTTAAATCATGTAATACCTTTTTCACTTCATCAAAAGAAAGCTCATTAGATGACTTTTTACCTGCATTACAATAGCAATGTTTACATGAATAATTGCAAGCAGTCGTGAGTTCAAACTCGATTATCTTTGGATACCGCATATCTCTCCCCCTTTTCTTAAGTTTTTACCTATATTAGTATATACCATATTCTTTAAAATTATGATAAAATCTTGTTAGAAAATAAGAAGGAGGGATACAGTGAACACTAAAGATTTGTTACTAAAGTTATCATCAATTCATGGACCATCGGGATATGAGTACAAGGCAACAAAAGAAATTGAAAATATTATGAAAGACTTAGTAGATGAATGTCATTATACGAAAGTTGGAAGTTTAGTTTGTGTAAAAAAAGGGGAAGGTAAAGGTAAAATAGGCCTTTTTGCACACGTTGACCAACTTGGTTTTGTAATTTCGAAGATAACAGATGATGGTTTTGCATATGTTGCTGGTATAGGTGGATGGGATCCAAAAACTGTAATTGGTCAAAGAGCAAAAATCTATTCAAAAAATAGAGAGTTTTACGGAGTTTTTGGATTTTTAGCACCACACCTTCAAAAAGCAGAAGATAGAAAAAAAATACCAACTTTTAATTATTTGTTCCTTGATATAAGTATGAACGAAAATTGGAAAGAAATTCAAGTTGGAGATATTGTAATGTTAGATGAAATTGAAGGATTTGAAAAAAACAACATCGTATACGCACCTGCACTTGACAATAGAGCAAGTTGTGTTTCACTAATTAAAACTGCTGAAATACTTAAAAAAATAAAACATCAATTTGATGTTTACTTTATTTTTTCCACTCAAGAAGAAATAGGTGGTCCAGGTGCTCCTACAGCAGCATACTTTGCAGACCTTGACTATGCATTTGTAATAGATGTTACACATGGAGATGAATCAATTCCAGGATTTAGAAAAATAGAAATCAATAAGGGTCCTGTTGTGGCCGTTGGACCTGTTGTAGATAAAGAATTTAACGAAAAAGTACAAAATGTATCAAGTCAATATAACATAAAGATACAATACGAGCCTATTCCAAGAAGAAGTGGTACAGATACAGACGCAGTCCAACTTGTAAAGGCTGGTGTAAAAACTCAATTGATATCAATTCCATTAAAGTACATGCATACACCATATGAAAAGGTTCATGTAAATGATATTGAAAATACAGCAAAGCTTATGGCATTCACCATTTCAGAATTGGAGGTGCAATAAATGTATTTAAAAGAACTCTCTGAAATAAATGGAGTCTCAGGAAATGAAAAGAAAGTAAGAGACTTTATCATAGGAAAGATAAAAGATAAAGTTGATAAATTTTGGGTAGATAGAATGGGAAATTTAATTGCTTTTAAGAAAGGAAATGGAAAGGCAAAAGTTGTTTTGGATGCACACATGGACGAAGTTGGCTTCATGGTTACAAATATTGAAGAAGATGGATCACTTTCTTTTATGCCAGTTGGCGGAGTAGATCCAAGGGTAGTAATCGGTAAAAAAGTTATTATTAACGATGAAATAATAGGTGTTATTGGTTTTAAAGCAATTCACTTGCAAGATGATCCATATAAAGCTCCTGAATTTTCACAATTAAAAATTGATGCAGGATTTTCTTCAAAGGCAGAAGCAGAAAAAAAGGTTAAAATAGGTGATTACGTTGCATTTACAACAAAATACAAAGAAATTGGCAACTTTGCAACTGGTAAAGCATTTGACGATAGAGGCGGCTGTAGCATTTTAATAGATTTAATTGAAAGTAATATAAAAAGTGACTATGACCTCTATTTTGTATTTAGCGTTCAAGAAGAAACAGGTCTTCGTGGTGCAGCAGTTATTAGCGAACAAATAAAACCAGATTTTGCAATTGCACTTGAAACAACTACAGCTGGTGATAATCCTGAGTTAGATAAGTCCCAATGGGCAACTCATATTGGTGATGGACCAGCTTTGACATTTTTACATTCAGGCTATGTCATCGATAAAGACTTATTTGATGCACTTGTTGATACTGCAAAGAAAAATAACATTCCATTTCAGTATAAAAGAAGAACCGCCGGTGGAACAAATGCTGCAAGGTATGCAAGAAGTACATACGGTGTTCCTGCTGCAGTAATTTCAATTCCTTCAAGATACATTCACAGCCCTATAATAGTAATAAGCCTTGATGATTATAAAAACAGTGTTTTACTAGTTAAAAAATTTCTCGAAAGTGCTCCAGTGGTAAAATAAAACCCTAAATTAATATCGCACTAAAAAACATGACCCTGAAAAATTCAGGGTCATGTTTTCTTTTTTTTACTTTACATTTGGAATTAAAACTTTCAAAATCTCTTCGTTCTTAATCCTTATATAACCTTCACTCAATTCCTTTAATGCAATACTTACATAGTTGTTATCCCATGTCTCAACATATGGTTTTGCGAATTCCTTTAAATTTTCTGCACGTTTTGCCGCTGCAATTGGGATAGCAAATTTGTAGGGAATTCTCTTTAGTAGTTCATCATAGTTAATTACCGGTCTCACTTTCACTCACCCCTTTAAAAAGCCGTTTTATCAATGCTTCGTCTAAAATTCTCCTTGTTCTGTACGATTCAGCTGTAATAATAGATTTCATTGCAAGTATAGACTTTTCAAGATCGCTATTGACTATTAAATAATCAAATTCCACAATTTTTGACATTTCCCACTTTGCATTTTCAAGCCTTTTTAACATTGACTGGCTATTTTCAGTTCCTCTTTTTAAAAGTCTCTCCTTTAAAACTTCATAACTTGGTGGTGCAACAAAGATAAAAACCGCATCATCAAAATTTCTCTTTACCTGCAACGCTCCTTGTACATCTATATCCAATATTATTCTATTACCTTTTTCAATATTTTCAAGTACAAATTTTTTTGGTGTTCCATACAAATTTCCATGCACTTCAGCCCATTCTAAAAATTCGCCTTTTTCTCTCATTTCAATAAACTTATCTCTACTTACAAAAAAATAATCTACACCATCAACTTCTCCTGGACGTGGTGGGCGTGTAGTACACGAAACAGAAAAAACTATATTCTCTAATTTATTCATAAGGGCACTAATAATACTTGTTTTTCCAACTCCTGATGGTCCACTAACTACAAACAAAGTCCCCTTCATATTATCCCTTTCTTCTAATCTTGTCAAGTTGTTCTTCTATTTCAAAGAATGATTGCATAAACCTTTGGGCAATAGTTTC
This sequence comes from Thermosipho japonicus, assembly GCF_014201655.1. Classification (NCBI taxonomy): domain Bacteria; kingdom Thermotogati; phylum Thermotogota; class Thermotogae; order Thermotogales; family Fervidobacteriaceae; genus Thermosipho; species Thermosipho japonicus. The sequence continues at coordinate 8,430 of NZ_JACHEX010000002.1, forward strand.
TGGTTGAATTGCACTTAAAATTATATGGTTACTATCGGAAATTAGGATAGCTCTTGTTTTTCTACCGTATGTTGCATCTATAAGCTTTCCTTCTTCCTTTGCATCTTCTTTTAGTCTTTTAAGTGGTGCACTTTCAGGATTAACAATTGCTACAATCCTGTCACCTGCAATTACGTTTCCAAAACCAATATTAATTAAACCAAACATAAAATACACCTCCCAAATTATTCAACGTTTTGAATTTGCTCTTTCAATTGTGAATTAATATATTTGCCTTCAAGGGCTAAATTGCTAATTTCAAGCATTCTGCTTTTAGAAAGTATTGTATTAAATTCTCTGTGAACCTCTTGTGTTAGAAAATTAAATAACATTCCAACTGGCTCATCCCTTAATAAAAGTTCTTTCATCCTATCTATATGACTTTTTAATCTTTCTATTTCTTCCCTTATATCTGCTTTATCTGCTATCAAAGCTACCGCTGTTTCAAATTGGTTTGTATCTATCTCAACATTTTCAGGTAAAATTTCTTCAACACTTTCTCTTAATTTCTTTGCAATTTCTTCTTTCATATCACTAGCAATTTTTTCTATATTAAATGTTATTTCTTCTATTTTTTTCACCATATTTTCTATGTCCTTACATATCTTTTGACCTTCCTTTTTTCTTTCCTCAACCAACATCTCTAAAGACGATGATAAAACTTCTTTTGTAAAATCCCACAATTCTTCAACCACTTCATCTTCTATATCACCACGGAAAATTTCTCTAAAATTCAATAAATCACCCAAAACTATCGAATTTTGTATTCCAAGACTTTCCCTTACACTTTCTAATGTATCATAGTACGATTTGGCCATAACATAATCGATTGAAAGATTTACCGGTGTTAAAAACTTAACATTTATTCTTACATTAACCTTACCACGGGTCAAAAAATTTGAAATTATCTTAGTAATTTCAATTTCTTTTGAAGATAAATAATAAGGAAGGGATACACTAATATCTAATCCCTTTGAATTGAGACTTTTTACTTCACAACTTACTCTAAATTTTTCTGAAAACTTTTCCACTTTGGCATAGCCAGTCATACTTTTTAGCAAATTAATCACTCCTATTAATAATTATACACGATTTTTTAATTTTTTCAAAACTTTTTTCGCATTTTCAACTTATTTTATCTTAATTAAAAAGACGGGACCCGAAGGGTCCCATAATGAGGGCTTTATCTCATCCGCCTACTGCTTGCTAGCTTCCTGCATTCCTCTTTCAATAGCTTTAATATTAATATCTATAAGGTTTGCTTTCTTTCCAGTTAACTTTTGTTCAAGCGCCTTTATTACACTTTCTTTTGAAACTATATTTGTAGCCCCAATTACTGCTCCAAGCATTACCATATTTGCAACTTTTAAATTCCCAAGTTCATCTGCTATTTCATTACAATTAACTTTGTATATATTTATTCCATCTTTTCTATCAGGTTCTCTGTCTATAACTGACTCATTTAAGAACAAGTATCCACCATCAGTTACAAAGCTTTGAAATTTTATCATTGAAGGAATATTCATTGCTACTACAACTTCTGCTTTATCTACTACTGGTGATGCGACTTCTTTGTCTTCAACTACAACGGTACAATTTGCAGTTCCACCACGCATTTCAGGACCGTACGATGGCATCCAAGTTACACTTTTTCCCTCAATCATTCCTGCATAAGCAAGGATCTGACCCATAAGCATTACACCTTGACCACCAAATCCTGCAAACACAAATCTCATTTCTCATCACCAACCTTATCTACAAATACACCCAATGGATATTCAGGGATCATATTTTCTTCAAGCCATTTGTTTGCAGATATAGGATCAATTCCCCAGTTTGTTGGACATGTAGATAATACTTCAACCATTCCAAACCCTATTCCCTTTACTTGTGCTAAAAATGCTTTCTTGATTGCCTTTTTAGTTTTTTCTACATCTTGAGGAGTATTTACCTTTGTCCTTGCAAGATATGCTACTCCCCTTGCTTCTTTTAAAAATTCACACATATGCATTGGATAACCATCATTTTCTGCTTTTCTTCCATATGGTGTCGTTGTTGACTTCATTCCCAAAAGTGTTGTTGGAGCCATCTGTCCACCAGTCATTCCATATATTGCGTTATTAACAAAAATTGTTGTAATCTTTTCTCCTCTATTTGCAGCGTGCATAATCTCTGCCGTACCAATTGCTGCCAAGTCTCCGTCACCTTGATATGTGAATACATATAAATCTGGTCTTGCCCTTTTCATTCCAGTTGCAACTGCTGGTGCTCTACCGTGTGGTGCTATTGTTCCATCCATGTTAAAAAATTGGTATGCAAAAACAGAACAACCTATTGGAGCTACAACCAATGTCTTTTCCCTAATACCAAGTTCATCGATAACTTCTGCTACTAATCTATGAATAATTCCATGATGACATCCAGGACAATATGTAAATTCCTTTCCAGTTAATGACTCAGGCATTTTATATAAAACTTTTCTCATTAAATTCACCTCCCAATTTCCTTTTTCAATGCATCGTAAATCTCATTAGGTGTTGGAACTACTCCACCCATTCTTGAATAGAACTTAATTGGCTTTTTACCTTTAACAGCCAGTTTTACATCTTCAAGCATTTGTCCCATATTCATTTCTACGTCAAAGAACATTTCTACCTTATCTGCTAGTTTTTCAAGTGGCTCATATGGATATGGCCAGACCGTAATTGGTCTAAACAAACCTACCTTTAATCCATCTTCCCTTGCCATGTCAACAACACTCTTTGCAATTCTTGCTACGGTTCCAAATGCTGTTATTACAATGTCTGCATCCTCTGTTTTATACTCTTCCCATCGTACTTCATTCTTTTCTATTTCTTTGTATATTTCAACTAGTTCCAAATTCATTTTTTCAAGGACGTATGGATCTATATCGAATGAAGTAACTATATGAGGCTCTCTTCCCTTTGCTCCGGTTAATGCCCAGTCACTATGATCAGGTAAAGTTGAAAGATCTCTGAATTCTGGAAATTCAACTGGTTCCATCATCTGTCCCAACATACCATCTGCAAGAATAAGAGCAGGTGTTCTGTACTTATCTGCCAAATCAAATGCAAGAACCGTAAGATCAACTGCTTCTTGAACAGTTGATGGTGCAAGTACAATTAATCTATAATCTCCGTGTCCTCCACCCTTTGTTGCTTGCCAATAATCTCCTTGTGCTGGTTGAATATCACCAAGTCCTGGTCCACCACGTACAACATTGACAAACACTGCAGGAAGTTTTGCACACGCCATATAAGAAACGCCTTCCATCATCAAACTGAATCCTGGCGAGGATGTAGATGTCATAACTCTTTTTCCAGTACATGCTGCACCGTATAACATGTTAACAGTTGCAACTTCACTTTCAGTTTGTAAAAAAACTCCTCCAACTTCTGGTAATCTCTTTGACATATATTCTGGAAGCTCACTCTGAGGAGTTATAGGATATCCAAAGAAATGCCTACATCCTGCTCTTATCGCGGCTTCACCAATTGCTTCCGTCCCTTTAACCATTACTTTTGCCATACTCTTTCCCTCCTCACTCTTCCCTGTATACTGTTATACAAACATCAGGGCACATTCTATAACAAAATCCACAAGCAATACATTTTTCTAGATGTTTTGGTTCAGCGGGATGATAACCTTTTGAATTAAAAGACTCAGAAAATTCTATAACTTTCGTCGGACAAGCATCGATACATAATCCACAACCTTTACATCTTTCCTGATCGATTTCAATATATCCTTTTACCTTAGGCATTTTCACAACCTCCTTAAAAATCCATTTTCATGAACCTTTTTAACCTAAATTTTGGAAACTCTGTTTCAAAATCTTCTAAAAAGTCTGGTATGACTGTATACTTCACTGGAACTTCTAATACTTGGGAAGCTTCTTTTAATATTCTTTCACCTTCTAAAATTACCTCTTTTGTTGTCTCTGAAGATAAATTAGAATTATTAATCAAATAATCAATTTTTATTTTGGTTACTTTGGTCAATTGTTCATAAGTCTTTACAATTCCCTCAACTGTAGAAGTAAAAGGCCTTCTTGTATTAACAACCATATAAATCTCTGTATCTTTCAAGTGTGGTTTTAAATACCCCACAACAACTATACCATTTTCCTCTCCACCAACATCTAACACCGTTTTATACTGAGGATTATTCAAATAACCTGCTACTGCACCAGTAACTATTGGTAAATCTGCATGCTTTAAAGCACCTGGAGGTGTTACTACTTTAATTCCTTCTGCCTCAAGTTCATCAATTGCATCTCTTGTTCTAAAGTATGGAGAAATAATATCAACATCTGCAATCGCAACATTTTCATACTCATTCTTTAACTTTAACGCATAATTTATTGCAACTTCCGTCTTACCACTACCAAATAAACCTACAAAAACAAAGTTTTTAGCCACGCATTTGCACCTCTTCCTTATAGCTCCTTGCCCTCTCTTCTCCTCTTAGGACCCTTAGTGCACCCATTGCAAGCGCTTTTTCTTCATCTCCACCCGGATAAACAAGTACTTTAGCAATAAAGCTAGTATATTCTTTTAACCATTTGACCATGTAATTTTCATCATATGCAAGTCCCCCGGTCAAAACTATTGCATCAACTTCTCCTTTTAAGGCTGCTGCCATTTTTCCAACCCATTTTGCAATTTGATATGCCATTGCTTTGTAAACAAGTTCTGCCTTTTTATCACCATTTGAGATCATTTCCTGTACCTTCATTGCGTCATTTGTACCAAGGTATGCCACAAGTCCACCTTTTCCTTTTATTCTCTTTTTTATAAAATCATAATCGTACTTTCCTGAATAACACAAATCAATCAATTGAGTCAGTGGAAGTGTACCACTTCTTTCAGGAGTAAATGGTCCATCACCATCAAGTGCGTTGTTTACATCAATAACTTTTCCATTTCTGTGAGCACCTATTGAAATACCTCCACCCATATGAACAACAATAAGATTTATTTCTTCATATTTTTTCCCAAGCTCTTCAGCAGCTCTTCTTGCTACAGCCTTTTGATTTAGAGCATGGAAAATTGATTTTCTTTCAAACATTGGATGTCCAGAAATTTTTGCAATCTTCTCCATTTCATCCACAACAACTGGATCAACAATATATGCAGGAATATTATATTTATTTGAAATTTCAAAGGCTATTACTGCTCCAAGATTTGATGCATGTTCCCCATATTTTGCTTGTTTTAATTCTTCAACCATCAACTCATCAACTAAATAAGTGCCACTTGGAATAGGCCTTACAAGACCTCCGCGGCCAACAACAGCATTAAAGTCTTTGTATTCAAATCCAAGTGTTTTTAAAAAATCTTCAATTGCATTTACCCTAAATTCATATTGATCTATTAATCTCTTAAATTGAGAAAGCTCCTCAGGGGTATGTCTTAAGGTTTTAGAAGCAACTTGCTTTTCGTCTTCAAAAATAGCCAATTTTGTACTGGTTGAACCTGGGTTTATAACTAATATTCTATACATTAAGATCACCTGCCAAAAGCGTTGTAAGAGCAAGGGAAAGTAACTTTGTTTCATCAGAATCTGCCCTTGAAGTTAATGCAACTGGAACTTTTGCACCAACTATTGCAGATGCAACCTTTGCTCCACCCAAAAATACCATCGATTTATAGAAAATATTTCCTGCTTCTATATCTGGCATGATTAAAATATCTGCATCACCAGCAACATCACTTACGATCCCTTTATGCTCTGCTGCTTCTTTTGAAACTGCATTATCCAAAGCAAAAGGCCCATCAACAATACAACCCTTAATTTGACCTCTTTTATTCATTTGTGAAAGAATAGCTGCTTCAATTGTTGCTGGCATTTTTGGATTAACTATTTCAACAGCACCTAAAATAGCAACTTTAGGAGTTTCAACACCAACGGCTTTCTTTGCCACAAAAACTGCATTATTTATAAGGTCAACTTTCTGTTCTAAAGTTGGGGCAATTGTCATTCCTGCATCAGAAACAACCAAAAGTTTATGATACAAAGGAGTTTCAAAAATACTAACTAACGATAATGTTTTTCCGGTTCTAAGGCCATATTCCTCTTTTAAAACAACTCTCATCAAATCTCCAGTTTTGATCTTTCCCTTCATTACAAAATCCGCCTGCTTTTCTGCAACCAATTTTACAGCTTTTTCCGCAGCATCATTGTAATCCTTTGCATCCACTAGTTTATGCTCGCTTAAGTCAATGTTGTTTTCATTTGCTAATTTTTTAGTTTTTTCTACATCTCCAACGAGTATTGCATTTATTATTCCTTCTTTTTTTGCTTTATCAATTGCTTTAAGAACAACTTCGTCTTCACTTGCTGCAACTGCAACGGTTTTTGGTCCAAACTTTTTAGCTTTTCCTAAAATTTCATTTAGTTTTTTCATTTTTTCTCACCCCATATCTTTGCCTCTTCCTCGCCTTTTAAAACTCTTAAAGCTCCTTTTGCTAAAGCTTCCATTTCAAATTCTCCGGGTACAGAAAAGACAGGAGCAAATTTAAATACATAAGATTTTATCTTTTCCACGACTTCCACATTATTTGCAATTCCACCTGTTATGACAATTGCATCAACCTTTCCTTTTAAAACTGCACACATTCCGCCAATTTCTTTTGCAATTTGGTATACCATTGCATCTATTATGAATTTTTCCTCTTCAGTTCCTTCTTCCATGACCTTTTTTACATCATTTGTTCCTAAATAAGCTACAACCCCACCTTTTCCTATAAACATCTTTTTTAACTCTTCTTTTGTATATTTTCCTGAAAAGCATAATTTTGCCACATCACCTACTGGAAGTTCTCCAGTTCTTTCTGGGCTAAACGGACCTTCGTCATTTGCATTATTTACATCTATCATTCTACCTTTTTCATGAGCTGTTACAGATATTCCTCCACCAAGATGTGCCACAACCATATTTAATTCTTCATACCTTTTTCCTAGTTGATTTGCAACTTCTCTTGCTACTGCCTTTATATTCAACGCATGCGCAAGACTAAGTCTTTCTATCTCAGGAATCCCAGAAAGTCTAGCTTCATCAATCATTTCATCAACCGAAACCGGGTCAGTTATATAAACAGGAATCTTTCCAGCAGATAATGAATACCCAATTACCGCTGCAAGATTAGATGCATGCTTTACCCTAGTCTTATTTTTTAAATAATCAACCATCTCTTCATTTACTATGTATGTTCCACTTTCAAGTGGTGGTAAAATTCCCCCTCTACATGCTATTGCATCAAAATCTTCCAATTTGTAGCCATTAGATTCTACAAATTTTAAAATTGCTTCTTTTCTAAAATCTTCTTGTTCCATCAAATCACTAAATTTTTCAAGTTCTTCTACATCATGTCTCAAAGTTTCCTGAACTTTCTTTACATCATCTTCAAAAATTGCTACCTTTGTACTTGTAGAGCCAGGGTTAATAACTAAAATCAACACTATATCAACCCCTTACTCTTTCCATACTCAACAATTACATCTTTTAATCTTTTAACCCCTTCTATTATTTTTTCATGTGGTGGCAAACAGAATGAAAGCCTCATTGAACTTGAAACACTGTCATCTGGAGTAAATGCTTGACCTGGGATATAAAATACTAATCTTTTCTTTGCAATTTCAAACATTTCAAGAGTATCAAAACCTTCAGGTAATGTAACCCAAGTAAACAAACCACCTGATGGATAAATCCATTTAATACCATTAATATCTGAAAAGTTTTCTTCAAAAGCCTTCATCATGGTATCTCTCTTTGATTTATAAAGCTTTAGTGTCGGTGTAATTTGTTCAACCAAATCGTATCTTTCAAGGTATCTTGCTGCAATTCTTTGTGTTAAAGCTGGGCTACACAAATCTGTACCTTGTTTTGCAAGAACAAATTTTCTAACTAGTTCTTTTTCACCAATAACTGCACCTATTCTAAGTCCAGGAGCAAGTATCTTACTAAAAGTATTAAGAAGTATAACTCTTTCTTTTCCTGCAAGTTTAAATAATGATGGAAGATGTTCTCCCTCAAATCTGAGCAATCCATATGGATCGTCTTCTAATATTAACAAATCATATTTTTCAGCAAGCTCTATAATTCTCTTTCTCTTTTCCAAAGAAAGTGTTGCACCAGCAGGGTTGTGGAAGTTTGGAATTACATAAATAAACTTTACTTTCTTTATCTGACCTTTCTCATCGAGCTCTTTTAACTTTTTTTCTAAAACATCCACATTCATTCCATCATCTTCAACAGGTACCGAAACAAAGTTTGCAAATCTCATTCTAAATGCACTTGCCGCTCCAAGATAAAATGGATTTTCAACAATTGCTATGCTATCTTCATCCAAAAATACCTTTCCAGCAAGCTCAAGTGCCTGCTGTGAACCCGTTGTAAACATAATATTCGATTCATCAAGGCCACTAATTCCAAATAATTTTTCCAACAATCTCAACATTTGCTTTGCAAGTTCTGGATCACCTTCGGTTGTACTATATTGAAGCACGTAGCCATATTCATTTTCTATAACTTCGGATGCAATTTTGGAAAGTTCGTGTCTTGGGAAGGTTTCTGGGTCTGGAACTCCACCTCCAAAGGAAATAGCACCTTCAACACTTGCATATTTTAAGAGTTCTCTTATCAAGGAGGATCGAAGGTTGTCACCTAATTTCGAATACTTTGAACTATAATCCATAGTTTCACCTCCAAATATATGAATCTTATTTCTCATTGTTTGCAATTTTTTGCATGCAAAATTTTGCATTTTTTAACAATTGAAATAATTCTATAATAAGTGTACAATAGAAATACAAAATAGTAAAACTCTAAATAAGCAAGTTTTACTTCAAAATCAGCAATTTTCTCTAGTTTATTGAAAAATACTAACAATAAACTCTATTTACAATTCATTTATTTAATTTAAAATTGTAAGTGGTAACTACAAAAAACTAGGAGGTGTTATTAAATGATCAAAAAGAATTATCTTTTGGCTCCTGGGCCAACTCCAGTCCCATCTGAGATTTTACTTGAAGGCGCTCGTGAAACTATTCACCACAGAACCCCACAATTTGTAAAAATACTAGAGGAAACTTTGAATGAGTTAAAATATCTCTTTCAAACAGAACATAGAGTTTACACACTCCTTTCTTCGGGAACAGGTGCTCTAGAAGCTGCTGTAACAAACCTTTTAAACCCTGGAGACAAAGCAATTATTGTCGAAGCAGGTAAATTTGGAGAAAGATGGAGAGAAATTGCCGAAAGATTTAACGTAAACGTTGTATCCATTAAATTAGAATGGGGAGAAGCTGTTACACCAGAACAAATTAAAGAAGCTATTGAAAAACATCCAGATGCAAAAGCTGTATTTACAACATATAGTGAAACATCAACTGGTACCGTTATTGATCTTGAAGGTATCGCAAAAGTTACAAGAGATACAGATGTAGTCCTCGTAACTGATGCTGTTAGTGCACTTCTTGCAGAACCATTAAAGATGGATGAATGGGGAGTAGACGTTGTTGTAAGTGGTTCTCAAAAAGGCGTTATGCTTCCTCCAGGACTTGCATTTATTGCATTAAATGATAAAGCATGGAAATTAGTAGAAAATAGTAAAAATTCTAATTACTACTTTAACCTCAAAGCATACGCAAAAAAATACCCAGACAATCCATGGACTCCAGGTGTTAACCTAATATACATGTTAAGAAAAGCAATTCAAATGGTTAAAGAAGAAGGAATAGAAAATGTTTGGGAAAGGCACAGAATACTTGCAGATGCAACAAGAGCTGCAGTAAAAGCTATGGGGTTAGAACTATTCTCCAAACGCCCGGGAAACGTTGCAACCGCTGTTAAAGTTCCTGAAGGTGTAGATGGAAATAAATTAACAAAAATAATGAGAGATAAATATGGTGTAACAATTGCAGGCGGACAAGAACACGTAAAAGGTAAAATCTTTAGAATTTCAACGCTCGGATATTTGAGCATTTTTGACACAATTGTTGGTATATCTGCACTTGAGTTTGTTTTGAATGAACTTGGATACAAAGTAGAGTTTGGTACAGGAGTCAAGGCAGCTCAAGAGGTTCTCTTCAAGGAGGTAAACAAATAATGAGAATACATGTAAATGATCCTCTTGACAAGAGCGCCATGGAAAGGCTCATGAACTCTGGATACAATGTGACTTCAGAGCACCTTGAAAAAGATGAGCTAATAAAGGAAATTCCAAATATAGACGTATTAGTTGTAAGAAGTGCAACAAAAGTAACTGCTGACATCATTGAAGCTGGAAAGAATTTAAAAATAATTGCAAGGGCAGGAACTGGACTTGATAACGTTGATGTTGAAAAGGCAAAAGAAAAAGGTATTAAGGTTATAAACACTCCTGGAGCAAATGGAATTTCTGTTGCAGAACTTGCAATTGGGTTAATGATCTCTTGTGCAAGGCATATTGCAAAAGGAACAATGGATCTAAAAAATGGTGAGTGGACAAAAAAACAACTAAAAGGCCACGAACTTTACAAAAGAACGGTTGGAATTATTGGCTTTGGAAACATTGGAAGAGAAGTCGCAAAAAGATTACTTGCTTTTGACATGAGAGTACTTGCATATGATCCTTTTGTTAAAGAAACAGATATGAATGTTGAAATAGTTGATCTTGACACAATATTTAAGGAATCAGATTTTATTACAATCCACGTTCCTCTAACAAATGAAACTAAGCATCTAGTATCAAAAGAGGCATTTGAAAAGATGAAAGATGGAGTCATATTAATCAATGCAGCACGCGGTGGCGTAGTTGATGAAGAAGCACTTTACAACGCTCTTGCCTCTGGAAAAGTTTATGCTGCTGGCCTTGATGTATTTGAAGTTGAACCTCCAACAGATGAACTAAGAAAAAAACTTCTTGAACTTCCAAATGTTGTTGCGACACCTCATATTGGTGCTTCAACAGTTGAGGCACAACTGAGAGTTGGCCAAATAATAGTTGATAAGATTCTTGAAGAAGTTAAAAAGTTGTAATCTCAAAGAGTATAAAACAAAACCTCCACGCTAAATTGCGTGGAGGTTTATTTTTTTGGTGGAGCCGATGGGATTTGAACCCACGGCCTCTACCGTGCGAAGGTAGCGCTCTCCCAACTGAGCTACGGCCCCATCACAACTAATAATTTAGCACATTATTTTCTTTTGTCAACAAAAGTTTTTATCTTCCTAGTATTTTTGTTTTTCACAAATATCCCTTAAAAATACAATTTTCTTTCCATTTTTTCTGTTTTTCATATATTTTTTATAACTTTAATTCAAACTATAATACAAAAAAAAGATATGGGAGGTGTTTTGATGAATAAAGCATTAGAACTTGCTTATAAATACAAAAATGAAATCGTTAACTTCATGAGCAAACTCATAAAAGCAAAAAGCTACTCTGGACAAGAAAAAGAAGTTGTTCAAGTAATAAAAGAGGAAATGGAAAAAGTAGGTTTTGATGAAATTAAAATTGATGGATTAGGAAACATTATTGGAAAGATCGGAAATGGAAAATACAAAATTGCAATGGATGCACACATTGATACCGTAGACGTGGGAAATGAAAAACTTTGGGAAAAAGCCCCTTTCAGCGGAGATTATGATGAAAAATGGGTGTATGGTCGTGGAGCTTCCGATCAAAAAGCCGGAATGTGCTCCATGGTATATGGTGCAAAAATTTTAAAAGAATTGGGACTTTTTGATGACTTTACACTTTACATAACCGGTACAGTAATGGAAGAAGATTGCGATGGACTTTGCTGGAGATATATTGTAGAAAAAGAACATCTAAAACCTGATTTTGTTGTAATTACTGAACCTACATCGTTAAATATATACAGAGGTCATAGAGGAAGAATCGAATTTAGAATTAGAACTACAGGGCTGTCAGCCCATGCAAGCGCGCCTGAAAGAGGTGTAAATGCTATTTATAAAATGGCAAAAATAATAAATGAAATTGAAAAATTAAATGACCGTTTAAAAAGCAATTCTTTCCTTGGAAAGGGTACAATTGTTGTTTCTCAAATTTTCTTTAAATCTCCTTCTCATAACGCTGTTCCAGATGAGTGCGAAATACAGATTGATAGAAGAATAACTGAAGGCGAAACAAAAGAGACAGTTTTTGAAGAAATAAAAGATGTATTCAAAAGAGCTGGTGTAGAAGATGCTGAAATTATTGAACTTGAATACAAAAAGCCATCCTATACAGGTGAAATTTTTCCAACTGAAAAATACTTTCCAGTTTGGACTTTCCCAGAAGATAGTTTCATAGTGCAAGCAGCAAAAAAGAATTACATCAATGTTTTTGGCAAAGAACCTTTCATAGACAAATGGACATTTTCAACAAATGGTACTGTAACAGCAGGAGTATATGGAATACCAACTGTTGGTTTCGGTCCTGGAGAAGAAAGGTTTGCACATGCACCAAATGAAAAAGTAGAAATAGAACATCTTGTAAAAGCTGCTGCATTCTATGCGACTTTTCCAAAGACAATTGTTGAACTTTTGAAAACGAGGAGGGGGTAAGATGTCCACATTTTTTAGAGGAAGGCATTTTATAACCACACAGGATTTTACAAATGAAGAAATAGAACTTATGTTAGATCTTGCAAGAGATTTAAAAATTAAGTTCAGCCATGGAGAACCAACTCCATACCTTTTATACAAAACTTTGTTTTTAATATTCTTTGATGAAAGCACAAGAACAAGAAACAGTATGCAAGCTGGGATTGCACAATTGGGTGGTACCGGAATTTTCTTAACACCAGATAAAATGCAAATTGCCCATGGTGAAGTTGCAAAAGATACTGGAATAATCCTTTCAAGATTCGGTGATGGTATTGGAATTAGATTCTGCAAATTCGGTGAAGGAAATAAATATTTAAATGAGATGGCAAAACACTCAAAAGCTCCCGTCATGAATCTACAGGATGATATTTACCACCCTTTCCAAGTTATGGCTGACCTTATGACAATTCAAGAAAGGTTTGGAAAAAACTTAAGAGGATTAAAAGTAGGTATTAGTTGGGCATATGCTGAAAGTCATTTAAAACCATTGTCGGTACCTCAATCTCAAATATTGTTATTTACTAGGTTCGGCATGGATGTAACTCTGGCATACCCTGAAGGATTTGATCTAATGCCAGAAATTGTTGAACAGGCAAAGAAAAATGCTGAAATGTACGGCGGAAAGCTGGAAATTTCTCATAAGATGGAGGATGCATTTGTAGATGCAGATATAGTAATTCCAAAAAATTGGGGTGGCTTCTTTGTTTCAGATAATCCCGATGAAATTAGAGCAGAACAAGCCAAACACAAAAATTGGATATGTACGGAAGAATTAATGAAGCTTACTAAAAAACATTCGATTTATATGCATGCACTTCCAGCCGACAGAGGAAAAGAAGTTGTCGATAGTGTAATAGATGGTCCTCATTCCGTTGTTTACGATGAAGCTGAAAATAGGCTACATACAGCAAAAGCTGTAATGACTTTACTCATGGGAGGAAGATTTTAATAATGTTTGATTTGGGTATAATCAACGGAAAATTATACCTTGATGGGCAATATATTAACGCAAATTTATATATAAAATCAGGAAAAATAGTTGACATATCAACAACCTTTCAAAAAAGCAAAGAAGAAATTAATGCAGCCGGGAAGGTTGTTCTTCCCGGCTTTATTGACCCACATGTTCACTTTGAACTAAACCTTGGAAAGTATACTTCCGTTGATGACTTTGAAAGCGGAAGTATATCTGCATTATTTGGTGGTGTTACAACTATTATTGATTTTTTAGATCCAATATCAAACACTGAAGAATTAGAAAATGCTTTTAAAATTCGTTTATCCACTGCAAAAAAGTCCTTTGTAGATTACTCATTTCATGCAACTTTAGGAAATTTTGAAGGGGACTTCGATACTCTAATAAATAAAATAAAAGAACTTGGAACAACTTCTATAAAAATCTTTACTGCTTATTCTTCTAGTAATAGAAGAACTAATGACAAAAAGATGTTTGAATTGTTCAAAACTTCAAAAAATTATAACATCCCAATTTTAATTCATGCAGAAAATGAAGATATGATTATTGAAAATGTACCAATAAACTTTCATTCTAAAGCAAGACCCGAAATCTCTGAAATCTCTGAAATAATTAAAATTGCCGAATTTTTAAATCAAACAAAAGCATCTGTTTACATTGTCCATACAACTTGCGGAAGCTCAATTGAAGAAATATATAATAGATTTAACGATATTCTAAACAAAAACATCTTTTTTGAAAGCTGCCCTCATTATTTTTACTTTGATGATAGTGTATATGAATCTAAAAAAGGTCATCTTTACACTATGACTCCTCCTCTAAGGAGTAAAAATGAAAATGAAAAATTAAAAAATAATATTGATAACATTTTCTCAATTGGTACAGATCATTGTTCATTTAACAGCAAAGAAAAACGTAAAAGAAGAACCGGAAAACTTCCAATGGGAATCGGCGGAATAGAACATTCCTTTGTACTAATGTATTCATTATTTGGTGAGAAAATAATAGATAAATTTACCATAAATCCTGCAAAATTTTTCGGACTTTATCCCAGAAAAGGAACTTTGCTTCCCGGTGCAGATGCTGACATAGTAATTTTCGATTCAAAGTATAAAGGGAAAATAAGTATGTCACATACAAAAGCAGATTACGATCTTTACTTAGGAACTCAAATTAGAGGGAAGGTTGAAAAAGTAATTAAAAACGGCGTTATAACAATTGATCAAGATAAATTGGTCAATAAAGCCAAAGGCAGCTTTATCAGGAGGTAATTATATGAAAGCAATAATCAATGCAAAAATTTTTGACTATGAAAACTTTCATGAAAATTACTATATAATTTTCGATAAAAAAATAAATGATATTGGTCCTATGGAAAATTTTAAAGGTGCACCACAAATAATTGATGCAAAAGGAAATTTTGTTTTGCCCGGTTTTGTAATAGGGCATACCCACATTTATTCAACTTTTGCAAGAGGTTTAAACTTGCCATTTAATCCTTTGAATTTCAAAGATATACTTACTCAACTTTGGTGGAAACTCGATTCACAACTTGCAAAAGAGGAAAACTATTACAGCGCGCTTGTTGCAGGAATTGAATTCATCAAAAACGGTGTAACAACAGTAATTGATCATCATGCAAGTGGACTACAAATAAAAGGAAGTTTAAACACATTAAAAACGGCTCTTTGTGATGAAATTGGATTAAGAGGAATCTTTTGTTTTGAAACCAGTGACAGATTTAATGTAGATGAATGCATAAACGAAAATTTAGAGTTTTTAAAGACGCGTTCTGAAATGCATGCTGGATTATTTGGGCTTCATGCTTCACTAAGTTTATCTGATAACACTCTTGAAAAAGTGTCTAAGCTTTATAAAGGCCCAATCCATATTCACACTGCTGAAAGCATAGACGATGTAGAAGATTCCCTTTCAAAATATGGACTTCGTGTAATTACTCGATTAGAAAAGTTTGGTTTGTTGAGGGAAAATTCAATACTTGCCCATTGTGTTCATGCTTCAGTAGAGGAACTTGAATTAATATCAAAAAAGAACTGCTTTATCGCATTAAATGTTACATCAAATATGAACAACGCTGTTGGATTACCAAATTACAGATTAATGAAAAAACACAACGTTAAGGTTATAACAGGAAATGATGGTTTGGGATTTAATTTTGCAAGAGAACTCTTAAATCTCTATTTTTCAATGAAATTAAAAGGAAATTCACCACTTTCTTTTTCCTTTGACGACTTAAAAAGTATAATATCAAA
The DNA here is from genome assembly GCF_014201655.1 of Thermosipho japonicus. Taxonomy (NCBI): domain Bacteria; kingdom Thermotogati; phylum Thermotogota; class Thermotogae; order Thermotogales; family Fervidobacteriaceae; genus Thermosipho; species Thermosipho japonicus. Next base: position 24,334 of record NZ_JACHEX010000002.1, read on the forward strand.
TACTTATGAAATTGCAAGCAAACATTTAAACATTAAATTAGGAAAAATTAAACCAGGATACGCTGCAGATTTAATTATTGTTCCATACACTCCTCCAACTCCTTTAAATAGCGAAAATGCTTTTGGGCATGTAATATATGGATTATTTGATAATTTTAGACCTTCTCATGTTATAGTTAACGGAAAAATTTTAATGCAAAATTATGAAATAAAATTGCAAGTAGATGAAATATACAAACAAGCAAAAAAAGTTGCCGAAAATCTTTGGAAAAAGTTAAACAAATAAACCAAGGGGGGAAATTAGATGGATCTATCAACTAATATATCGGGAATAAAAATTGATAACCCAGTTATGCCAGCTTCTGGACCTTTAGTCGGAGACTATGAAAAAATAAAGTTTATTGATTCTATGGGTGTTGGAGCAATTGTTACAAAAACTATATCGACAAAAGCAGCTCAAGTACCAAGACCGTGCATATATGGTGAAAACAATTTTGCAATGAATGCTGAACTATGGTCAGAATTACCTCCTGAAAAATGGATTGATGAAATACTTCCAAAAGTCAAAAAAGACCTAAAAAAACCTCTTATTGTTAGTGCAGGCTACTCAAAAGAAGATATGGAAAAATTAATACCGCAATTAGACCCATTTGCAGATGCATTTGAAATTTCAACACATTATGTAGGAAAAGATTACAACACAATAGCTGAAATAGTTAAAGCTATTAGAAAAAACACAAATAAACCAATCTTTATGAAAATAAGCCCACATATTCCTGATCCAGTTGAATTTACAAAAGTTGCCATAGAAAATGGTGCAAATGGGATTGTAGCAATAAATTCTCTTGGCCCAACTATAAAAATAGATATTAAAAGTAGAAAAATTTTAATTGGAAATGAAAAAGGACAAGTTTGGATGTCTGGGCCTGCAATCAAACCGATAGCACTTTCTATTGTTAAAACTATCCGTGATGCTTTTAAAGATATTACAATAATAGGAGTAGGCGGTATAAAAAGCGCAGATGATGTAATAGAATTTCTTCTAGCTGGTGCTGATGCAGTTCAACTATTGTCTTCTGCACTTATCTATGGAAAAGATATATATGAAAAGATAATTAATGATCTACCTAAAAAGCTTGAAAAATATAACTTTAAAAGTATTGAAGATGTTAAATCTCAAAGAGTTACTGATTATCAAGTAAAATATTCTCCAAATCATCCAATTGTAGATTATCAAAAATGTACCTTATGCAGAATTTGTGAGAGAGTATGTCCATACTTTGCAATAAAAATTGACGAAAAAGTTAACGTAGATAATTCAAAGTGTTTTGGCTGTGGTCTTTGTGAAAGTAGATGTCCTGTCAAAGCAATAAGTGGTGTGCTATAATATTAAAACAAAAATCTAAAAAAATTTACATTTATAGTATATTGACATAGGTTCTTTGTTATGCTATAATGAATATCGGTCTCTGAAATTCGGGGCGTAGCGCAGTTGGCTAGCGCGCCTGTCTTGGGAACAGGAGGCCGCTGGTTCGAGTCCAGTCGCCCCGACCATATGCGGGTGTAGCTCAATTGGTAGAGCATCGGCCTTCCAAGCCGAGGGTTGCGGGTTCGAGTCCCGTCGCCCGCTCCAAAAAGAATTTGCGCGCCCGTAGCTCAATAGGATAGAGCACCGGACTTCTAATCCGGGGGTTGTGGGTTCGACTCCCGCCGGGCGCGCCAAAATTTAATATATAACTATTGATGGTGGCTATAGCTCAGCTGGTAGAGCGCCTGACTGTGGATCAGGTGGTCGCGGGTTCAAATCCCGCTAGCCACCCCATTTTTTATTGTATAACGCGCCTGTAGCTCAACTGGATAGAGCGTCGGACTTCGGATCCGATGGTTGCGGGTTCAAATCCTGCCAGGCGCGCCATACGGGACAGTCCCACCACACAGACTTAGCAAAATTTTACTTAACAACATTGTAAAGGAGGTATTAGTATGGAAGTCCTTAAAGTTGCATCAGGTTCAAATCCAAACAAAGTTGCAGGTGCTCTCGCAGGTGTAATTAGGGAAAAAGGGAAGGCTGAAGTTCAAGCAATTGGTGCAGGTGCTGTAAATCAAGCAGTTAAAGCTATTGCAATTGCAAGAGGTTATTTGGCTCCAAGTGGAATTGATCTTGTCTGTGTTCCTGCATTTACCGATGTTAATATTGAAAATGAATCAAGAACTGCTCTTAAATTTATTGTTTTTCCAAGAGAATAACTTAATTTATAATATGAAAAAAGCCCGGTCTTTTTGACCGGGCTTTTATCTTTTTAATTATCTTATTCATTTATTCTGATATATCTTGGTGTGTCATCATAGCTATCAATTTTGCCACCTAATCCTTTTTGAATGTATTCTACTACAACGTCAGCTAGTACAAAGCCTGTGTCATATCCTGTTGCTTTTGCTTCTTTAAGCATTGAATAGCCATCTCCACCACCAGCCATATAATTATTTGTTACAACTTTATATACTTTATCCATTTCTAATGGTTTTCCATTTACCATTACTTTTGTTACCTTTCCATTTTTGCTTTCAAATGTAAGACCTGCAACATGTAAAAATGCACCTTTTCCTTCTGGTATATTTGCTGCGTATTCTAATACTTTCATTATGTCTGAACCTTTCATCTTCATAACGTATACTGTGTTTCCAAATGGAAGAACTGTTAAGATATCTCTAATTGTAATTTTTCCAGGTTCAATAGATGCTCTAATTCCTCCACCGTTTTGGAAAGCAATATCTGCACCTGTCTTCCAAAGCATTGCATCAGTTATAAGGTGTCCTAGATTTGTATCTCCTGATCTTACATGTGCTCTTTCACCGTCAAGTAATACTTTTGTTTCACCAATTACTGTATCAAGTTTCTTTGATCCAAGTTTTGCAAAGTAATCAAGTGGAACTTTTACATACATTGCCGGCTCATATGGTTTTCCAACGTATTCATAGATAGCATTTCCGTTTTCATCTTTTCCTTTATAAACTTTTAGATTTACTGGAATTGGGGTCCAATTCCATTCTTTTATTTTTCCGTTTTCAACATCTAAATCAAGTTTCCCAACAATTTTTCCCCATTCCCATGCTTGAACAATTATTGTATTATTAATAACTTTAGCTTCTTCAAGCTTTGTGTGGCTATGACCATCAATAATTACATCAATTCCATCAACATTTTGTGCAAGTTCTTCAGATGTTGTATAGTTTCCTTCATATTCTTGACCCATTCCAAGGTGTGTTAATGCAATAACTACATCTGCTTTTTCTCTTAACATTGGAACAAGTTCTTTTGCAACCTCTATAGCATTTCTAAATTCTAAATCTTGGCTGTATAGTGGTTCAAGAATACTTGTTTCTTCAGTTGTTAAACCAAAAATTGCTACTTTAACTCCACCAACATTTTTGATTATATATGGTGTAAAGAATGGTTTTCCATCTTTATATATATTTGCTGATAAAAATGGAAACTTTGCAATGCTCATCTGATACTTTAAAACATCGCGAGGTTTATCAAATTCATGATTTCCAACTGCCATAGCATCTAACTTCATTCTATTAAGTGCAAAAATATCTGGTAATGCATTTAATAAATCTGATTCTGGAACACCTGTGTTAATATCGCCTGCATGCAAGAACAACACATTTGGATTCTTAGCGCGTTCTTCATCAATTATGGATGCTATTACTGCAAATCCACCAATATCTGGATTGTGATATTCACTGAAAGTCCATGCATGACCATGTGTATCGTTTACATGGAAAATGCTTATTTTAACTGCAAATACACTTAATGCCAAAACTACCATCAAAACAACTAAAAACTTCAAATTCCTCATACAAACACCTCCTTTTAGGGTTAAAATTAATTAAGTTCCTCCTCAATCAATTGTTTCCTATACATTTTCGCATAAAGCCCATTTAAATTCATTAGTTCATCATGTTTTCCACTTTCAATTATTTCTCCGTTATCAAAAACATAAATCATATCTGCATTAGTCAAAACCTTCAACCTATGGGTAATAATAACCATGGTTTTATTTTTCATACTTTCTCTCAAAGTTTTAATAATTTTTTCTTCAGTTTCAGGATCTACTGCCGATAAACAATCATCAAATATATATACATCACTATTCCTAATTAAAGCTCTTGCAATTGTAACTCTTTGCTTTTGTCCACCCGAAAGTGTAACTCCTCTTTCACCCACAACTGTGTCATAACTTTTTGGAAACCTTTCTATATCACTATGAACAGCAGAAAGCATTGCATATTCTTTTACCTGCCATTCTTCAAAATCTTCCATTCCAAATGCAATATTATTCTTTAAACTTGTTGAAAACAGAAACGTTTCTTGTGGAACATAGGATATTTTCGTTCTAACAATTTTTGATGGAATATCATTGATATCATAACCATTAATAAATACGTGACCTCTTTGAACAGGATAGAGCTTACTTATTATCTTTACTATTGTAGACTTTCCACTCCCTACTGTTCCAACGATTCCAACCAATTGGCCTTTTGAAATTTTCATGTTTACGTTTTTCAAAACTAGTCTATCGGATTCTGGATATGCAAAATTTAGACCTTTAATTTCAATGTTGTCAATACTTTCTATTTTTATATCTTGATTTTCAGGTTCGACAACCTTTGATTGTGTATTTAAAATATTCAATACTCTGTTATACGATGCCCTACCATTTTGAATTATATTGATAACCCAACCAATTGCTGTCAAAGGCCAGACTATCATACCAATATAGTTATTAAATGCAAAAAATTCTCCTAATGTAATTTTTTGGTTTATAACCATCGGGCCACCATATGCAATAGTTATAAAGTAAGCCATAGAACTGATAAAATGTATTAGTGGCCACATAATTCCCCAAACTTTTATTAGAGAAAGCGTTGCTTTAAAATTATTCTTTGCCTTAACTTGAAATATTTCTTCAAATTTTGGCAAAATAGAAAACGTTTTTAAAATTCTTACACCATCTATTGATTCTTCAGTAAAACCACTTAAATCAGAAAATGTATCTTGAACCTTTTTTGAACGCCTGTAAATAAATTTTCCAAATACAAGGGAAATAAGTACTATAAGCGGAAGTGGTATCAAAGCTATAAGTGTTAATTTCCATCCAACACTAGTTGCCATAAAAAAGATCGTAATTACAGACATAAATGATGCATCAACCATCATCACTATTCCAGGTCCCATCATTCTTTCAATATTGTTCATATCATTTGTAAAATGTGCCATTAAGTCTCCACTTCTATGTTTATCAAAAAACGACATATCAAGTGAGAGAATTTTGTCGTACAAAATTTTTCTTGCCTCATATGTAAACTTTCTGGCACTTCCAATTATGAAAAATCTCCAGAAAAACCTAGTAATAAACATTCCAATTGCTACCCCAATTATTCCAAGCGCCATAACTTTTGCAACATTAACATCGGGAGTTTTTACATTTAGACTATCAACCGCACGGGAAATAAACTTTGGAACAACAAGTTGAAGCGTATCAACCACAATGAGTGTAAATACCCCAGCAAGGTAAAACCAAAATCTTTTCTTTACAAAGTCTTTGATCAAGTGTTTTCACCTCTCAACTTTTCCTATGAATACGTCCACATTTCCTATATGCTTGTCAAATAATCCGCTTTGCGAACTAGTATTTCCGATAAATATTATACCATTTTTTGTAATTAATCCATACTTTACTTCATCTTCTTCATATCCACCATTTACTATAGTCCATTTTCCTAAATTTGAAATAAACAAATCTCCAAAGCCTTTTGCCGTATAATATGTGTAAAAATCACCATCTCTTGAATTAGTACTTCCAAATAAATATACATTATCTTTATAAATTTTTATGTCATTGCAAATATCATTACCACTACCACCAAGCAATTTTTCCTCTAAACGCACTCCATCCTCATTAAGTTTTAAATAGTAAATATTTGCATCTTCTGTTTCTCGATCTTTATTAAAGTATACCTTTGAAACAACATAGACAAAACCGTCTGTAATATTTAATGCACTTGCTGTATCGTTATTTTCCCCACCAAACACCCTTGTAACTTTCGGTTTGAAATTTTTATCCAAGTACATAACAAATATATCTTTCATACCATAGCTTTTAGGTATATCCATATCTTTTGACATAGTATTTCCAACAATTACATAACCCTTACTTGTCTTTGCAAAGCTTACAGCTTCATCAAGCTTACTTCCACCGTAATTTCTAGTCCAAATTACTTTTCCGTTATAATCAAGTTTTTGTAAAAAAACATCATTCCAACCATACAAATGTACAAAATCATCGGACCATGTATCGCCCAAAATGTAAATACCATCATCACTTAACATTAGCTTTTTAGCAGTATCTTTATATTTTCCTCCATATCTCTTTTTAAAAAGAAAAATACCATTTTTCAATGCAGAAAGGATGTAATCTCCATCTTTGGTATTTGCCAAAATATAAAAAACACCATCTTTTTCTTCAACATCAACACCTTCACCTTTAATGTTTAGATCTAAGTTATATTTCCCGCTAACATCGCGTAGTATGACGTTTTCTCCACTAGTCATTAAAATAAATATATCATCATTTATTTGCAAAACATCATTTACATAGTCATCATTTTCTGTGCCAATTACATCAATTATTTCAACTAAAGGACCCGTTTTAAACTCGAAAATAGGACTTTCCACACTATTTACGCCATCTGAAACAACCAGTTTCCAAAAATAAGTAGTGTCGGGTAAAAGTCCCTTATACTCATAACTTTTTGCTTTGTAATTAGATACAATCTTTTTTAATTTATCTTTCCCTGTTCCAAGGTACAAAGTTACAGAAGGTTCAGTTTTATCATCTTTAATATTCCACCTAAACACTATCTTGTCTGAAATTCCACTAAATCCATCCTTTGGAAAAAGAACTTCAAAATTTGGTGGGACATTATCTTTACTTTCAACAAAAATTTCCTTGTAGGGACTATATATCTTTTGCCCCGATTCATTTTCAACCTTCAATCTTACCTTATACCTAACCCCTTCTTTAAAATCAGTAAAAAGATAAAAATCTTTATCCAATTTTATTTCTCTTTCTTTATCTGATAATATTTGCAAATAATATTTATAGCCATCCAATCTTTTAAATGAAATCAAAAATCCATCTTTCTTCTTTGCTATATCAAAGGTTGGTATAAAATCTACCTTTTCTTCTTCACTTTTAATTTCAAAATAATTTAATTTCGATTCTGTCGCTCCACCAAATTCATCAAAACAAACAATCTTCCAACTGTATCTACCAGCTGGAAGATTTAACCTGTAAAAATTATTTTTTAAATCTATCTTGTTTACATTGTTTGAAGAATCATACAAAAATAAAGAATAACTTAGTGGATCATTATCTGGATCTTTGGCATTCCACTCAAAACTTACCACATTTTTATCAACACTTGCTTTTACATCTTCCAAAATTGGAAAATTATTAACTATTGTAAATGTAGCAATACTACTTTCAATTAATTTATTTCCAAACTTAGATTGTACTTTCCAATAGTAAGTTCCAGGTTTAAGTACTTTTTCAAAGTTATTATCTATACCTGAATAAATCTCTTGCATAGATTCTTTGCTATTTCCAAGAAAGACATGGGAAAACAAAGTAATCTGTCTTTTATAATCAACATCCCAAGAAAATTTTACTTTTCTTTGTTTTACAATTTCGCTTGCACCTGGTGATTTTAAAACAATTGAAGGAACATCTTTTTTTGAAATTTTAACTATTAATATTAACGAAAATATAGTGAAAAAAACAAAAATAAGATAAATTAGTAATCTCTTTTTATTATCCAATCATATCTCCCCCTAAAAAACTATCACCTTCCAAATCATAGAAAATACAACAGCAAATGCAGGGCTTATCCACCAGACATGATCAAATTTTTTTATTTTCCACAGTCTATACAAAAACCCTAACAACAACGATAGAAATGCAAAGAAAGGCTTGTTAGCTAAAAAGAAAACAAAAAATGCAAGTCTTTCAGAAATTCCCTCTAAATCTTCAAACATTTCATCCTTTGTGTAAAAATTTCTAAAAAAGTAAGACAAAGCTGTAGTTACAAGAGCCATTCCCAAAATGTACAAAACAAATTCTTTTGAAAGGTAAGAAGTATAAAAATATTTATAAACACTATAATTAAAAATAAGGGCCAAAATTATGCCTGAAATTTCTATTAAATGATAAAAACTCTCCTTTTTAACCTTTACCCTTAAATAGTCAAGAACAAGGTGGATTGCAATAAAAGTAAATAAAATAACTGGTGCATTTTTGAGTAATGTATCAAAGGTAAATGCAAGTATCGCAAAAACAGACCATATAAGGTGTTCAATTAATTTCCAACCTTTTAAATGCCTCAATTTACTATTGTGAGTAAAACCGTGATCTGCAACATAATGCCCCAAAAATAGATGTATCATTCTATACCTCCTCTAATATTCCCTAACTTTATATTTATATATACCATCTTTTGATACTAAATATAAGTATTTACCATCTGTAGCAGAATTTATTACATCAAAATCAAGTTTCTCAATTATCTTTAATACTCTTCTTTCAGGAATATCTATTATGGTAATAAAATTCTTTCCAATTGTCAAAAAGTAATTTGCAACATGATGAATTTTAATATTTCCTATCCAACCTTCTCCTACATAATTTCCTTCTGTAGTACCTATATCAAAGAACAAAAATCCATAACTACGTGTAACTGACAATACTTCATTTTTGTAAATAATAGCATCAGAAATATCTATACTTTTGTTTTCAAGCTGAGGAACATTTAAAAGAAGTTCTAATTTTGGAACATAAATCTGCTTGTTTGTATAAAAAATCAAATAGTTGTTATCAACTTTAATCCTTCCATATTGTCCTTTCAAATCCACAATTTTATTACCACGTGGATCCCAGAAACTTATCATCTCTCCTGCTTGAACAGCAGTATAAACCCCTTCAGCTGTTGCAAGAAAATCCGAAACATATACAATATTATATTTCTTTTTAATTGCTGGACTATAGAAATATATCTCGTTAGCAGTTCTAAATGAAACTCCATCAAAAGTTTCTTTTAAGTTTAAAATTGGTCCATCCATTAATTTAGTTCCATTTGCAAATAGTCCATCAGGCCCACCTGTATAAACCACAGACTTGTAAATTGCTATTTGGTTTCCAGGATAATCTAACTTTTCTTCAGGTTCTACAACAATTGAATCTGAAATAGTTGCACCAGAAAACCTATAAGGAATTAATTTAGAAAGATATACTTCTTTTTCCTTTTCAGTTTGAGAAACATATTCTCTATACGTATCATCCTTATATTCAGGAACTTTAATCTCATCAAAAGTAAAGAATTCTTTTAACTTTTCTATAAACTCACTTTTTGAATAAAATGTATAAGCATCGCCGTCTATTTGAACAAGTTGAACCCCATCAAGTGCTGCAGAATCAACAGAAACTATTCCATCGCCTTGGCCCTTAATCAATTCCGGATAGAATTTTGCAAGACCACTTCCTGTAATATCTATCCCAAGCGGAGGTCTTGTACCCATAAATGAAACCACTTTTACAGAGTCTGGAAACTTGAAATTTTCAAACTTTTTTAGTAACTGAGAGTTAGGTAATATCTCATTCCAATACGTATTTACGGTTTCTAAATATGTAAAAATATGAGTTTGAACCGAAGATACTATATTTTCATCCAAATTATAGACTTTTGAAAGTGCACTTGGGTTTTTACCATATAAAAGTGATGCAAAATACACAGGGTTTGAAATATTAGTTCCCTTAAATGGGACAGATACAAATGCAATTCTTCTTATATTATCTATCTCTGGATGTAAAAGTAATGTATAAGCAACTATTAATCCACCTATGTCTTGTGCTACAATATCAAATTTAAAGTTCTTAAATCTCTTTAATTCAGTAGCTAGCCTTTCTGCTTCAAATTCTATGTAGCTTTTTAGTTCGGATCTTTTAAAGTAATCTGTAACCATATCTTGATATAACTTTGAGCGCACTTCATATAATGGATAATTGTAAAGCATTATCGTTCTATTTGAAAATGCAACAGACCAGAAATTTAAATCAGAACTTTCATCAGATTTAAAATATCCTTTAAAGTTTCTATCTGTTCCAGGAACTATTAATATTGCAGGTTCTGGGCTCAACTTTTCAACTAAAACTTTAATACCTAGTTCTTGTTTTTTTGGAGTTAAAGCTACAACTCCAATCTTAGAGCTGTGAAAAGACTTAGCTTCAACAAAATATCCTTTCTCATCATAGCCAATGTAGCATCCAGGAAAAATTCTAAATGCATTCCCATCATCTGGAATGTAGGCAAGTGCAACATTGTTATAATCAATACCCAGAAAATATTTTGCTGGAAAATAATATCTAAAAGTCATGGGAACATACGAAAAATCAGTTTTCCCGTCAGCTGGTTTAACATCGTAAACTACATCTATAAAGGGAGCCGAGGAAAAAATTTCGGGGTTTGAATCCTTAGTTAAAGGAATAAGGTTGAATTTTTTTTCATATGGAAACGCTCCCTTTGGAATATTTACATGTAAATTCTCTATAATAGTTATTTCCTGGTTTGGTTTAATTTCTATTGCATTCTTGCTTAATATTCTAGAAAGCAAGATAGACAAAGCAACAGCAATTATAACTATTGAAATAGTTAAAATAAACAAAACTTTTCTTCTATAAAACGATTTTAAAAACTCAATTACTTTATTTAATTTTAATTTTTCTTTTAACATTGTAAAAAATGGAGAAATTTTTTCAAGTATTTTTTTTAAAAATCCCATTAATTATCCCCCTGTGAACCTTTTTTAAATCTTCTTTTAAATTCTTCAATGTCTAAATTTTCAACAAATTTTTTAAATTCTTCATCTTCATCATCAAATTTTTCACCTTCAAAATTTACTGTATGTGTGTTTACAAGTTCATTGGAAACATATATTGGACTTGATGTCTTTAGAGCTAAAATTATTGCATCAGATGGCCTTGCATCAAACTCTATGTAATGTCCTTCCTCTTCTTCTTCAGGAATTGTTAAATCTTTCAATACAACTCTTGCAAAAAACGTATTATTCTCAATTCTATTTATGTAAACTCTCTCTACTTTTGCTTCAAGGCCTTCAATTATATTAATCATCAAATCGTGTGTAAGCGGTCTTTCAAATTCTGTATTTTCAAGCATCAATGCCAATATACTTGCCTCACAAGCTCCTATCCAAATTGGTAATATCTTATTTGTCCCCTCTATCCCCAAAATAACAACAGGTGCGTTGTTTAATTTATCAAGAACAACCGCTTTAACTGTTGCTTTTTTCACTTAAATTCCTCCCCTCCAAAAATTTCACACCTTCTATAATAACATTCCTTACATACTCCCTTAATTCCTCTTCACTATCAAATTGATTTGGATCAACTAGCTCATGGATTTTTATATAAATAGGTTTCCTTCTAATAATTAAGCTTTTCTTAGGCAAAACCTCATGCGCGCCCCATATAGAAACTGGTAAAATTTTTACTTTGTACTTATATGAAATCTCTAAACTTCTATTTTTAAAAGGCAAAATACTTCCATCTGGACTTCTTGTACCTTCAGGAAATAAAATAAAGTGAACTCCTTCATTTAATTTTTTTACAACTTCTTTTAATGCCATCGCCGTTTTTCTAATATTTCCGCGCTCAATTAACACGCTACCTAAATATTTTAAAAACCAATTTATTCCAGGTACCTTTCCAAGTTCTTTTTTTGCAATAAACGCAACAGGGTCCACATACCCTATAATGAGTGGAATATCAAGAGCACTTTGATGATTGGCTACAACCAAATAATTTTCCCCTATCTCAGGTTTTTCACCATACACGTGTACCTTAATTCCTAACAGTTTAAAAGCCATTCTTCCAAAAGTTTCAATTTGCCCTACCACAAAACGTCTCGATAAGTTTTTATTAAAAAGACCTATTAAAAAACCTATTAACAATACAATTGCACCGTAAAAAACAATATATATTACTGCACCTATAAGAAAATATAAAGTATACAAGAAACTCCCTATTTTTCTCATAGCTTCCTCCCTATAACATGCTTTTCAATATTTTCAAATGCTTTTTCTTCTAAATTTGAAAGTTCAGTTAATTTACTTTCTAAATCTTCTATCTCTTTTATAGAAGATTTTGTTGCTGGATTTTTAGGTGCGAAAACAACACAACTATCAAGATACGGTTGTATGGAAATTTCGTAGCTTCCTATTTCCTTTGCTTTTTCTACGATATCCATTTTTTCAAAACCAATTAAAGGTCTCAGAATCGGTAAGTTAGAAGCAGCCTCTATAGTATGTAAGTTTTCTAACGTTTGACTTGCAACCTGACCTACATTTTCTCCTGTTATAATTGCTTTTGCTTTAATTTTTTTTGCCAGTTTATTTGCTATTCTCATCATACTCCGTCTTTGTATTATAAGTGAATATCTATCTGGCGCATTTGCTTTTATATATTGCTGAACAGGGGTAAATGGAACAATCCAAGTTTTTAAATTATCTGGGATATATTTAGACAAAATATTCGACAACTCTAGAATCTTATTTTTTGACTTTTCACTAGTAAATGGTGGACTCAAAAAGCTTAAAGTTTCAATTAAAATTCCTCTTTTCATCATATACCAACCGGCAACTGGGCTATCAATCCCACCACTTAAAAGCAAAATTGCCTTTCCAGAGCTTCCGACCGGAAGACCTCCATTCAATTTTTCTTTTCCAACAAAAACAAATACTTCCTTTTCTTTAACTTCAATACCAACAATTATATCTGGATTGTGAACATCCACTGATAATTCTTTAAAATTTTCCAAAACAAAGGCACCAATGTGAGCGCTAAGTTCTTGAGAGTTCATAGGAAATTGTTTATATGATCTCTTTGTTTGTACTTTAAAAGTTTTTTCGTTCTTTAATTTTAATTTCAAAAGCTTTAAAACAGCTTCTTTAATTTCATTTAAATCATGCGAAACGGCATATGCAAAGCTAAAATTTTGGATACCAAACACATACTTTAACCTTTCTTTAATTTCATCAAAATCCATGTCTTTAAGTCTTATAATTATTCTTCCATACCTTTTATTTATTTCAGGCGGTCTTGCAATCTTTCTAATATTATCTATTAATTTTTTCTCAAAATAGCCTCTATTTTTACCTTTCAGTCCAATTTCTGAATACCTTACTACAACAACTGATTCCATCTTTTTCCTCCTTTCCCTCAGATAATATTTTACCACAAATATTATAATAGTTATATGTTTTACCAACTTAGACTAAACTAACCAACATTGACAAACCTAATTAAAAATAATATAATATTATTGAAATTGATAATCATTATCAATAATAAAAAATGGAGGTGTACATATGGCAAGCTTTATAATCACTTTCAGGGAAGCTCTTGAAGCAGTACTTATAGTCAGTATTATTTTTGCATTTTTAAACAAAAACAAACTCCTCAGCTACAAAAAACATGTCTATTTAGGGATAACACTCGGAATTGTATCAAGCATTATATTCGGTATGATATTAGGTACACTTGAAGAACACTTTGCTGAAGCATTCGAAGGTATATTCTCTTTAATCGGTGCTTTTCTTATAACAACACTAATACTGTGGCTTCATAAAAATAAAAATTTTGGCAAAGAAATCCAAAATAAGCTTAATAATTCATTAAATAAAAATTTTGGAATAACTTTAATACTACTTGTTACCGTAAACATCCTTAGAGAAGGTTTTGAAACTGTTATTTTTCTATCTGCAATACCTGGTGATGCATATATTATTTATGCAATATTAGGTATAGTAGTAGCTTTAGTACTTGGATATCTTCTCTATATCGGAATACTAAAAGTAAATATTTCTATTTTCTTTACAGTTACAAATGTCCTTTTAATTTTATTTGCAGCAGGACTAATTGCTTATGGTATTCATGAACTTCAGGAAGCAGGCTGGTTTCCTATAATCATAGAGCATATTTATGATATTAATTCATTCATAAATGAAAAAGGTACATTTGGCGGATTTTTAAAAACACTCTTTGGATACAATGGAAACCCATCACTAATTGAATTTATTGCATACTGGACTTATCTTATACCTTCTATGTTTCTTGCTTTTAGAAAAAAAGAAATAAAAAATAATACTAATTGATAAAAAAATTATTAATTAAAGTAAAATGGCTTTGGTGTTACACCAAAGCCATTTATTAAAATATAATACATCACAAATAAATACATAATTTACTCAATCAACGCACATTTACTATAGGAAATTTAAAATCATTAACTGTAACTAAAATATAATCAAATATTAATAATAAAAATTTACGTTGCTTTATTTTTTCTAGAATGTCGTCTTAATACTTTTGTAACTAATTTCAAAAGAACTCTTTTTTACTAGCTTCTCATTTTTGATATTGTAAAGTTCATGTTAATGAATTAAAATCCTCACAATTTTTAAGTGATGTTTCCAACTATGAATTTAAACAAAAGCTCATAAATACTACATTTAACTTATCGTTCACTTTCACTCAAAGGTTTTGTTACTTTTTCTTGTTATATTTATTTATGAGGATAGTTATAGGTTTAGAATCTACCTATGAGGAATGAAAACTAAATGACATCCACGATGCCATCGTAATTTTTCATTACTGTTTAGAATCTACCTATGAGGAATGAAAACAGGTAGTCCGTTTCGGGTCTGATCATGTATTCTTTTGTTTAGAATCTACCTATGAGGAATGAAAACTCTTACCATAATCACACCTCCATACCATGTTTTTATTTTTCTGGTTTAGAATCTACCTATGAGGAATGAAAACCTTTAGTAATTCAGACCTCCAACCAGGCCGAGACATAATAGCAGTTTAGAATCTACCTATGAGGAATGAAAACTCTTCTACAGTTCCCATCCCACCCACCAGGTTTTCTGTTTAGAATCTACCTATGAGGAATGAAAACAACATCAACAATGATTAAAATATCTTCAAAGTCATTGTTTTCGTTTAGAATCTACCTATGAGGAATGAAAACATTCATATTCTGTATCGCCTAACAATACGGTTGGATGGTTTAGAATCTACCTATGAGGAATGAAAAACAAAAAATATGACTCATATTGTTTATCATCTCCTTTCAAAGTTTAGAATCTACCTATGAGGAATGAAAACCACCCGTCCTTAAGTTATTAAACAATCTTTCAATTGCGTTTAAAATCTACCTATGAGGAATGAAAACTAGAATTCATAAAATACATTCAGTGGCATTGCATTTAAGTGTTTAGAATCTAGCTATGAGGAATGAAAAATGCATAGTCCAAATTTTTCAAACTATTCTCACTTTTTTCTTTTAAAATATAGTTATGAAAATTTATGTATTGATTCTCATAGAAAAGTTTCATTAAAAATTTCTAATAAAAAGAAAGCTCCATTCTTGTCTAGACAAGAATGGAGCTTTTTCCTTTTTAAATAATTTTTATAATTACCCAGCTAAATACTTTCCACACTTTCAACTGGATAATCAATTTCAGATAATTTTGCTTTTACATTTTCTAGGTTTTCGGTTTCAATTTCAACAGTTTTACTTTCTAATTTAACCTCAAAGTTTTTTTCACCTAGCTCTTCTAATGCTTTAGTTATTCTCATAACACAATGTTTACAAGACATATCTGGTACTTTCAAAATAAATTTACCCATAAAAATCACTCCTTTTTAAAATCTTCCTTTCATGATTAATCCTTTTTTTCTTTCGTACTCTTCTTCTGTTATTTCACCTTTTGCAAGTTTTTCATTTAATATTTTTAAAGCTGAATCTTCAAATTCACCTTTAAAAGATGGTTTAAAAGTTTTAAATATAATATATAGTATTACTGCTAAAAGAATCAGTCCAAAAAGCATCATAATAAAACCTCCTCCCGGATAAAATCTCAAAAATGGGTTCCATAAGTAGCACATTAAAATCACCTCCTAAATACAACAAGAATACTTACTAGAAAATACTTTTGCATATCTTCTTTCATTAATCTTTGAAGAATTCAATATTACTGTAATAGAGCTAAAGGCCATTGCAGCCTCTGCAATTGCTGGATGAAGAAGTCCAAGCATTGCCATTGGAATAGCTATAATATTGTAAAAAAATGCCCAGAAAAGATTTTGCTTTATAACTTTAAAAGTCAAGTTTGAAATATAAATTGCATCAACTATCTTTGAAATCCCTTCTTTAGTTATAATAATATCCGCATTATCTATTGCAAGATCCGTTCCACTACCTATAGCAATTCCTACATCTGCACCTTTTAAAGCCGCTGCATCGTTCATTCCATCTCCAACCATTAAAACTTTATTACCTTCTACTTGGTATTTTCTAACTATCTCAAGCTTTTCATCCGGTTTTACTTGAGAATGAACTTTTTCAATACCTACCTTTTCTGCTACTATTTTTGCAGTCTTTTCATTATCACCTGTTACCATAACTGGAATTACATTCATGCTCTTTAAATTTTCAATTGCAATTTTTGAGTCCTGCCTTATTGGATCCTCTATTGCAATATAACCAACAATCTCTGAATCTTGTCTTACTTCAACAACAGTATAACCTTCTTTTAAAAGAGTTTCGTACCTTGAATAATCTTCAGGCTTTCCAACAAAGTATTCTTTTTCATCATATTTTGCAACAACTCCTTTTCCACTTATTTCTTTTATATCTTTGATTTCTACATATTTATCTGAAATCTTTGATATCGCTTTTGCAAGCGGATGATTAGAATTTTTTTCAATCGATGCAACTATTTTTTTTACTTCTTCCTCTAAATTTGTATCAACAACAGCAGGATTACCCTGAGTAATAGTTCCAGTTTTATCCATCAATACAACTTTTACATCTTTCATCGTTTGTATTGCCTCGGCATTTCTTATCAAAAGACCTTTTTTAGCTGAAAGTGAAGTTCCTGTTATTAAGGCCATAGGTGTTGCAAGGCCAAGAGCACAAGGACAGGCAATTACAACTGTTGCAACAAATGCAAATATAGCAAACGAAAGAGGATCATTTGTACTTAAAATCCAAGGTAATATTTTTCTAGCACTCTCAACTAGCGAATAAAATTTATCAAACCCAAAATACCAGAAAATACCACTTAAAACAGCAAGAGTAATAATTGTAGGTACGAACCAATTTGTGATTCTATCAGCCAGTGCTTGAATAGGAACTTTAGCACCTTGTGCTTCTTGAATTAACTGGATCATTTTAGAAAGGAATGTATCTTCACCCGTCTTAGTAACTTTAATCTTTAAAATCCCAGTCAAATTGAGTGCTCCGCCGACTACTTCATCGTTTTCCTTCTTCTCAACTGGCATTGATTCTCCAGTAACTACTGACTCATCAACACCTGAAGAACCTTCAATAACTATGCCATCGACCGGTATTCTCTCACCAGGTTTTACAACAACTACCATGTTTTCTTTTACTGCCTCGATTGGTAAAAATAATTCTTCACCATTTAAAACAACCCTTGCTTCTCTAGCTTGAAGACTAAGCAATTTTTTTATTTCTTTTGTTGCTCTGTCTCTAAGATAAGATTCAATAAACCTTCCTAAAAGATGAAAAGAAATTATCATTGTGCCAATTGCACCAAAAGAAGCAATCTCAAAACCAAAAAGTGCTAAAACTGAAGTAAGCCATGAGGTTAATGCTCCAAAAAATATCAGTGTATCCATATTAGTATGCTTGTGGGTAAGTGCAATCCACGCACCTTTTATAGTATTTTTCCCTGCAACAAATGTTACAAATGCTCCACCAACTACTTCAAGCAACACAAAATAAGGAATTTTTACAAAAAACATGTTAATTATCATCAAAATTGATATAGGAATAGTAACAGCTAAAGCCATTATTAAATTTTTCTTTATCTGTCTAAATCTTTTTTCTTCAATTTGTTCTGGCTTTTCAGTTGATACTCCATATCCTACACTCTCAACCAACTTCTTTACTTTTTCAAGATCAATATTATCATTGCCGACAACAAATGCTGTATTTGTTGCTAAATTAACTGATGCAAATTTAATATTTTCATCTTTTGAAAGTACTTTCTCAACAGTTCTGGCACAATTTGCACAGGTCATACCTGTAACCGAAAAAGTTATCTTTTTTTCAGACATTAAATCACCACCTTATACAATTTTATTCAGATAAGAGATAACATCCTCTAATTCTTTTATTTTTTCCTCGATCTCTTGTGGATCATCCGAAAAAGCTGCACTTTTTACACAAGTTTCAAGATGCGAATTTAAAACTTGAACATTTGCTTTCTTTAAAAGCGAAATAGCAGCAAGGATCTGCTTTGAAATATCAATACAATACCTGTTTTCTTCAATCATCTTTATTACCGCATCAATTTGCCCTCTTGCATTTTTTAACGTTCTTAATGCATCTTTATGTTTCATACTATACCCTCCCCCTATCGGTACGGTCTGACTTAATTATAATACATAAATTTAATTATGTCAAATAAAAAATGCCCTGAAAGAAACATTCAGGGCACTTAAAAATGTAAGAAAATTAAATTTTAAGCGTACGCTCCTAAAAATTGACTCTTGTAAAGTTCTGCATAAAATCCATTTTTCTTCATCAATTCATCATGTGTTCCTTTTTCTATTATCTGGCCTTCATTCATTACCAATATAATATCTGCATCTCTAATTGTTGAAAGTCTGTGTGCAATAACAAAATTTGTTCTACTATGCATTAATCTTTTCATAGCTCTTTGAATTAATTTTTCAGTTAAAGTATCAACATTACTTGTTGCCTCATCTAAAATCAATATTTCCGGGTCTGCAATAAACGCTCTTGCTATAGTAATCAACTGTTTTTCACCTTGAGAGATATTATTAGCATCTTCATTTATAACTGCATCATATCCACCAGGCAGTGCCATAATAAAGTGGTGTGCATGCGCAAGCTTTGCAGCATTAATTATTTCCTCTTCAGTAGCACTTTCCTTTCCATAAGCAATATTTTCCCTTATTGTTCCATTAAACAACCATGTATCCTGAAGTACCATACCAAATGTCCTTCTAAGGTTATCTCTTCTAATCTTTCTAATATCAATTCCATCAACTGTAATCCTTCCACCTTGAATTTCATAAAATCTCATCAACAAGTTTACAAGAGTCGTTTTTCCTGCACCTGTAGGTCCAACTATTGCCACAGTCTGTCCACTCTTAACATCGATATTTAGATCTTCAATAAGTTTTTTATCTTCTCTATAACTAAAATATACATGCTCAAATTTTACGTTTCCGTCAACTTTTTCAAGTTCAATTGCATCCTCTGGATCAGGAAGTTCCTCTTCTTCATCCAGTATTTCAAAAACCCTTTCTGCTGCTGCAAGTGTAGATTGAATCATATTCATTATATTTGCAACCTGTGAAATTGGTTGATTAAATTGTTGTGCATACTGAATAAATGCTTGAACATCGCCAAGATGTATAGCCTTTTTAGTTACCATTATCCCTCCAACAACCGAAACAATTACGTATCCTAAATTTCCAACAAATCTCATAACAGGCATTGTAATACCAGAGACAAATTGTGCCTTCCATGCAACATCATATAACTTTTCATTGTACTCTTCAAACTTTTTAATACTCTCCTCTTCTTTGTTGTATGCTTTAACAACAACAAGCCCACTAAACATTTCTTCAACATGACCATTTACATTTCCAAGATAAACTTGTTGACTTTTAAAGTATTTCTGAGATTTCTTAACAATAAAGACTATAAATCCAACACTAATAGGTAAAGTAACCACTGTAACAAGTGTAAGTAAAGGACTTATAGTAAGCATCATAACAATTACACCAACGATAGTAACAATTGAAGTTATAAGTTGAGTTAAACTCTGATTTAAAGTATTACTAATTAAATCAACATCGTTTGTTACCCTACTTAGAATCTCTCCATGCGTTCTTGAATCATAAAATTTTAATGGAAGCTTTGAAAGTTTCTCCATAACATCTGTTCTAAGCTTTTTAACTACTTTTTGTGAGACTCCAGCCATCACATATTGCTGGATATACATAAATAATGCAAAAAGACCATATAATATTCCAACATTAATTAATATTTTCAGTATTCCATCAAGATCAATCTTTGCTTTAGGAAATATCCTTTTTGCCATGTATCCTTGAAATAGCTTTGTAGTAGCTTTTCCAAGAACTTTTGGGGCAATAATACTAAATATAGTACCAGCAATCGCCATTGCTAAAACGATAATTATTGGCACCATGTAAGGTTTTAAATAGACCATTAATCTTTTCAACGCCTTTTTAAAATCTTTTGGTTTTTCTACGGCTGCTCTAATTGGTCCACCTGGCCCTCCTCTATGTCCTCTTGCAGGTCTCTGAATTTTTTCGCTCATGCTATCTCCTCCTCTGAAAGTTGAGAAGAAACTATTTCTCTATACACTTCACATGATTTCATTAATTCCTTGTGCGTTCCTATTCCAACAACTTTTCCTTTATCAAGCACTATTATTTTATCTGCATTCATAACAGTTGCTACCCTCAAAGATACAATTATTTTAGTAGCATCTTTTAACTTTTCTCTAAGTTCTCTTCTAAGCTTTGCATCGGTTTTAAAGTCAAGTGCCGAAAAACTATCATCAAATATATAAATTTTTCTCTTACCAACAATTCCGCGAGCAATTGCAAGTCTTTGCTTTTGCCCTCCAGAAAGATTTGTTCCACCTTGAGAAACTTGAGTTTTAATACCATCAGGAAGCTTTGATACAAAATCCCAAGCCTGCGCAGTCTTTAAAGCCTCGATTATTTCTTCTTCAGTTGCATCTTCTTTTCCAATCCTTACATTTTCCTCTATAGTACCTGAAAATATCACAGGCCTTGAAGGGGTAAATGAAATCATATCACGTAAATCTTTTTGAGATAGCTCTTTTATATTCACATCATCGATTAAAATTTCACCACTTGTTACATCATAAAATCTCATTAAAAGCTTTACTAATGTACTTTTTCCAGAACCTGAACTACCAATAATTCCTACAACCTCTCCAGGATTAATTTCAAAATTAACATTTTCAATAGCAGGTTCTTTTCCACCTTCATAATAAAAAGTAACATTTTTAAATTCTACCTTTCCCATACCTTCTAATTTTTTTGGAGTTTCTATATCTTTTATCCTTTCTTTTTCATTTAAAACTTGGGCTACCCTTTCAGCAGATGCTGACGCCCTTGGCAAGAATATAAACACAACAGAAATCATTATAAATGAAAACATAATCTGCATAATATATTGCATTACAGCCATCATAGTTCCAACTTCAAGAGTTCCTTTATCTATCTGAATTGCACCAATCCAAATCAAAAAGATAATAGTAAAATTCATTATTAAAAGAATTAGTGGAAAAACCAACGCAAAAATTCTATTTACCTTCAATGCTGTACTTGTTAAGTCTTCATTTGCTACCTCAAACCTCTTTTTTTCATACTCTGTTTTTGCAAATGCCCTTATAACCCTAACACCGGTTAAATTTTCTCTCAAAACTCTGTTTAAATTATCTAATTTTTTTTGCATAGATTTAAAAAGTGGCATACTATATTTCACTATAAAATACATAACAACAAACATGATAGGAAGGGAAACTAATAAAACCATAGTCAATTTAGGACTTTTTGAAATTGCCATTATTGTTCCACCAATAGCCATAACAGGGGCTAATGTAAACATACGAAGCATCATAAACACTACAGTCTGTATCTGTGTAATATCATTTGTATTTCTATTAATAAGTGTCGCAACACCATATTTGTCAACTTCGTTCAACGAAAAATTCATAACTTTTCTGTAGACATGACTTCTTAAATCTCTTCCAAATCCCATAGCAACTTTTGAAGCAAAGTACGCTGAAATAATTGCCGCAGTAATGTTTAAAAGAGTTACAAATAGCATTTTCCATCCAACACTTAAAATGTAATCCACATTCCCACGACTTACACCTTTGTTAACAATATCTCCCATCAAATCTGGTAAGTAAAGATTTAAAATAGCTTGAACAACGACAAAAATGACTGCTAAAATTATCAAAAATGTATACTTTCTAAGATACTTAAAAATGCTTTTCATCCTTCATCGCCTCCAAATTCAAAAGTATCTTTTTCAATAATCTTTCCAAAAGTTCCATCTCCTCATTTGTGAAATTTTCAAAACTTTGTCTTTCAAATTCCTTTAATTTTTTAAAAATTTTCTCAACTATTTTTAGTGCTTTTTCGGTTAAATAAACATGATAAAATCTTCTATCATTTTCATCTTGAATTTTTTTCACAAACCCAGACTTCTCCATTCTTCTAAGCATAATTGCAACTGTAGAAGTTGAAAGCATAACTTTTTCTGCTAAATCTTTCTGCGAAATTCCTGGATTTTTTTTAACAATAAATAATATTGGAATCTGACCTGGATGAATCTTGTATTTATCCATCTCGCTTTTCAAAATTTGAAATTTTAATCTTTCTATATCAGAAAAAAGTAAAAAAGTAGAAGAAAATTCAAAATTATCCACCACTTTCCACCTCCGATAGTTTTACATAAAACTATTTTATATCAAACTATTTATTTTGTCAATAAAAAAAGTGCCGGATTGTACCGGCACTAAAAAGTAATAGCTTAAAAGATTATCTTGAAATAGGCTTTAAAGAATCTCTATATATGGAAGCAATTGTCTTTTCATCCGCTTTTATAGGAGCCATGCTTAGTAACAAATCAAGAGAAGGAGTTTCAAGTGCAAGTTTTGTTAACTTTTTTACATCATTTTCTGTAAAGCCCATATCCTCTAATTTTTCAGTCACACCCAAATTAAACAACCATTTTTCAATTCCAGCAGCAATTTTTTCCGCTTCTCCTGGAACACCCTTTAGTCCTGGCACAATTGGTTCATATATATCTGCTAAAACTTCTGGTTTTGCAACATATATATGTTTAACAACTGCTGGAAGTAGCATTGCAAGGCCAAGTCCATGTGCTAAATCGGGTTTTACAGCGCTCAATGGATGTTCAAGTGCATGTGTAAAATGAAGCATTCCATTATCAAACGATATACCAGCTATTGCTGATGCATACAAAAGATAATATCTTGCTGTTAAATCATCCGGATGTGCAACTGTTTGAGGAAGATATCTAGCAATAAGCCTTATTGTTTCTTTTGCAAGCAATATTGAGTATGGGCTTGCCAATAAAGTTGTTGCTGCCTCTGTAACATGGTTTACTGCATCTATTGAGGTAAATATTGTTTGACTCTTTGGTAGTGTAACCATTAATTGTGGATCATCAATTGCATAAAACGGATAAATACAATCGTATGCAATTGCTGGTTTGTACTCTTTTTCAAGAATTGAAGCAACAGCAAATCTATCTACTTCAGTTCCTGTTCCATGTGTTGTATTTATTGCAATTATTGGTTTTGCTTTCTCTGGACTAAACAAACCTTCATAAAGTTCCTCAGCAGTTTTTTCAGGATATTCGAGCAAAATAGCAACACTTTTTGCCGTATCAATTGGACTTCCTCCACCAATTCCAATTACTGCTTGTGCACCATTTTGCAAACCTAACTTTGTTGCCTCATTAATCTGTATGGTCGTTGGATTTGGAGAAACATCTTCGTAAATTACATATTTAAATCCTCTTGCTTTTAATTCCGGTTCAATCGCATCCCAGGCACCGGTTACTTTGTATGCTATTTTATCTGTGACAAAAATCACATTATCAATACCTTGTGCTTTTAAGTTATCAAGAATATCAGAAATCTTTTTTATAGCGCCTACACCAAAATAACATGTTGTTTTACATCTTAATTCAAATACATTATAAACATCCATTTTACTTTCCCACATAATTTCACCTCCTGTGAACATTTTCACAATTATTATAACACTTTGAAAATCCTTTTAAATTAAAACCATTTGAACTTTTCGTTAATTTTTTCACGAAATGAACATTTTTATTTGAATAATAAAAAAATTATTTGTTAGTTTTTTGTCTATAATTAAAAAATAAATTTTTAAAGGCACGTGTATTATTTATTAATTACCATATATTGGTGGTTTTAAGATTAATGTAAAAGAAAATTATAATAAATGTAAATTATACTATATATTTTTTTGATAGAATATTTTCGAACTTCAACAAAGGAGGAGGGGGATTATGAAAAAGTTTTTTACAATACTCTTACTTACTATTTTGTCTATTTCAATGATTTATGGAAAAGGTTTTAAGATCGAAAAAGTTAGTTTTGAAACATTAAGAGAAAATTATTTTTCAAATTTGAACTTTACTAGTTTTTTAAACTCTTCAAATCAATTTTTTCTATATTCTGAATCTAAAAAAACTCTTTTATCAGTAAAAATTAACATACTTTCAGCTTTCAACCCAGAGGAAATCTACATAGAAGAGTATTTAAAAAATATAGATTTCAATATTGAAAACTTTAAAATTATTGACTTTGAACATAAGA
Organism: Thermosipho japonicus; assembly: GCF_014201655.1. Taxonomy (NCBI): domain Bacteria; kingdom Thermotogati; phylum Thermotogota; class Thermotogae; order Thermotogales; family Fervidobacteriaceae; genus Thermosipho; species Thermosipho japonicus. Next base: position 48,986 of record NZ_JACHEX010000002.1, read on the forward strand.
GTTTTACTTTGTATTCAGGCAATAAAATATTTAAAATCTCAGATTCTGGTAATGTAATCTCAACAAATAAGATAAATATTGATCTTGGAAAACTTCCATTAATTAAGAAAATTGACGAAGATAAATATTTTATAGTGGATAAAAAATTCTATACTGTTTCTTCTTCTGGAACTGTTTTAGACTCTTTTGTTAATATAAAAACTTCCGAATTTATTATAAAACCTACCAACATAGTAAATTTTGCAACATCTGATTATGACCTTTACTTTATTACAGACAAAAACAGTATTATATCTTATAATCCTTTAACAAAAATGGGGGAAATTATATTAAAAGAATTTAATAATGGAAGAATTAAAAATATTGCAGTTGAACCATATACAAATTCTATATTTATATCCTTCACAAATAACGATCAAGATATGTCAATTGGCTACCTCGATCTTAAAGAGCAAGTCGTTATAGTAATAGATAATGAAAAAGTAAGTGATTTCTTAGGAATTTTAATTAACAAAGGCTTTTTATGTGTAATTAAGAAAGATGGATACAAAGTCTTTTCTGTTTTGGATTTAGTTAAATAAACATTTAAAATAGGGGGAGGGAAAATATTCAAATAGGGGGGTTATTCATGGGTAAAAAAATTTATTTAATTGCTCTAATGATTTTACTTTTTTCAGTAAGTTCTTTTGCTAAATTCTGGGGTACTCAGGTTGTTAATAACGGCTGGTATAGAGATTATACATCATGGAAAACTGTTTATTCTGTAATTAATAATACAGATGATAACATTACAGTTACAAGAACTGTTTCTCAAACTCTTAAAGTAAGTATAAATTCTAGCGTAGGTATTAAAGAAATAGGCGCAAGCATTGGATTTGAAGCAAGTCATGCAATTACTAAATCTCTTTCAATTAAAGCAATTGTTAGGCCAAATAAAACTTTAGACATTAAAACTAGATGGGCTTTAAAAGTATATCATGGTCTTGTAAAAATTTGGAAATTTGGAAGAATAACAAGGCAAGTTTCTTGGACCGCAAAAGTCCCAGATTATCTCCAATACAAATTGGTTACTTATTAATTTTTAAGCTAAATTTATCTAATAAAATCCCTCCCCCTCTTAATTTTGCTAATAAATTGTTGATTTGAAAAATGACCAGACTAAAAGCCGCAATTAATTTCTCTAAATTTTTACACCTAAAAAATACACAAAATAAAATTTTTTTGATTTTGAAAACCTTATAAGCAATAAAAAATAATAAATATATATTTTTCAAAAAAAGTTGGTTAGAGATTTTATTATGAAAAAGAAAATCTTATCTATAACTTCTTTTGCAAAATTTTGGGGAATTCAAGTTATTAACAATGACTGGTACCTTAATTTCACTTCACGGAAGTACATCGATTCATTTTTTAACAATACTAATAGTACATTATATCTTACAAAAAATATCTTTGAAAGTTCAAAAGTAATCATAAATTCACAATTTGGAATAAAATAAATATCCGAAAACCTATGAATTCAACCTAACACAATAGTCAGTAAATCTATTAATGTAAAAGTATATGTCAAACCATATTAACTACAGACCTCTATATTAGATGGTCTTTAAAAGTATATTGTGGCATCGTAAGAATTTGGAGATTGGGAATGGTAGTAAATCAAGAAAAATGGAATGCTGAAATTTCATACCATTTAGAATATAAAACTGAATCACGTTAGATGCTATATAAAGATATTATATAAATTCTTACAACCATGTTTTTTGTGCTAAAAATCAAAGGAGGGATTTCTATCTTCAAAAAGAAATTTATATTGATTTCATCAATGATGATGCTTATAATAATATTTAATACATTACTTTTTTCAAACGAGAATAATATTTACAAAATCAATTATACTGATTTTATAAAAGTTTCTATAAACAATTCCTATGATGTCCTTTCTAAAATGGAAGAAATACAAGAATATAATTCAAACTTAACTAGTATTTTTCTACCAAATATAAATGTCTTTTCAGATTTTAGCAATAGCACAATTAGCCTTGAATACGACCTCAATCAATTAATTTCTCTGTTATTCACAAATATTCAAAAAACAACAAAAGAAAGACTTAATATGGAACTAATTGAATACAAAGCAAAAAATGCCATTGATTTAACATCGCTTTATTTTAACACGTTGGCAAGATTAAAAATTACAGAAACCCTAAAAAATTTTAAAAGTAAAATTGATAAAATCTACAATTTGATAATTTCCAATAATAATATAGATTATATTACAAAGATGAATTATGAAATAAATTATAACAAATTTCTAATAAATTATTATTCAATAAAAAATGATTTGAATTATTACTTAAATCAAATAACAGATCATCTTGGATTATCAAGTAATACGATTGTTGAATTTGAAGACGATTTTTTCTTTGACACTAAAACAGCTTCTGAAATACTCAAAAATCTTGATTTAAACGAAATATTAAAAAATTCTCCTTCAATAAAGGCCATAAATATACAAATTGCCGAAAATAAACTGAACGAAAAATATGATTTTATAAATATGAAAATCCCAAAATTTTTACCTTCTCTTTCTTTATCGTATAACAATAACTACAGCGAAAAAATAAAATTAGGTTTTAATTTTAGAATGGAATACTCATTTAATAATTTCATTTTATCGTTAAATTTTGAAAATAGTAATCTATTAAACTATTCAAACGAAAACTGGAATGTAAATTTTAATTTTTCATTCTCAAATCAAAGCAACTATGAAAGAAAATCTTTTGACAATTATATACTAGAAAACACAAAAAAGTCACTTATTCTTGATATTAAAAATACCTTTTTCCAAATTGAAAATTTAATCCGACAAATAGAAAACATAAGTAAAACTATAAAATTAATTGACGAAGTTATGAATAAAAATGTTAACACAGAAAACAAGTTTGATCTATTGATACAAAAATCATACACTTTGATAAACTACTATGATTTATTATCCCAATTAAATATCAACATTATTAAATTGAAAATAATAAACAATGAAATCAAAGAAATATATTATTAACTTATTAAAAAGAATTTGCAATGTTAAAAAAGGTTAAAACAAAAGAGCTGGAAATAAACTCCAGCTCTTTTTAAAAAGCAAAATTTTGTATATTATTTAAAACTTATTTACTAGACAACTTTTTCAACCTTTCTGGATTCATGTAATTTAAACAGCAACCACTTCCAAACATTTTTATTTCTTGATCCTTTTCCATTTCTACTATTTTGTCATAAATACCACATTTGTTATCTTCAGTTAAATATTCACATTGATTTTTTTCTTCATTCCATTTTCCATAATAGCAAGGAGTTACCTTACAACAGTAACCACATTGAACACACTCAGGGCAGCTATTTTCATTCCTTAATTTTTCTACCATCTCATCTAAACTTTCAAATTCCTCATCAAAATCCTCAAAAAACATCTTTACTCTCCTTCCAACTCATTTAACCTTTCTTCAACAAATTCTACGATTTCTCCAATATGTTCTTCAGAAAAATCAAGCTTTATTCCAGCTACCTCATATACTTTATTAATTGGCATCTTATATCCAACCTTTAAGAAGTTATGGTAATCTTCAACTGTTTTTTCAGGATTTTCAATATAGTTTTTATAAATAGACAATGCCCCAAGTTGAGCAATACCATATTCTATGTAATAGAATGGAACTTCAAAAATGTGAAGCTGGAACATCCACCTATTCTTCTTTTCAAAATCAAGTCCACTCCAATCAATTCCTCTATTAAACCTATCCATCAATTTGCCAAAATATTCTTCTCTTTCTTTTGCTGTATGATCTGGATTAGTGTAAATCCATTGTTGGAAAGCATCAACCGTCATACACCATGGCAAAAATAGTAGTGCACTTTCAAGTTCTTCTATCATTGCTTTTCTAAAATCATTCTCATCCTTATAGTATTCTCTCCAATAATGCATCGTGAGAAGCTCCATACTCATCGAAGCAAGTTCTGCAATTTCCATCCTATGTGGTCTATAGTACTCAATAGGAATATTAACAGTTTCAAATGTATGCATTGCATGTCCTGATTCATGAAGAAGCGTTCTAACATCGCTACTTTGTCCTGTTGCATTCATAAATATAAATGGTGCCCCTGTCTCTGGCAATGGATAATTGTATCCACCAGGAGCCTTTCCTTTTCTATTTTCAAGGTCTAACAGTTCAGAATTTTTCATCATTTCAAGTCTTTCTCCAAAAATTCTCTTTACTTTTCCCAACACTCTAATTGCTTTATCTACAAACTCATCAATTGTGTTATATGGTTTTAATACCTTTCCATCAACATCAACACTTGTATCCCATGGCCTTACACTTTCAATACCGAGCTTTTCAGCTCTTTTTTGCATCCTCTTTTCAAAAAATGGCATAACCTTCTTTTCAACTGACTCATGAAACTGCATAACATCTTCAACAGAATATTCAAACCTTCCTTTCAAATTATGCATGTAATCTCTGTAATTTTCAAATCCAGCATTTTTTGCTTGCTTTCTTCTAATCTCTTTAAGTTCGTCAAAAAGTTTATCCAATTCTTCTTTTCTTGACAAAAGACCTTCAAATCTTTTTCTCCAAGCTTCTTCTCTTGTTGTTCTGTCTGGAGATTTCAAATATGGTAATAACTGTTGCAAAGTTTTTTCTTCACCTCTAAAATCTACCACAATAGAGCCGTAAATTGAACCATACTTATTGGAAAGTTTTCTTTCTTCAACTTGGAGTGGAATATTTTCCTCTCTAAATAGTTCAATATTGTTAGATATAATTTTCAACATATGCTGGTATTCATTTGGTAACCTTTTAGAAAATTCTGAATTATAAATCTTTTTTTCAACTTCAATTGAATATGGTTTTAGTTTTGAGACAACATTTTGGAAATAATCGTTAAACTTCTCTGAATACTCGGGTTTGTCTGCAAACCTTGTCATATCAATGTATCTTCTTCCCATTTCCTCGGAAACAATATCACTTAATTCAGTAAATTTTTCTACAAGTGATATAAGTTCGTTTTCACTATTAATTTTCTCCGACAACAACTGTTTTATACTCTCTAGTATCTTTTCACCATCTGTTGATGATAAATCTTTAAAATATTTTCTAGGTTTTCTTTCAATCTTCTTGTCCGTAAATATCATCTAAATTCCCCCTTCTTAAATCTTTTGTAATCGGCTTTTTCCAATTAGAAAATTTTATAAAAAGATACGCAAGAAGTAGCGCACTTACATTACTTATTATCATAGCAAAAAACAACCCCGTAAAGCCGTACTTTGTGGAAAAAAATGCAACTAGAGGCACTCTAATTCCCCATAGTCTTGTTATATCAACTATCATTGAAAGCTCCGTTCTACCAGCTCCAATAAGTGCATGTATAAACACTGACATAGAAGTAAAAAATGGCAAAGAAAAAGAAACATATCTAAAGAAGATATAACCAACTTCTATAACATCTTTTTCGTTTATAAAAAACTTTGTAAGTTGTCCTCCAAAAAAGAAGGTAAGAGTACTGAGGAAAAACACAATAGTAAAATTCGTCCAAAATGCCACTTTTAAAGTTTTTTCAGTACTTTTTATATCACCAGCTCCCAAAAATTGCCCAACCATGGCAGTAACAGAATTCGCAATCCCGAAAGTAATCATTGTAATAAAATTTATTATTCTATTTCCAACACCGTAAGCACTAATAACTGTCGGTCCAAAACTTGAAACAAATCTCATAATAAAAACAAAACCAAGTGACGTAATACTCAAACTTAAAGAACTTGGAAGTGCTATTCTAAAAACTTTCTTAATTAACTGCCAATCTGGGTATAAATCCCTTAAATGTATCTTAAACCCCCTTTTTCCTTTAAACAAACTTTCAATAGCCATAAGAGCAGCTATAATCCTTGCAATTGTAGTTGCAAGTGCAGCTCCAACTACGCCCATTTTTGGAAAAATACCTATTCCAAAAATAAGAAGTGGATCAAGAATAATATTAATTATCGTTGAAATTAACATAAGATTCATCGTAAATTTTGAATCTCCCCAACCTCTAATAATGGAACTTACTGTATTAAAAATAAAGCCAAATGGAAGACCTAACATTATTATATTGAAGTACTTTACAGCATAATCTACAACTTCTGCACTTTCTTTTCCAGCAACAGCCATTATTATAGGCCTTGATATAACTATTGAAAAAATTGAAAAAATTACACCGATTAACGTAGAAGTTAGTAAACTTTGACCTGCAGATTTTTGTGCAAGTTTTTTATTTTTTGCACCAGTAAATTGTGCAACCAAGGTAACGCCAGCCTGCGAAAAACCTATAGAAAGTGAAATAAATACAAAAATAATTGGCCAAACAATTGTCGGAGCGGAAAATTCTATCTTTCCAAGCTTTCCCAGAAAATAACCATCTACAGCGTTATAAAATGTCTGCATAAGATTTGAAATTATTAGCGGCCAACTCAGTAAAAACAGTGACAAAAAAATACCTTGATTAAATATATCCACTCTATGTTTATTTTCCAAAACTATCCCCCCAAATAATGATTCGTATTACTAATTATATCATATTTTAAAAAATCATAAAGTAAAAACAAGAAAAAATTTATCTCGGATGTCCTATTTGTAAAAAGTATCTTTTTATGTTAACAACTATTATTTTAGCATTTATTGTTATATTTTTAATACGAAATATTAATTCTTTTAAGTTACCAAACAAAATTAAAAATTAGATAAAAACATGAAAATTAAACATATTGGTAAAGATACTTTTCTTGCCAAAAATATTTTCATGCCAGTATGCTTGTATATTACAAAATATATGCACTTGTAACAAGATAAAGATTCAACTTTTCCATAGAATACTGTATTTTACGAAATTGACAGTAAAAATCACTTTCAATTTGGATTTTCCCCATAAAAAGGTAGTAAGATTACAACTGGTAGATACAAACAACTTTCTATAATAGTAAACAAAATTTTAGAATCTATACACTAAAATAGTTCGCCAAACTAATAATTGTGATATAATATTTTTTAGGAGGTGACTTAAATGAATTACAGAAAAGTTGGAAAATGGGGATTAAAAATTAGTGAACTATCGCTTGGTTCATGGCTCACTTTTGGAAATCAACTTGATATAGCTGGTGCAAAAGAAATTGTTAGAGAATCTTTTAAAAACGGTATCAATTTCTTTGATACAGCAGAAGCATATGCAAATGGAATGGCAGAATCAATGCTTGGAGAAGTTCTTAAAGAATTTAGAAGGAGTGACATTGTAGTTTCAACAAAAATATTTTGGGGAGGAAATGGTCCAAACGATAAAGGCCTTTCAAGAAAACATCTTTTGGAGGGAACATGGGCTTCATTAAAAAGATTACAACTTGACTATGTTGATATCATTTACTGTCATAGGCCAGATCCAGAAACACCAATTGAAGAGACAGTTCTTGCAATGGACTACATTGTAAGAAATGGGCTTGCACTATATTGGGGAACATCCGAATGGAGCGCAGAGCAACTAGAAGCTGCTCACAAAACATGTAAAGCGTTAAATTGTATACCACCTATAGTTGAACAGCCACAATACAACATGCTCGTAAGAAAAAGAGTTGAAGAAGAATACAAACCAATATATGAAAAGTACGGTATGGGACTTACTATTTGGAGTCCTCTTGCATCAGGAATATTAACAGGAAAATACAATAACGGAATTCCAGAAAATTCAAGACTTGCAAGATTCCCACACCTTAGAAAGCACCTCGAAGAAAACGGACTTTTAGGTGAGAAAGTATTTAAAAAACTTCAAAAGTTACAAAAAATTGCAGATGAATTGAATGCAAAAATGTCTCAACTTGCAATTGCATGGTGTCTATTAAACGACAATGTAAGTAGTGTTATATTAGGTGTTTCAAGTAAAGAACAATTATACGAAAACTTAAAAGCAATAGAAATTAAGGAAAAAATAACCGAAGATATAGAAAAACAAATTAAAGAAATTCTCGAGGAGGAATAATATGTTAAAAAAGTATGCAGAAGTTGCGTTAAAAATTGGATTAAACCTACAAAAAGATCAAATACTATTCATAAAAGCACCAATTGATGCAAGAAAATTTGTAGAACAGGTAGTTGAAACAGCTTTTGAAATAGGAGCATACGATGTTTATGTAAAATGGTCCGATGAAGTTATTACAAAAACTAGACTTAAAAATGCACCAATTGATGCTTTAAAAAAATTTCCAGAATGGGAAATAAAAGCATCCGAATATCTCTTAGACAAAAAAGGTGCAGTATTAAGTATTACTGGTGGAGATCCAGATGCACTAAAAGATGTTCCACCTGAAAGAATTGGAACTTTTACAAAAACAGCCAATACGGCCAACAAAGATATAATGAGAAGAATGATGTCAAATGAAATAAGCTGGTGTGTTGTTGCATATCCTACAAGAAAATGGGCTAAAAAGGTTTTAGGAGAAGAAAACATTGAAAAATTACTAGAATATATATTAAAAGCAAGTAGAATTGAAGGAGATCCTGTAAAAAATTGGCAAAAACATATAGCTAATCTTAAGAGAATAACCAAATTTTTAAATGAAAAACAATTCGACTATCTAAAGTACGAAGGCCCTGGCACTGACCTAACCGTTGGTCTTCCAAAAAATCATATATGGCTTTCTGCAACTCAAGAAAATATGAGCGGTATAACATTTGTTCCAAATATTCCAACTGAAGAAATCTTTACAGCACCACACAAAGACAAAATTAATGGTGTGGTAACAAACAGTCTACCTCTTGTATATGGAGGAAATATAATAGATAAATTTATACTTGAATTTAAAGACGGTAAAATCGTAAATTACAAAGCAGAAGTAGGAGAAAAGATTCTAGAAACAATACTTAATACAGACGAAGGCGCAAAAAGATTAGGAGAAGTTGCTTTAGTTCCTGTAGATTCACCAATTTACCAAATGAAAACTATATTTTACAACACATTATTTGATGAAAACGCAGCATCACACTTTGCATTTGGAAGAGCGTATCCAAACTGTATAAAAGATGGCACAAAAATGAACGAGGAACAATTAAAGAAAAATGGTATAAATACAAGTCTTACACATGTAGACTTTATGATTGGAAATGAAAATATGAATGTATATGGAATAAAAGCAGATGAAAAAATAACACTTATGAAAAATGGAAAATGGGTAATATAGGTAGTACAGGCCTCATCATATGTTTGATGAGGCCTTTTTTCTTTTAATAATGTTAGATAAAGCTACAAAAGATATCGAAAAGACAACCCAGATTAATGGTATTAAAAAATGATTTTTATACGCATAATAGCCAAAAGATTTTCTTATTCCATCAACAAGATACGTCGATGGAATAATTTTTGATAAAATTCCTATTATTCCAGCATTTTTTACGTCAAAATAAAAACCTCCTGCAAACATAAACACTTGAAATAAAATATTTCCAAGTACTACTATAGTCTCCGGATTTTCTATTAGACTTGCCATCATATAACCTAATGACAAAAATACTACACTACCAAATAGTGTATAAATTGAGATATTTAAGAAATCAGCTTTTACTCCGTATACAAAAAAATCAAATAAAGTAAATATTATATTTGCAAAAACAATTTGCAACAACGAAACAAGAGCATATACAAAATAAAATTTTCCAAGACTATATGGTGTACAATTTATCCTTCTCAAAAGTCCCTGTCTTTTGTAAAAAGAAATCTGTGAACTAAAACCAAAGAAGGTTACTGACATAATATTCATTACCAAAATTGAAGCATATAAAAATTGAGAATATGATATACTTTTTTCCCTTTTAATTACCTTTAATTTTACCTCTTTATCTGAATTTAAAGCATTCAAAGAAGAAAATATATTTACTAAAATATCTTTAACAACCTTTGAATATTCTTTATCTGTATAAAAAATTTCAACATTTACAGGTTTAAACAACTTTGTTTTTGACAAGAACAAAGCTCTTTGAAGTTTTGTATCAAAATTATCTTCAAAAACAACTACTGCATCAAGATTTTTCCCAACAATCTCTTCAACTTTTTCAATCTTTAAAACTTCAAAGTAATCTTCCAAGTTTTTTACAAATCTATTTTCACCGATATATCCTATCCTAAATTTTGCATTTTTTTCAATATCGCCAAAAATTGATGTAAGTAGAATAGTCAAAAGTATTGGAAAGATTATAAACCAAAATGTTGCCTCTTTAGACCTTAAAAATTCTATCTTAAATAGTGCCTGAAACATATCAATCCCTCAATTCTTTACCAGTTAATTTCAAAAACACATCTTCAAGTGTTGGATGTCTGACTGTAAAATTTTCTATTTTGTTTTCTATAAGCTTTTGTATTAAACCATTTGGATCATTTGTTTCAACGAGTGTTCTAGTTCCAATAACCTTTCCAAAGTTTTCATACACGCCATCTATTTCTATTATTGTCTCTAAATTAGAATTTTCTATTAATTTTTGCGGAGTATCAAGAGCGATAATTTCTCCATTATCAATTATACAAACTCTATCCGATAAAAATTGGGCTTCTTCCATATAATGTGTTGTCAAAAATATCGTTTTTCCTTTATTTTTTAATTCAAGTATAATATCCCAGATCTTTCTTCTTGATTGAGGATCAAGACCTGTTGTTGGCTCGTCCAAAAAGATAATTTTTGGATCGTTTATAAAAGATAGTCCTACAACAAGTCTTTGAAATTGACCTCCAGAAAGATTTTTTACTCTTTCCTTTTCTTTCTCAACTAGTTCTATCTTTTCTAACACCTCATAAGGATCATATCCATCTTTGTAAAAACTTCTAAAAAGTTTTAGAGTTTCAATAACTGTAAGCTCTCTAAAAAGCTCAGTTTTTTGAAGAGAAATTCCTATAACTGATTTTATTTTCTTATCTATTTTTTCCATTTCTTTATTAAAATAATAAATTTTTCCTTCGCTCTTTTCTCTAAGGCCAATTAAAATTTCAACAGTAGTTGTTTTTCCAGCACCATTTGGTCCAAGAAGAGAAAAAACTTCCCCTTCCTCAACCTCAAAACTAATACCTTTTAACGCTTCAAATTTTCCATATAACTTTCTTAAATTTTCCACCTTTACTACCATCTAACCACCTACTTTTTCGGTTTCAAAAAGCATCTTGCCACCAATTAAAAGTAAAAATAATCCAAATACAATTAATATAAATGAATAAATAAAAAACTGAGAAATATTAATTACTTGCATTCCCATTGAAAATTTGAAGATATCAACAATATATCTTACTGGCACAAAAAAGCTTAAATTTTTTAAAAATCTTGGAAGAAATTCTAATGGAAAATAAATCCCAGAAAAAAATATAAATACAATATACAAAAACTGAGATACATTAGCCGCACTTTTTTTGAAAAGAACACTAATCAATGTACCAATTCCAAGCATCCCAAGTACGGAGGAAATAAGGGAAATTGAAAAATAAAAAATATTAATATTTAAAGATATTGAAAACAAAAATGCTCCAATTAACCTTATTATAATTAAAGAAATAAAACTTATAAAAAACTGGGAAATTGAAAAGGAAAAGACAAATGAAAAGGAAGACATAGGAAGCAGTTTTAGCCTTTTTAGTGTACCTACTCTTTTATACCTATCAAATAAATTCACAACAGAAAACATTCCTATGGACATAATCGAAAGTGCAAATGTGCCTATATAAATATTTTCCCTTTGCGAAAAAATTTTATAATTTAACTTTGTCTCTTTTATATTTACCACGTTTTTTAATCCAAAAGATTTAACCCTATTTACTAACGTATCAATCCATACGTCAACCATTGCGCTATTACTGTTTTTATAAACTATTACTTCATTATCTTTAATTACTGCAACTGCATCGTATTTTTCTCTGTCACTTAATAATTTTTTTTCATTATTGTATGATTTTCCGTAAATATCTAGATCAATATCAGAAAAATAGGCAAAATTAGTAGTACCTTCGCTAAAAAAAACTAGCGAAAATAAAATAAATAATATCAGTGGAAATAAAATATTGAAAAAGAAGGCTATTTTATTTCTAAAATACTCTAAAAATAAAGACTTAGTAAGCATTAATATTTTCATATAAACTCATCCTTGCAATTTAAAATACTCTTTAAATTCTTTTTCAAAAATTTGGTGGGTATCTTTATCTATATTTACTATTCTAATTTCTTCAATGGTTGTATTATCTTTTAAAAATTCATCAATTGCTTCAGCAAAAATTTGTGCACATCTTCTCACCGGAAAACCAAAAATACCACTGCTTATCGCAGGAAAAGAAATGGATTTTATCTTTAATTCATCTGCCTTTTTCAAAGAATTTAAAACCGCATCCTTTAAAAGCTTTTCTTCACTATTATTCCCCCCACGCCAGATTGGACCAACTGCATGAATAACATACTTTGCCTTCAAATTACCTCCTGAGGTAACTGCAACAGTACCTGTTTTCACTGGTCCATATTTTTCAATATATTCATCACTTTCAAGTTGAATAATGTGTCCACCTTTTTTCAATATTGCACCTGCAACCCCTCCACCATGTTTTAAATGGCTGTTTGCAGCATTAACTATCGCATCTGTATCTTGTATTGTTATGTCATCATTTATCAAAAGTACCTTCCTACCATTAAGGTTTATCATCATATTGTTTTACCCCCCTCCACAAAGTTTCTAAAATTTCTAAATTTTTCTTTTCTTTTCCTATTGATTTTGGAGTGTAAAAAACCTTATCTGAAATCTCCTTTGGAAGGTAAGACTTTTTCAAAAATCCTCCAAATTTGTGTGGATTTTTATATCCACTATCCGGAATATTCAATAAATTACGAGGAACATCAAGATTCATAGTCTCTTTTGCAACCTTTAAGGCTTTTTGTATAGCAAGGGTTGATGAATCGCTTTTTGGAGCAAGTGATAAATATATAACACATTGAGATAAATTAAGCATACATTCTGGAAGTCCCACAAGTTCAACTGCCTGAGCTGTTGAAGTTGCAACTAAAAGTGCCATTGGATCAGCAAGACCAATATCTTCACTTGCAAGAATTACAAGTCTCCTTGCAATAAATCTTGGATCTTCCCCAACTTCTATCATCCTAGCCATATAGTAAAGTGCAGCATCAGGATCACTTCCACGAATACTTTTTATAAAGGCAGATGCCAAATTGTAATGCTCTTTTTCAGTATAAACTCTATTTTCATCCAAAGAATATATTTTTAAAATCTCTTCATCTATTATCTTTTTATCAATGGAAATTGCTATATCGCTCAATATCTCATATAAATTAATTGCAAATCTTCCATCTCCATTTGAAACCCTTGCAATAAAATCTTTTGCATCCTCATTAATATCCACTTTTTTTACATTGACAGCTTTTTCAAGTAATTTAAATATATGCCCTTTTTGCAACTTTTTAAAAGCAACGAGTCTTACACGAGAAAGTAGTGCAGGATTTACCATTTTATATGGATTTTCTGTTGTTGCACCTATCAATACATAATCAAAAGCTTCAACCCCAGGTAAAAATATATCCTGTTGCTTTTTATTAAACCTGTGAAATTCATCTATAAAAATCAGGATCTTTTTTACACCCTTGACTTTAGCTGCATATTCTAAAATCTTTTTTACTTCTGCAGTTGAGGTTATAGCCGCGTTAAAATGATAAACTTCATAGCTTGTGTTTTGTTTGATAACTTCTAGTGTGGAAGTTTTTCCACAACCTGGTGGGCCGTAAAAAATAGCAGAAAACAGGGAATCTTTCTCTATTGCAAGCTTCAAGATTCCCTTTTCACCTAATATATGCTCTTGTCCAACAACATCTTCAAAATTCTTAGGCCTTAAAATTTCGCTTAAACCACTCAACCGTCAACCTCAATCCCTTCTCTATATCCACCTTTGGTTTCCATCTTAACTCTTCAAGTGCCCTTGTATAACACAAAAGACTTTTTCTTATATCTCCCTTTCTTGGAGGGCCATAAACTGGATCTTTTGTGTAACCTGTTATCTTCTTCAAATAATCAAATAATTGATTAACACTTGTTCCCTGAGAAGTTCCTATGTTTATCTCCATTCCATCTCCAGCCTTAAGTGCTCTTAAATTTGCATCTGCAACATCTTCCACGTAGACATAATCACGAATATATTCTCCATCACCATTGATAATCACATCTTCACCATTTAACATTCGCATAGTAAATATAGCCACTACTCCAGCCTCTCCAAAAGGGTCTTGCCTTGGACCATATACATTAGCGTACCTTAAAACTGTATAGTTTAATCCAAATTCTTTTTTTGCAAATCTTAAATAATTTTCAAATGAAAATTTTGCTATTCCATATGGAGAAATTGGCTTTGGAAACACAGATTCCGGTGTTGGAAAAATATCAACATCATCTCCGTAAATTGCACCACCAGTCGAAGAAAAAATAAACTTTTTCACTCCATACTTTATGGAATTCTTTAATAACACAAGACTTCCAATTATATTCACATTTGCATCTTCTACTGGATCCTTAACAGACACCGAAACACTTGCCTGCGCTGCAAGGTGAAAAACATAGGAAAAATTATGTTCTTTAAATAACTCCTCAATAGTTTTTTCATCTCTAATATCTGCAACAACTAAGGTTGCATCTTTATTTACATTTTCTTTTTTTCCTCTTGATAAATTATCAACAACAACGACTTCATAACCATTTTCTATTAATTTATCTACGACATGTGAACCAATAAATCCTGCGCCTCCAGTTACTAGTGCTTTCATTAGTCATCCTCCTTCAACCTTATTTTAAGTTTGAGTGCCTCCTTTGGAACATTTTTTATTCCTAATTTTTCTCTTTGCTCTTTTAAAAATTTAATTAACTTTTCTGTTTTTGTCTCGTCAAAATCTATCATTATAGCATAAAATCTCCTTAGCTGCCTCCTTGTTTCACTATCAAGTCCATAAATTAATAGTTCAGCAGCTTGCTGCGCCCATTTTTCCGGAAATCCTATTACGTACATAAAAAAGTATTTTACTCTAAGCTCTCCATTGTGAATGGTCACAGCAACTCTTTTGCCTTTTCTAGTCAATTTAACAAATCCATACCTTTGATGTTCTACATAACCTAGTTCAGCTAACTTTTTTACAGCTGTAGTTACACTCGGATAACTAACATTCTTAACCTTTGCAATTTCAGAAACTCTTGTAACACCATCATTCTTTGATAATTTATAAATAGTTACCAAATAATTTTCTAGTGCTGGTGTTAACCTTTTATCAGCCATTTTCTCTCTCCTTTAAAAATTGATCATAATACTTTCTAACTCTTTTAATATCCTGCCAAGTAAGGTCTTTTGGAGATCCCTTTGCTTTTGATGGATTTCTTAAAAGGTAACTTGGATGGAACATGGGAAAAATTATTATTCCTCCCTTCCATTCAAACTCATTACCTCTAACTTTAGTTATCGCAACACTTTTCCCCAAAAATAACTCAAGAGCAGGTTTCCCAAGAGTTACTATCATTCTAGGATTTATCAATTCAATTTGTGCAAATAGAAAATGAGAGCAAATACTTGCTTCTTCCTTTGTAGGGGTTCTATTGTTTGGAGGTCTACACTTAACAATGTTAGTAATATAAACATCTTCACGCTTTATGTTAACAGATTCCAAAATCTTGGTTAGAAGTTGCCCCGCTCTTCCCACAAATGGTCTTCCAGAAAGATCCTCATCCCCTCCCGGACCTTCTCCAACAAACATAATTGGAGAATTTAGATTTCCTTCTCCTGGAACTACATTTGTCCTATTCTCATGTAAGGGACAAGCTTTACAATTTTTTATACGCTCAACAATAATATCCATCATTTCCTTTTTGGTCATTGTATACCCTCCAAGATTAACATTGTCTAACTTTGTTAGTATAATAAATTATATCATAAATATCTTTGTTCACAAAAATCTTTATTTGTTACAAAAAAGAAAAATTTAATTATAAAATAGTAACCGTTTTAACCACAATGATATGATAAAATAAAATTAGTCTCAAAATGATCAAGGAGGTGTAAGAATGTCAAAAAAATGGGTTTATTTTTTTGCTAACAAGAAAGCTGAAGGCCGCGCAGATATGAAAGACATACTTGGCGGAAAAGGCGCAAATCTCGCCGAAATGACTAACCTTGGAATTCCTGTCCCACCAGGATTTACTATCTCAACAGAAGTTTGTAAATATTACTACGATCACGGAAAAACATATCCGGAAGATTTGAAACAACAAGTTGATGAAGCTTTAAAAAGATTAGAAGAAGTAACTGGAAAAAAGCTTGGTGACCCAGAAAGGCCATTACTTGTTTCTGTAAGATCAGGTGCTGCAGTATCCATGCCTGGAATGATGGATACCATTTTAAACCTCGGCTTAAACGATGAAACAGTTGTTGGCCTTGCAAAATTAACAAATAATGAAAGATTTGCATATGATGCATACAGAAGATTTTTACAAATGTTTGGTGATACAGCGCTTGGAATTCCTCATGCAGAATTTGAAAAAGCACTCGAAAAAAAGAAAGAAGAAAAGGGAGTAAAACTTGACGTCGAACTTGATGCTGATGACCTTAAAGCACTTGTTGAAGACTATAAAGAAATATACAAAAAACATGGAAAAGAATTCCCACAAGACACATACAAACAACTTTGGGCAGCTATCGATGCAGTATTTGGTTCATGGATGAATGAAAGAGCAATCAAATATAGACAAATTAACAACATAAAAGAAGGAGAACTTCTTGGAACAGCTGTTAATATCGTTACAATGGTATTCGGTAACATGGGTGATGACAGTGGTACAGGAGTTTGTTTCACAAGAAATCCAAATACTGGTGAAAAGAAGCCATACGGCGAATTCTTACAAAATGCACAAGGTGAAGATGTTGTTGCAGGTATAAGAACACCAGTTCCACTTGAAGAACTCAAGAAGATAAATGAAGCTGTATATAATGAACTTCTCTCCATTATGGAAAATCTAGAAAAACACTACAGAGATATGCAAGATATAGAATTTACAATCGAAAAAGGAAAGCTCTACATCTTACAAACAAGAAATGGTAAAAGAACAAGCCAAGCTGCAATTAAAATAGCAGTTGATCTTGTTCACGAAGGACTTATTGATAAAGAAACAGCTGTTATGAGAGTAAAACCAGAAGATGTCGAAAGAGTACTACACCCAAAATTTGACGATGAAGAAGTCAAAAATGCAAAAGTAATTGCAAAAGGTCTTCCAGCATCACCAGGTGCAGCTACTGGTAAAGTATATTTTGACGCTAAAAAAGCAGAAGAAATGCACAAAAATGGTGAAGTCGTTATCTTGGTAAGACCTGAAACAAGCCCAGAAGATGTCGGTGGTATGAACGCAGCAGAAGGTATATTAACCGCACGTGGTGGAATGACATCACACGCTGCAGTTGTTGCAAGAGGTATGGGAAAACCAGCAGTTGTTGGTGCAGAAGAAATTGTTGTTGATGAAGAAAAATTAGAATTCAAAGTCGGAGATGTTGTAGTAAAAGAAGGAGAATGGATTTCAATAGATGGTACTACCGGAAACGTATACTTTGGAAAAATAACTACAGTTAAACCCCAAGGCCTTGAAGGTGAAGTTGCTGAACTTCTCACATGGGCTGATGAAATCAGAAGACTCGGCGTTAGAACAAACGCTGATGTCCCAAGGGATGCTAAAGTTGCAAGGGAATTTGGTGCAGAAGGTATAGGTCTCTGTAGAACAGAACACATGTTCTTTGAAAAAGACAGAATTCCAAAGGTAAGAAGAATGATTGTTGCAAAAACGAAAGAACAAAGAGAAGCAGCACTTGCAGAACTTCTTCCACTTCAAAAAGAAGACTTCAAAGGATTATTTAGAACAATGAAAGGCTTACCAGTTACAATCAGGTTGATAGATCCTCCACTACATGAATTCTTACCACATGAAGAAGATCAAATGAAAGAAGTAGCAGAGCAAGTAGGTATTACTGTTGAAGAATTAAAATCAGTTGTTGAACAACTTCACGAATTAAACCCAATGCTTGGTCACAGAGGTTGTAGGCTTACAATAACATACCCAGAAATTGCAGTAATGCAAACAAAAGCTATAATTGGTGCTGCTATTGAACTTAAGAAAGAAGAAAATATTGATGTAATTCCAGAGATCATGATCCCACTTGTTGGTCACATTAACGAACTCAAATACGTTAAAAAAGTAGTTAAAGAAACAGCAGATGCATTAATTAAAGAATCAGGAATTGAGTTAACATACAAAGTTGGTACAATGATTGAAATTCCAAGAGCAGCTGTAACAGCAGATCAAATCGCTCAAGAAGCAGAGTTTTTCAGTTTTGGAACAAATGACCTTACACAAATGACATTTGGATTCAGCCGTGACGATGTTGGAAAATTCTTACCAGAATACCTTGAAAAAGGTATACTTGAACATGATCCATTCAAGAGTCTTGATTGGGACGGCGTAGGGCAACTAGTCAAGATGGGAACCGAAAAAGGTAAGGCAACAAGAAAAGATCTTAAAGTTGGTGTTTGTGGTGAGCACGGTGGAGATCCAAGATCCATTCTATTCTTCGATGCAGCAGGACTTGACTATGTAAGCTGTTCCCCATATAGAGTTCCAGTAGCAAGAATAGCTGCTGCACAAGCAACAATTAAAAACAGAAAATAAAACTTTATACATTAAATAGGGCCCTTTTTGGGCCCTTTCTTATTCGGAGGTGTGTTGATGAGCTTCCTGTTGTTTTCTATAGCAACTTCTATAATTCTTTTTTATTTTACAAAATCATATTTATTTTTTAGTGTAATTGCTATTGGAATTTACTATCTTATTAGAAATAATATAAAACTTCAAAGTTTATTGAGTCTTACATACGTTCTAATGATCGCACTTTCATTTTTTTCCACAATTCGTGGTTATGAACCAAAAGGACTCATTTTCCTTTTAATTTCTTGTTTTGTATCAATTTTGTATGATATATTTAAATCTCCAATTTGGAGTTTTCCATTGTACCTACTACTTGGAATAAGTATTTCATTAATTGGAAGTATAAAATATGGAACAATCGGCTATTTTTTTGGATTTTTAATTATTCCAATATTTTTAAAAGAATTTAAAAAAAGGGGTGAACAAGATTGAAAACCCTAATTTTAGCTGCAGGGCTTGGAAAAAGGATGAATTCAAAATATCCGAAAGTTATTCACAAAATTCTTGGAAAGCCTATGATAAACTGGGTAATTGATACTGCTAAAAATTTTGGAGAAGTGGGAGTTATCTTAGGACATAAGCATGAAATGGTAGAAAAGATAATTCCACAAGATGTTAAAATTTTTCTTCAAAATGAACAACTTGGAACCGCTCATGCAGTAATGTGTGGATTTGATTTTATACCGGAAAACGATAATCTTTTAATTTTATACGGGGATGTTCCTTTTATTTCATACGAAACTTTAAAAAGACTTGAAAAAGAACATATAGAAAGTAACAGTGATGTTACCATATTAACTGCTATATTGGAAAATCCTGCTGGATATGGTAGGATAGTTAGAGGTAAAAAAATTGAAATTGTTGAAGATAAAGATGCTGATGAAAAAATTAAAAAAATAAAAGAAATTAACACAGGAATTTACATTTTTAAAGGTAAATTTTTAAAAGAAAACATAAAGAAAATCAAAAATGATAATGCACAAAATGAATATTACTTAACAGATATTCTTAAGTTTACTGAAAATATTTCAACAGTTATTACCGATGATATAGACGAAGTTACTGGAGTAAATGATAGAATTCAGCTTTCAAGGCTTGAAAAAAATATGAGAAAAAGAATAAATGAAAAATTAATGAAAGAAGGGGTCAGGATTATAGACCCTGAGAGTGTTTATATAGATATTACCGTAAAAATTGGTAAAGATACTATAATATATCCATTTACATTCATAGAAGGTGATACTGAGGTTGGAGAAGATTGTGTTATAGGACCAATGACTCGAATAAAAGATTCAAAAATTGGAAATAATGTAAATGTAAATAGATCAGAAGTCGAAAAGACAATTATCGAAGATAATGTATCTGTTGGCCCATTTTCTAGACTTAGAGAAGAAACACATTTAAAATCAAACGTAAAAATTGGTAATTTTGTTGAAACTAAAAAAAGCATTGTAGGTAAAAACACTAAAGCTCAACATTTAACTTATCTTGGTGATGCTACAATAGGTGAAAATGTAAATATTGGAGCGGGAACAATTACTTGTAATTATGACGGAGAAAAGAAACATCCGACTGTAATCGAAGATGGTGCCTTCATTGGAAGTAACAATTCACTAGTTGCACCTGTAAAAATTGGAAAAAATGCAATTACCGGTGCAGGTTCAACAATAACAGAGGATGTACCAGAAAATAGTTTGGGCCTTGGCCGTGCAAGACAAGTAGTAATTAAAGATTGGGTATTAAGAAAAAAAGGGGGAAATCAAAATGCAGATAGCAAAAAATGAAATGAAGATTTTTTCAGGAAATGCAAATAGAGAACTTGCAATAAAGGTTTCAGAATATATAGGAACAAGACTTGCTGATTGTGAAGTTGGAAGATTTGCTGACGGTGAAATAAATGTAAAAATAGGAGAAACTGTAAGAGGGCACGATACATTTATAATTCAACCAACATGTCCTCCTGTAAATGAAAATTTAATGGAATTACTCATAATGATAGATGCTCTTAAAAGAGCTTCTGCAAACAGTATAGCAGTTGTTATACCTTACTATGGATATGCAAGACAAGATAGAAAAGCAAAGGGAAGAGATCCAATCACTGCAAAACTTGTTGCAAATCTTTTGACAGTTGCTGGAGCAACAAGGGTTATGACTGTAGATCTTCATTCTGAACAAATTCAAGGATTCTTTGATATTCCACTTGATAATCTATGGAGCTTTCCAATATTTGCAAAAAAATTAAAAGAGGATAAAATAGTAGATGATGATTATGTAATTGTTTCTCCAGATGTTGGCGGTGTAAAGCGTGCAAGACAATTTGCCGAAAGACTTGGTGGACCTCTTGCAATTCTAGATAAAAGAAGACCAAAAGATAATGTAGCTGAGATTTTAAATATAATAGGTGAAGTTAAAGGAAAAACCGCTATAATTGTAGATGATATTGCCGATACAGCAAGATCATTGGTAAATGCTGCAAAAGCTATTAAAGAAAAAGGAGCAAAAAGGGTAATTGCATGTATAACACACCCTGTTTTATCAGGTGGTGCAATTGAAAGAATTCAAAATTCTGAAATTGAAAAGATATACATTTCCGACTCGATTAGCCATAGCAACTTGCCTGACAAATTTAGTATAGTTTCTCTTGCACCACTTTTAGGCGAAGCTATTGTTAGGGTAAGAAAGAACCTATCAATCAGTATATTGTTTAGACAATAATAACCCATAAAAATAAAAAAAGGAGGTTTTAAAGTATGGGAAAACACGTACTCGAGGCCCTTGTAAGAAGTGTTGTTGGAAAGAAAAGGGCAGTAAGAAGGCTCAGAAGGCAAGGTTTTGTTCCAGGTGTTGTATATGGACCAGATATCGAACCACTCTCTATTTCTATTAAAAGATCAAATCTTATTAAACTCTTTCACGAGGTTACAGAAGCAAGTATTATAAGTCTTACCGTTAAAGACGAAAATGGTAAAGAAGTATTTTCACACGATGTATTCATTAAGAATGTCCAATATGACAAACTAACAGATGAAGTTAAACATGTTGACTTCTACGCACCTGAAAAGGGGCACAAAATGAAAATTAACTTACCACTCGAGTTTGTTGGGAAAGCAAAAGGTGAAGAAAAAGGTGGAGTTCTTGAAATTCATCACCACGAACTTCCTGTTGAAACACTTCCAAGTGTAATTATTGAAAAACTTGAAATTGACGTAAGTAATTTGGATCTCGGCCAAGCACTATACGTTAAAGATCTTAAACTTCCAGAAGGTATGGAAGCAGAACTTGATGGAGAAGAAATTATTGCAATTGTATCTGCTCCAAGTGGTCTTGAAGTTGAAGAAGAAACTGGAGAAGAAGAAAGTGCTGAACCAGAAGTTATAGAGAAAGGTAAGAAGGAGGAAGAATAATATTTACCTAGTTGTAGGCCTTGGAAATCCTGGTCCACGTTATGCCTTCACAAGGCATAACGTGGGCTTTATGTTTATTGACAGAATTTGTAATAATTTAAAAAAACAAAATAACTACGAGTATTGCCAAAAAACTCTTTTTGGCAAAGATATTTTATTTGTAAAACCACTTACCTATATGAATCTAAGTGGTGAAATTTTCAACCATTTAAATAAAGAAGACTTTAGTGATATAATAGTTATATACGATGACGTTAATTTACCTTTAGGAAAAATAAGAATTAGAAAAAGTGGATCATCTGGTGGCCATAATGGAATTAAATCTCTAATAAATTACCTTGGAGAAGATTTTAAAAGAATAAGAGTTGGAATTGGGCCTATTCCTAAAGATATAAATCTCGTGGACTTCGTGCTTGGAGAATTTCAAGAAAATGAATTGAAAATTTTGGATAAGGTCCTTAATTTATCTGTAGATGCTTTATACACAATTTTTAAAGATGGTATTGATAAAGCCATGAGTTTGTATAACTCTCAAGAGGTGAAACTGTGAGTAAATGTGAAAGGTGTGGAAAAGAGGCGGAGCTTGTTATACAAACCTTTGTAAACTTTGTTCCAAAAAGTATATCTATATGCAAAAAATGTCTTAAAGAAACTCTTCTATACGATACAACCAATTATACCAAAGCTGGTATTGAACTTTTGGCAGCACATGTTGATTACATTGAAGAAACACAATCAGATTCTTCAACATATCAATTCAAAAAAAATAACTTGGAAATAATCTCATTGATGCCTCTTGCAGTTCAATCTGTTATGTTTAAACAAGATGAACTTACTAAGCAAAGAATTACAAAAGACTTAAAAAGTAGGAAAATTTACTTTCTAAAACAAAAATTAGAAAAAGCTGTTAAAAATGAAAACTATGAACTTGCAAAGCACATAAAAGAAATTTTAGACAGCCTTGACAATCTCTCCGAAATTTAACCTCATATTTTGTTTTAGCTTTCCAAAATGATATAATTCCTATTGATATGATAATAATTGTTATTTTATTTATACTAATTTTCAACATTTTCCCTATCTTCTATGGTATTTTTTCCTCCATATATATCAACAACTCATTTTCATTTTCTGCTCTCTTTCAAACACTAGGAGCAAAATATTTTTATATTAGCCTTTTAATTACTACTTTTTATGCTCTTTTTAGTGCTTTTATTTCAACATATGTTTCTCTATATATTTCTAAATTAATAAAATTTAACAAATTTGCCTTCATATTCCTCGTAATTGGTTGGACAATCCCACCATATATTGGTGTCCCTGTCTGGCGAACTTTTTTTGAAAAATATACAGATATTTATATAAATCCAATAACTTCTTTTATTTCAGCAATTCTTATTTCAAGCTGGTTTTTGATTCCTTTTACCAGCTTTTTCCTTTACACTTTTTCAGAAACTCAAAATAAAAAATATCTTGAAAGTTTTCTACTAGAATCAAATAAAATAGATATTTATTACAAAAAAATAGTCGTTCCAAATATAAAAGGTGCTATCTATTCAGCATTTATATTGAATTTTTTAAAGGCATTTAAAGATTTTCAGGTTCCATGGCTCTTAGTAGAAGGCGGTGCACCTTTAAGCTTTGGAATAACTGATAAAGGAATAATTGGTGCAACTACTAACCTTGAGGTTTTAATCTACAAACTTTTTAATTTTGAAAGTGATATTTCACAAGTTTCTTCCATTTCTCTATTAACAATATTAATAATAACCTCTGTTTACCTTCTTTCTAGAAAATTAAATTCAAAGATTAAAATGAACATTTCATATTTTTCAAAAACCCTTTCATACCTTTGGATTTTTTCAATAATTTACTTTTTCTACATACTATTAACCCTTGCTTTTTCAGATTCTCAAAGCATCTATTTAAATGGCAATTTCACACTCAAAAATTTCAAGTATATTCTCGATGATGGCATAGTCAAATCCTTTTCAAATACCATGCTAATTGCATTTATAACCTCACTATTAAGTATTATACTTTCAATGTATTTTGCATACTTTTTGCTGAACATTAAAAACGGTGAAAATATACTAAACTTTTTTAATTTTCTAAAAATTTTTTCTGGCCTACATATTATTATCTTTATCTTCTATATCTATTCCAAATTAAGATTACTAAATACGTTTACTTCTGTTATCTTAATGTTAGTAGCAAAAAATCTACCATTTTTGTCATTACTGTCATACCATTATTTCAAAAATTTTCCAGAAGATCTATTCTTACTTGCAAAGTTAGATAACATACCCAAAAATACTTTCTTTTTCAAAATATTACTTCCAAATAGCTTCCCACTTGTTTCATCCTTATTTTTACTTTCAACATTAAACTCATTTAATGCATTTTTACCACCTTTAGTTTTTCTATTCGATGAAAATAAATACACACTTAGTATAAAGTTATACTCTTACGTTGGAGCTGCAAGCACACAATATCCACAATGGAATTTATTCGGTGCCGCATCATTTGCAACATTTTTAATTTTATTAATTTTAACTTTTCTCCTACTAAAGATTTCTAAAATTTCGTATATAAAATATCTTTAATAAAAGGGGAGGTAGATTCTATGAAAAAGGCTTTTGTAATTATATTCATAATTTCTTCAGTATTATTATTTTCTTATATTGTAACTCCGAAAAACTTTATCGATGGAAAATATAGAGTTATAGAACTCATTCCACCTTTTGAAAAAATTGAGGCTATATCATTAATTTCAAATGATGGAAAAGAAAATATCTCTTTATACGATTTAATTGAAATAAAAAATGGTAACTTTTATTTTAAAGGAAATAAGTTCACAAAGATGGAAGTTAATGCAAAATTTTTGGAAAACGTAAGAAGAGAAGTATGGCTTTCTTGGGAAGGACTAAATGATATAAAAGAATATATAGAAAAATACTCAAAAATGCATGATTTAAATATAAAAGTTCTTGAGGTTCCAAAAATTTCAAGCAAACTTATTACAATGAGCAAATCAAATGTCAAACTACCTGATGTAATAATGACAAGTGCATTTGACTATCCAACATACAAAGAATTAAATATAATCAAAGGAAAACTTTACAATTTTTACTATGATACACAGATAGTCTATGTGCAAAAAGATATCAATGTAGATCCGAAAAGTTGGAACTTAAAAACTGTAGAAAAAATTGTGCAGGATACAAACAAAAAAATTGCAATAAATCCAATAAGCGCATATTGGTTTTCTACATTTTTAATGGGATACGGAAAAATACCACTAATTTCAGACACCTTTATACTAACTGATGAAAATACGATTAATGCTTTCAATGTAATCAAAAAATGGTATGAAAATAACTATTTTGATTTTTTAAATAAGCAAGCACAAATAGCATCTTTTGTAAATAAAAAAGTTTCTTTAATGTTTCAAGGCTCATTTTTGCTTCCATTAATATCCGAAAAAATGGAAGATTTTTACATTTTGCCCCTTCCAAAACCACTAGTACCTTTTAAAGACTATAAGGCATTTGTCTCTACAAAAGATGGCGATGAACATTTTACTTACTGGCTTTACCTACTTTTAAATAACCCAGATTTTAAAAAGTACTTTGCAGATAAATACACCAAATTTTTTGACGATTATATTCCTGAAGGAAAATTCAAGAACGTCTTTGTAAACACTCAAAAAGTAGCCCAGCCAATTCCGTTTGACAAAAGATATGTAAAATTTCATAGAAATGTCTCAGATATTCTTAAATTGATGCTATTCAACAAAATTTCACTGCAAGATGGTTTGAAAAAACTTGAGGAGATAGTAAATGAATAACTATATAATCTGGCTTGTTGGAAAAAGAAAGACGGGAAAATCAACTATAGCAAAAGAGCTTAATAAATATTTTACCGAAAACTCTCTTCCCTCAATTGTACTTGAGGGGAGAGATGTTTTTAAAAATGTTAGCATAAAAATAGAAGAGAGAATAAAAATCCTTGCAAACATTGTATTTTTATTTTCTAACTTGGGTTACATAGTTATTGTTCCAGCTGTTTCTCCAAAAAGGAATATAAGACAGATGATAAAAAAAATATCACCTGTACCATTTTTTGAGATATTTCTTACTTGCAACGAAAAAACAAGAAAAAGAAGGATAAAATCATCAGATGATTTTCAACTTTATGTCGATGAAATATTTGAAAAGCCTTTGAACCCAGATCTTACCATTGATACTTCACTTCACAAAGTAGTCGAATGTGCTAAAATAATAATAGATTACGTAAACAAAAATATACAAGGAGATTGAAAAATGGATTATATTGTAGTTCGTGGTGCAAAGGTTCATAATCTAAAAAATGTGACTGTAAAAATCCCAAAAAATAAACTTACAGTTATTACTGGTTTATCAGGTTCAGGAAAAAGCTCTTTAGCACTTGATACAATCTACGTTGAAGGTCAAAGAAGATACCTTGAAAGTCTTTCTTCATATGCAAGACAATTTATCGGAAATTTAAAAAAGCCAGAAGTAGAAAGTATTGAAGGACTATCTCCTTCTATTGCTATTGATCAAAAAAGTGTCTCACACAATCCAAGATCTACAGTTGGAACTGTAACAGAAATATACGACCTTTTAAGAGTGCTTTATGCAAAAATTGGTGAAGCACACTGTTACAAATGCGGAAGAAAACTTGAAAAATTAAGTGTTGATGAAATTGTAAAAGATATAATGGAAAACTTTGATAATAGTAGAATATATGTCGAATCACCAATTGCAATTGAAAAGAAGGGAACCTTCAAAGACATCTTTGAAAATTTACTAGAAAAAGGTTATGCACGCATTGAAATAGACGGTGAAGTTTACAGATTGGAAGAAACTCCTGAACTTAACAAAAATATACGTCATAATATATTTTTAATAGTTGATAGATTAAAGATTAAAAATGATGAAAGTATTAAACATAGACTTTTTGATTCTGTTGAAATTGCATTGAGAGAATCAAATGGTTTTGTATACGTTAAAAATGTTGATACAAACGAAGTAAAAATATATTCTGAAAAGATGATGTGTCCTACTTGTGGTGTTTCAATGCCTGAAATAAATCCAAAATTGTTTTCATTTAACAGTCCATACGGGGCCTGTCCAAGATGTCATGGCCTTGGCTTTACACTGGAAGTTGATGAAAAAAAGGTAATTGATTTTGAAAAGCCTGTTCTTGAAGCAATAAATATTGGCCACAAAGAAGATGGCTGGATTCCACAAAGAATCAAAAAAATATTAAAAATATATGGAGGCGATCTAAAAACGCCTTTTAAAAACCTCCCCGAAGAAACACAAGAAGCAATATTGTATGGTACAACTTTTTTTGATGGGTTAATACCAATAGTTAGGCAAAGATATGAATATAGTACTTCAGAAGATACAAGACAATGGTATTTAGACAAATTTTTTGTCGAAAACACTTGTCATGAATGTGGAGGGAAAAGACTTAGAAAAGAGGCGTTATCAATTTTAATTGATGGTGTTAATATAATTGACTTTACTGAAATGCCTATTTCTGACGAATATGAATTTATAAAAAAACTAAGGAAAAAATTACCAGAAAAAAAGCTTGAAATAGTAAAAGATCTATTCGAAGAACTTGAAAAAAGACTGCAATTTCTAAATGAAGTTGGCCTTTCTTATATAAGTCTTTCCAGAAATATTAAAACATTATCAGGTGGAGAGGCTCAAAGGATAAGGCTTGCTACACAAATTGGTTCTGGTCTTACCGGTGTTACATACGTCCTAGATGAACCAACCGTTGGGCTTCACCAGAGCGACAATGAAAAACTTATATCGACTTTAAAAAGATTGCGTGATCTTGGAAATACTGTCATTGTAGTAGAACATGACGAAGATGTAATAAGAAGTGCTGATTACCTTATAGATATTGGACCTGCTGCAGGAATAAACGGAGGAAAAGTTGTATATCAAGGGCCAATTGAAAACATCAATTCAGATACTAATTCATTAACTATACAATATCTGAAAAAAATTAAAAAAATTGAAGTACCAAAAGAAAGAAGAAAAGGAAATGGAAAATTTTTAACCTTACATGGTGCGCGGCACAATAACTTAAAAAATATAACTGTTTCATTTCCACTTGGAACATTTATTTGTGTAACTGGTGTTTCAGGTTCTGGAAAAAGTTCCCTTATAATTGACACACTATACCCTGCACTAATGAACGCTCTTCATAAAACAAAGCATCGTACTGGTGAATTTGAAAGATTAGAAGGTCTTGAAAATATTGATAAAGTGATTGCTATAGATCAATCTCCAATTGGAAGAACTCCAAGAAGTAATCCAGCAACATATACTAAAGTTTTTGATGAAATTAGAAAGTTATTTGCAATGACTCCCCTTGCAAAAGCAAGAGGTTATACCCCAGGTAGATTTAGTTTCAATGTTAAAGGGGGAAGGTGTGAGCACTGTCAGGGGCAGGGAATACTGAAAGTTGAAATGTTATTTTTGCCAGATGTCTATGTACAGTGTGATGTTTGTAATGGAAAAAGGTACAATAGTGAAACCCTACAGATAACGTACAAAGGTAAAAATATTGCAGATATTCTTGATATGACTGTAGAAGAAGCTTTGGAATTTTTTAAAAATATTCCTAATATTTATTCAACTTTAAAAGTTTTAAACGATGTAGGACTTTCATATATAAAACTTGGTCAACCCGCAACCACACTTTCAGGCGGAGAAGCCCAAAGAATTAAACTAGCTTCTGAACTAAAGAAAAGGGCAACAGGAAAGACTATATACATTTTAGACGAGCCAACAGTTGGACTCCATTTTGAAGATGTAAAAAAATTAATAAATGTTTTAAATAAACTTGTTGACAAAGGAAATACAGTAATAGTTATTGAACACAACCTTGATGTAATAAAATCTGCTGATTATATAATCGATCTTGGCCCTGAAGGTGGAAAAAATGGTGGATATATAGTTGCAGAAGGAACACCTGAAGATATTACAAATTCTAAAAATTCTTTAACTGGAAAATATATAAAGATGGTTTTGGAGGGTAAAAATGGATAAAATTATCGAAATGTTTTCAGATTATCTTGCACATGTAAGGAGACATTCAGAAAACACATTAAAAGCCTACAAAAAAGATGTTAGAAAATTTTTAACATATGTTGGAAAACAAGTTAATAATATCGAAAGGAAAGACGTAGAAGAATTTTTAAAAGCTCTCTCAAAAGGTGATATTACAGGTGAAAGTCCCCGAGAAACAACTATATCAAGGTATATTTCAAGCCTAAACTCCTTTTTTAATTATCTTGAACTTTCTGGAATGATTTCTGAAAATCCCATGGAAAGAATAAAACATCCTAGAATTAGAAGAAAAATTCCTGATTTTCTCACTGAAGATGAAGTTTCAAGTTTAATTGAAGCTTTCAGTGAAGAAAATGAACTAAGGCAAAAAACTGCCATATCATTGCTCTACTATGCCGGGCTTAGAATTAGCGAGTTATGTAACCTTAGAACCACAGATATTTCTTTTATTCCACCTTTCTTAAGGGTAGAAATGGGAAAAGGTAGAAAGGACAGGCTAGTTCCGTTACCTGACAAAGTGATACCAATACTAAAAAAATATATTGATCTTGAAAATCCTAAAATATTTGTTTTTGAAAATGGAAAAAAACATGTACATCCTTCAACAGTTTTTAGATGGCTAAAAGAAGGAGTAAAAAGAGCAAATATAAAAAAAGACGTACATCCACATACTCTAAGGCATTCATATGCAACTCATTTGATACGAAAAGGGGTAAATATAAAAGTTGTTCAAGAATTATTGGGCCATACAAATCTAAGCACTACAAGTATTTATCTACACGTTGCTGATCAAGAAAAATTTGATGCTGTTAAAAAATTGTAAAAGATAAGCCCCCGTTTGGGGGCTTTAATTTATGTTTTCCTTATCTTTTTATTGAATAAAATGCATCCAATCCTTTATATTGAGCAACGTCTCCAAGCTCTTCTTCAATTCTGAGAAGTTGATTATATTTTGCAATTCTTTCACTTCTTGAAAGTGATCCTGTTTTGATCATACCAGCATTTGTTGCTACTGCAAGATCTGCTATAAATGTGTCTTCTGTTTCACCAGATCTATGAGAAATTACATTTGTCATGTTATTTGTCTTTGCAAGTTCTATTGCATTAAGTGTTTCAGTTACTGAACCAATTTGATTAAGCTTTATTAATATTGAATTGGTTGCTTTTAATTCAATACCTTTTTGCAATCTTTTAACATTTGTAACGTATAAATCATCGCCAACGATTTGTACTCTGTTTCCAACTTCTTTATTAAATTTCTGATATGCTTTCCAATCTTCTTGATCGAATGGATCTTCGATCGATATAATAGGATATTTTTCAATCAAAGTTTTGTAATATTCAATCAATTCATCAACTGTCTTTTCGTTACCGTCAATAAAGTATTTTCCAGTCTCTTCATTATAGAATTCACTTGCTGCAACATCCAATGCTATAAAAATATCTTTACCCGGTTCATAACCTGCTGCTTGAATTGCCTGAATTAAAACTTGGATTGCTTCTTCATTGTTTTTCAAGTTTGGTGCAAATCCTCCTTCATCACCTACTGCTGTTACATGCCCTGCTTCTTTTAATATCTTCTTAAGTGCATGAAAAGTTTCTGATCCATATCTTAGAGCTTCTCGAAAACTTGGTGCTCCAGCAGGAACAATCATAAATTCTTGAATATCAAGATTATTATCTGCATGTGCTCCACCATTAATAACGTTCATAAAAGGTACAGGTAAAACTTTTGCATTAACACCACCAAGGTACTTGTACAATGGAAGCTGTAATGAATTTGCCGCAGCTCTTGCCACTGCCATAGAAACTCCTAAGATTGCATTTGCACCTAATTTACTTTTATTTTCTGTACCATCAAGTTCAAGAAGAACGTTATCAATATAAACTTGATCGTATGCATTAAGACCTAAAAGTTTTGGTGCAATAACTTCATTTACATTTTCAACTGCTTTTAATACACCTTTTCCTAGATATCTTTTTTTATCGCCATCTCTTAATTCTAAAGCTTCAAACTTACCAGTAGACGCACCAGAAGGTACAATAGCTCTACCTGTTGAGCCATCTTCTAACATAACTTCAACTTCAACAGTAGGATTTCCGCGGGAATCAAGTACTTCTCTTGCAAAAACATCGATAATTTCAATGTACATCTTTTCACCTCCAAGTTTTTTATTTCACAATTATATTATACACCATAAATGTTTCAAAAATTATTATAAATTATTACAAAAAAATCCCTCCGCAGATTGCGGAGGGATCAATCAATATTTAAATTATTACAATATTAGAAGCTTGTACTCCAGGAAAGTTTTGCATACCATTGTGCATCATCTTTGTGAATGTCTGTTCTTCCGTCCTTGTCAGCATCTCCATATAATGTTCCATAGAATACTGTAAATGTTGTATTATCATCGAATGCGTAATTTGCATTTACGTTGTAACCTAATTCTTCACTTGCATATCTAACTGCTGCACCTAATGTTAATGCATCAATTGGTGTTACTGAAACATCTGCGTTAAGATCAACAGCTGTTGCTGCACCAACAAGATCTGCCCATTCTGCAGATGCATTAACTGCAACCATATCATCCTTATAACCTGCTGCAAGTGTCATCTTAATTGATGTTGCTGCATTAACTACATCTTTCCAACCAAGTGCTAAGCTTGCATCAAACATATTCGTGTATGCAACTTTGAAGTTTACTGGAACTGTAAATTCTGATGGTGTTGCAAGACTTGCAATCTTAAATGATACATCACCAGAAATTGTTACTGTTGATGGCATTGAATATTCAACAGCTGCTTTTACGGAAACTGATGAAGCATCATTGTCTCTTGCAAATGCAAATTGGCTTACGTTTTGTTTCCATACAAAGCTTTGTGTTAAGGTTACGAATGAAAATTCTGCTTTTAAGCTTTCATCAATTCCGTATGCAAATGTGCTACTTGCATCAACAATACCTGCTACTCCATCAAGTTCCAATGTTGCAAATCCAAGATCTAAACTTGTGTTTGCATTTAAACCGTATTGGTAAAGATTTGTTTCTGTTGCTTCATCTGCATCATAAAATGCTGCTGCAAGATTTACATTTGCTACACTGTATGTAACTCCAACAAAATCATCAAACCATTTGTGTGTTGTTGGTGTTCCTGT
Source organism: Thermosipho japonicus (assembly GCF_014201655.1). Lineage (NCBI taxonomy): Bacteria > Thermotogati > Thermotogota > Thermotogae > Thermotogales > Fervidobacteriaceae > Thermosipho > Thermosipho japonicus. The sequence continues at coordinate 81,492 of NZ_JACHEX010000002.1, forward strand.
GTTATAATCAACTTCAGAAACTACATCTTGGAATACTACTGTTAATCCATCAACTGCTTTTAATGTTAAAGAAATGTTATCCTCAGCATTTAGCAAATAGTTGCCATCTTTGTCAGGTGTTACAAAATATTGGAATCCTGCTGTGCCTTTTGTGTAATCAAGTGAGAAAATATCATTCTCAAAACTAATGCTCTTGATTGTTAATGATTTACCAATAACATCAATTCCTAATGTTAGTCCAAATTCTGTATCACTTGTAGGAGAAACTGTCACAGATGGTTTTATAAGCGCACTGTCAATATCTACCCCTTTTTCGTCAATACCCAATGTAAAAGATGCACTACCTGACCAAGAAACTACTGGTGTTGCTGTACCTGCAAATAATGCAGTCAATACAAACAATGACAATAATACTACTAAAAACTTTTTCATAAAACTCCTACCTCCTTTAATATAATAGTATAAGCATTATATTTTCACGTTATGGCTTTACAAAAGCTGCATAAATTGCAAGACCTAATCCTACAAATCCTGCTACAATACCTATAATTGCCATTGTATTTACTGAGTCAACTTTTTTGTTTAAATCCTCAACCTCTGTTTTTGATGCTTTTTCGTTAACACTTGCTTTAACTTCTTCAACATTTGTTTTTAATCCTTCTATTTCTTTAGAATTTGCTTCTACAAGCTTGTTTGTTGCTTCAATCTGTTTTCTTAAAGCATATTCTACTTCACCCAATTTTGCTGCAAAACCATTTATTGTGTCTGTATTAAATTCTGCCATTTGCTTTAATTCATCCAATGATTTTAATTTTGCATCAAAAGATTTTATTTTTACATTAATATACCTAATCAATCTTGATTCTAAATTCTTTATATTTTCTGAGTTTTGGTAAACTAAATTTCTAAGCATTGGAATTGCATCGTTAACATTTGTTTCAATATTTAATACTTTTCCCACTAATTCATTAACCTTTTCATCGGTATATTTCTTTCCATTTTCCTCAGAAACTGTAATTTTTTTGTACAAAAATTCTATCTGTCCATTTACTGACTCTAAAGAATCATTTAGCATTTGCTCGACTTCTTCTTTAGACACTTTTTTAGATAAATTATCGTAGATTCTTATAACGTCTTTATCCAAAACATCTACTCTTTTTGAAAGTGCTTCTACATCTTCTGATTTTGCCATAAGAGCTACACTTTTTTTCAATTGTCCAACAATATCATAAAGTGCTGAAATGTCATTTTCATGTACATCAACTGTTACGGATAATTTTTGAATATCCTCCTCTAATAATTTCATAGTCCTTGCCAAAAATACTGCAAGTTCATATCTTGTAACGTTATTTGTACCCTTAAATGTTCCATCTGGATAACCTGTGATAACCCCCGCTTTTTCAAGCATAACAACTGAATCGTAAGCCCAGTGATTTGTTGGCACATCTTTTAATTCGGCTAATGCAAAAACTGAAACTAAAACTACTGACAATATAACTAACAATTTCTTCATAAAAATAACCTCCCTTCCTATTTTGTGTTACATTTTATTCAACATGCAAGTATATTATATCATGTTAAGTTAATAAATTTCAAGTGTTTTTTTCAAAATAATTAATTTTTTGTTATCAATCTAAAGAACTTTCTCTTGCCAAGCCTTAAAATATGCTCTTTTTCAAGCTTTACAATTTGTTTAAAATCGTTAACTCTTTTTCCATCAAAATAAACTCCACCCTGACTTATTAACCTTTTTACTTCACTTTTGCTATAATTTCCATTGACTTTTATAACCAAATCAACTATATTGTACTCCCCAGCTTCAACTTGAATTTCTGGCATTTCATCTGGTATTTCCTTCTGTCTAAATACTTTTACAAAATTTTCTTCTGCTATTTTTGCTTTCTCCCTATCGTAAAAAAACGCAACAATCTCTCTTGCAAGCCTCATCTTAACATCTCTAGGATTTATCTTTCCTACTTTCATTAACTTTTCATATTCTTCTATTTCATTTTCTTCTATATCAGTAATCAATCTCATATATTTAACAATTAACTCATCAGGTATTGACATAACTTTTCCATACATATCATTTGGTTCATCTGTAAATGCTATGTAGTTATCATAGCTTTTACTCATTTTTAATTTCCCATCTGTGCCTTCAATAATTGGCATCGTCATAACAATCTGTGGTTTTTGACCATATTCTTCTTGGATCTTTCTTCCAACAAGAAGATTAAACAACTGATCCGTACCACCAAGTTCCACATCTGCCTGAATAGCAACCGAATCATACGCTTGAGCTAGAGGATACAAAAATTCTGCAATGCTAATAGGATGTCCCTGAGAAAGTCTTTTTGCAAAATCATCTCTTTCAAGCATTCTTGCAACTGTGTATTTTCCAGCAAGTTTTACAACATCTTCAAACTTCATCTTCCCAAGCCATTCATTATTAAATCTAATCTCAGTTTTTTCTTTATCTAAAATCTTAAACGCCTGATTTGCATAAGTTTCAGCATTTTTTCTTACTTCTTCTTCAGAGAGCATTGGCCTTGTAGAATTTCTGCCGGTTGGATCTCCAATACGAGCTGTAAAATCACCAATAATCAATATTACGTGGTGACCTAATTCTTGAAATTGTTTTAATTTTTTTAGAACAACAGCATGTCCTAAATGAAGGTCAGGTCTGGAAGGATCCACTCCGAGTTTTACTCTCAAAGGTCTATTTTCTTTAAGCCTTTCAATCAATTCTTCTTCGCTTACAAAATCTACAACATTCTTCTTTAATATCTCAAGCTGCTTTGAAAAATCCAAAGATACTTCCCCCTTCTAAAAACTTTTTATCTAGAAATAAAAAATGCTGTTAAAATACTTGATACAAAAAATAATATTCCAAATAAAACTGTTAATTTCCCCTCTGCGTCAAGACCTTTCTCTCTACCAAAAATAGTGTTCATTGAACCTGAACCAAATGCTCCACCAAGTTCGGCAAATTTTCCCATTTGCTTTAAAGAAAGGTAAATAAGAACTACACTAATAATTGCGTGAACAACAAGCATAACTGTACCCATCAATTGCACCTCCAAATATTATTTTTTCTAAGCCTTATTATATCATATACCATCTATCAAATCAAACCTTCAGGTTATTTTCCACCTTCAAAATTTGACACACACCACAAAAACTACAATCACCAAATCTGCAATCTTTAGTTATATCTCCATTTAAATATTTATTATATTCTTTCCACAAAAACTGCTTTGTTACTCCACTATCTATGTGCTCCCAAGCAAATTCATCCTTCAAAGTAAACGGACCTATGTATTCATTATAATTTATTTTTGCTTCTTTGAATGATTCCATCCAATCTTCAAAACTAAAAAACTCAGTCCACTCATCATAATAGGATTTTTTATACTTTATCTTTATAACTTCAAACAATTTTCTATCACCACGAGACAATAATCCTTCAATAAAACTTTTTTTACCATCGTTAACATCAATCTTAGCATATTTTCTATACTTTCTCAAAATTGAAAATACATGTTCAGTATATTCTGGAAGTTGTAATTTTGCAAATTGCATTGGTGTATGTGGTTTTGGAACTAAAAGATTTATTGAAGCGGTAATATCCCTATATTTTAATTTCTTAATCTCCATCAACAATCTTCCTATATCTTCAATGTCACTATCATTTTCTCCATCAAAACCTACCATAAAATACAATTTTATTCTATTCCAGCCTGCCTCTTTTGCTCTTTTAGCGCTGCTATAAATTTCTTCAAAATTTATATTTTTATTAATCTTATCCCTCATTATTTGAGAACCTGCTTCTGGTGCGAGAGTTATTCCACGTTTTCTAACAGAAGCGATCTTCGACATAATCTCAATATTTAATGCATCAACACGTGTTGATGGAATAGATATAGAAATTTTATTTTCAATTGAATATGAAATAATTTTATCAACAATTTGATTTATCGCTGTATAATCCATTGCAGAGAGAGATAAAAAAGATAATTCTTCATATCCAGTTTCTTTCAACATTTTTTTCGCGTTTTCAACAATATTTTCAACACTTCTTTGTCTAACTGGTCTATAAACATACCCTGCATGACAAAACCTACATCCCCTTGTACAACCTCTACTAATTTCAATAACTGCTCTATCATGAATGCTCTGAACATTTGGCAGTATTTGTTTTATAGGAACTATTGCTTTATCTAAATCTTCAATAACACTCTTTTTTATTTTTTTTGGAACGTTTCCAATTGGTACAATCTTTTTCCCAATTTGTTTGTAAAAAATTGGAACATAAACTCCTTGTATCTTTGTTACCTCTTCTAATCTTTTTATTCTATCTTCCCCTCTTGTGTAATATAGTAGTTCGAATAACTCTTTTAAATTTTTCTCTCCGTCACCAATAAATACAACATCAAACGCTTTAGAAATAGGCTCAATATTGTAAGCAACAGGCCCACCTGCAACAACTATTGGATCATCGTTCTTTCTATATTCAGCTTCAATTGAAATCTTTGCTAATTCTAAAAGTTTTAAAACATTGGTAAATGCAAGTTCATATTCTAAGGAAATTCCAAGCACATCCATTTCTCTTACTGGAGTTTTAGTTTCCAACGTAAAAAGTGGGATATCATTCTCTTTCATCAAATTAATCATATCAACCCAAGGTAAAAACACTCTTTCAGCATAAAAATCTTGAAATTGATTCAAATAATGATATAAAACCTCTAATCCATAATGGGACATTCCAACTTCATACACATCGGGAAACGAAAGTGCAATTCTAAGCTTTCCATTTGGATCCTTTTTTACAACATTGTATTCATCACCAATGTATCTTGCAGGCTTTTGAACCTTTAAAAGATTATTATGCAAAAATCGATTTATCATATTTTCCTCCTCTTCAATAAAACATATAAAGCCATACCCATATACCACTATTTTGAAATCTGATTTTTTTTCTTGCCTTTTTTTGAACAAGCCTTTCAAAGCTTGTGTCTGGAGAGAGTATATAAATTTTTGAATCAATAAAAATATCCCAAAGCTTTGAAAAATCAATATCATTCTTTAATCTTTCACCATAAGGGGGATTAGTTACAACCCAACAATTTTCAAATTTTGTTAAATTATTAAAATCCAAATTTTCAAATATTATCCCGTTTATATTTGCCCTTTTTTCATTTTCCTTTGCAACTTTTAATACTTCTTTATCAATATCAAATCCAAATAAATTGTCCGCATTAACCTTATACTTTTTTCTCTTAGGCCAATAATCTTTTAAAATACTCCATTTTTCGGATACAAAATGCCTCAAAAAAGATGGAGGAATATTTTCTTTATAAAGTGCTGCTTCAATTAAAATTGTTCCACTCCCACAAAATGGATCAATAAAACTAGATTTTTTATCCCATCTTGAAAGAAGAACCAAAGCAGCAGCTATAGTTTCTCTTAATGGAGCCTTTGAAGTCTTTAGCCTATATCCTCTTTTACTTAATGCATCTTTTCCTGTAGTATCAAGCAAAACTTGTAGGATATCGTTTTTAATAATTAACCTGATCGGATAAATATTATTAGTTTTTCTTGAAATCTTTTTATTAATTGCTGCATAGCTTACTGAAATAATAGCACCTTTTGCAGATAGTTTAGAATTTCTTACAGACACATCAGAGATTAAAACTTTTCCATCAACAAACTCTTCCCAATTCACCGAATAAATTACATTATAAAGTTCATCAAAGGTTTCAACTCTATCTTGTGCCAAAACAATATATACCCTCTCAGCGGTTCTAAGAAACATATTAAGCCTAGGGATATCTTTTAATTCACCTTTAATGTATATTCTTCCTGATTGCGAATCTACAATTTTATAACCCAAATTTTTTAATTCTAGTACCGTTGCACCTTCAAGACCTGCAGTGCAAGTTATCATTAATTTCATTTTTTTGACTCCATATAATGAGCTACCACAGGTATTTCAACTATAAGGCCATCAAAATTTAATTCTTTTAACTTTTCAACAAACATATCTATCTTTTCAGCTTCATCAACTATATCAATAACTACAGGTAAATCTTCTGAAATACTAAAAAAATCACTTCTGTGAATATGCCTCTTTTTACCAAATCCCATTATACCCTTCAATATAGTAACACCCTTCATCCCCTCTTTATAGGCAAGTTTCATTATATACTCAGCAGTTGGAATCCCTTTTTCAAAATCTTTTTCTCCAAGGTAAACTCTAAGCAACTTCATAATATTCTCCCCCTACCCAAAAACATACCCAAGATTGCCGCAAAAAATCCTAAAAAGATATTTGCAATAAAATAAATAATTGCTCTCAATGGCTGAGTCAAAAATATTGATAAAAATTCATATGCAAAAGTTGAAAACGTTGTAAATGCACCCAAAAAACCTGTTCCAAAAAATAGTATAAAGGATTGTGATATATCAGTTTTTGAAATACTCAAAAACATCAGAAAAGAAAGTAAAAAAGATCCAACTATATTTACAAAAATTGTCCCCCAAGGGACAAAACTAAATGAAAAAGATGAATTAATAAACTTTGAAATCATATATCTTGAAACAGCACCCAAAGCTCCACCAAATGCAACGTACAAGATCTTCATTTACTTCATCTCCTTATATCTCCACTCTTTTACTTTCTTTAAATTCTTTTTCCCACAAAACATGCGACATACTGTCATCAACTATTCCAATATTTGGTAAAGTCTTTATATAGTTAGTTTTGTCTTTGTAAATAAACAAAGATAAAATTGTCTTACCTGAAATATCACTTGCCACAATAGTCTGAGCTTTTCTAAGTAAAAACTTACTAGTATAGTTTGTCTTATCAAAAACTATAAAAAGTTCTACATCTTTCAAGTAATTTTCAGCAACCGATATAGAACTTCCAACCAATATGCCAGCTTTGAAAAACCCAAAGTCTATTATCTTTTCTGAATTATTCAAAATAGTATCTACGAACTTAAAATGGTCGTAAATAAATACGGCCTGTCCATTATAAAAGAGAGTATATGGAATTTGCAAATTTTCAAAATCACTAGTCACCCATACGTCTGGTTCAAATTCCTCCACTAAAAAACTATTTGAAAGAAGAATTCTCAAATCTCTCCCACCTTTTTCAATAATTCAAATAACTTTCTAAAAGCTCCACTCCTATGACTTATTTGTCTTTTTACACTTTCACCAAGTTCTCCAAAAGTTTTATCATAGCCTTCAGGTATAAAGAATGGATCATATCCAAATCCAAATTTACCTCTTATATTATCGGAAATCGTTCCGTTTACTATTCCTTGCGCAGAAATTAAAACCCCACTATTTGGGTTAAAATATGTTGCAACACAAACAAAACTTGCACTTTTATCATCAAAATTTTGCAACCGTCTTAAAAGTTCTTTCATCTTTTCTTCATAGCTGTAGCCTTCCATAAATCTAGCACTTTCAACTCCAGGCATTCCACCTAGAGCATTTATAACAAGTCCTGAATCATCACAAATTACAGGGTTATTTAACTCCATTCCATAATAGTAGGCTTTTTTTACTGAATTTTCAAAAAAAGATTTCCCATCTTCTTCAACATCAACTTTTTTTGGCGATTTTAATAATTCCACATTAAAATCACTCAAAATATCCATAATTTCGTGAACTTTATGCTCATTTGTTGTTGCTACATAAATCACATTATCACCTCAATAATGATATTTTTCATTATTTATGATTTTAAATGCTCTAAAAAGTTGCTCTAAAAGTATAACAAGTGTAAATTCATGAGTAAAGGTCATTTTAGACAAAGAGATTTTTAAACTTGCTTTTTTTCTTAATTCATCATCTATACCAAGCGGTCCTCCTATAACAAATAATATCTCCCCTGATAACATCTTATTTTCAACTAAATTTGAAAATGAAACACTATCCATTTGTTTTCCATGAAGATCTATTAAAATAAATTTTCTGTTTTTAACCTTTTTTAAAATTTCATCTTTTTCCCGCCTTAAAATTACCTGCTTTGATTCTCTATTAACATCTCCACCAAGCTTTGTAAACGTAACAGTTAAATTTGCAAAACGCTTTAGTTTTTTTAAATAAAAATCAAAAGCGTTTTGCAAATGACTAGAAAGCTTTCCAGGAACTACTATTTCTACATTCATTCTAAAAACCTCTTGCAATATGAATCATCACATTCAAGCGATTTTAATAAACTTGCCACCTTTTCTCCTATTGGATTTTCAATTCCTGCAAGAAAGTCCGCAAGATGAAGATGTAAACATTTTATTTTAGTAAAATCTTTTATACCACCACTTCCAACACTTTTTAAAACATTTCTCCACTGCTCATACTTTTTCAAATCGTCTCTTTCAAAAAATTTATCCCGTTCTTCTATGACCTTCGTGTGAGCATTTACTAATTTTTCTCTAAGCTCTTTATTAGCTTCTACCTCATCTTGAAATTTCTTTATGTAACCTTTTTCCTCAAGGCGAGATATTTCCTTTATAAGATACGGGCAAACCAGATAATTCAAAGTGGGAAATGGCTTTTCATCTTTTATTGGAAGACTTTTTATAACCTGAGGGAAACCATATGAACAAAATTTTGCAACTTTACAAAAATTTGTTGCATTAATTGACAACTGTTTTTCAACAATTTTTCTTACATCTTTATCACTAAAGCATTCCATTCATTGCTCCTCCAATGTTCAACTATGTTGTAATTTTTAAAAAGTGGTAATTTGGAGTCAATAATTCCAGATAAAATAACTATCCCATCTTCTTTTAGATATTTTGGTAAATCTTTTAACGCTTCAATTAATATTTCTGCAATTATATTTGAAACAATCAAATCATATTTCCCATCAACGTTTGAAAACAAATCTGATTGTCTTATTTCAACATCAACATTATTTCTTTCAACGTTTTCTTTTGCTGCTTCAACAGCTAAAGGATCATTATCCACTCCAAGAACTCTACCAGCTCCAAGTTTTTTAGCTAAAATACTCAATATAGCACTACCACAACCTAAATCCAAAACATCCATTCCTGGCCTTAAATATTTCTTTAAAAACTTTGCACTAAGTTTTGTTGTATCATGAAGCCCTGTTCCAAATGCAAGCCCTGGGGTGATCCTAATAACTATCTTTCCATCTACATTGTTATGATCTGGATCAACATAAACTCCTTCAATAAATTCAAAAGGCTTTGTAATTAAATTTTTCACCCAATCTTCAGAAGTTGTTGTTCTATTTTCAACAAATTCTAAGTTAAATGGTAGAGAAACATTTTCTTGGTTTTCTTCAAAAACCAAAACCAAAAAAGTACCTTCTTTTGTTTCATAAAAATAATAATTTTTTATATTATTTTCAAAAAAGTACTCTTCAATTTTTTCAACTTGATCTTGAAAAATTTTGTAAACAAATTCGTTAAATACTTTATTCAAATCTACTCACCACCTAAATATAGCCCTTGATCTTTTAGGACGTACATTCTGCCATAAGATGGCAAAAATGCAACAGGATTCGTATGTTTTCCATTTATTCTTACTTCAAAATGCAAGTGAGGGCCTGTACTAATTCCTGTTGAACCCACTCTTCCAAGAAGTTCCCCTTTCTTTATGGTTTGCCCTTTATAAACACTAACCTTAGACATATGGCCATAAACTATCTCATAGTTTCCGTACTTTACAATTACTGCCAGTCCATATCCACCATACTCTCCTGCATGAGTTACTACCCCATTTGTAGCAGAAAAAATCGGAGTCCCCTCTGGGGCTGCTATATCTATACCAGTATGAAACGATTTTCTATGATATATAGGATGCACACGCCAACCATATGTTGAAGAAATCTTTCCATATACAGGCCAAATAAAACTTTTATCATATACATTAAATGCTACACCAACATAATCTATTGGTATAAACAATTTCTGGCCAACATAGATAAAATTACTTAGTAGATTGTTAGCCTTTTTAATAGCATCAACTGTTGTGAAAAAACGCAAGGAAATATCATACAAAGTGTCTCCTTGCTTTACTTCATAAATTATTCCATTTGGTTGCGGAATCTTTATTGATTGTCCCACCTTGAGATGATATGGATCAATATCATTCCAATCTAGTATAACCGAAGGTGATACATTAAATTCCTTGGAAATTAAATAAAGAGTGTCTCCCGGTTGAATATAGTAATTCAAAATATAATAATTTGCAAATAAACCTGCAGCTATCAAAAAAAAGAATATTGCTAAAACTTTTTTATTCACCTTATACACTCCTTTCACCATTTACAGAAATTATTTTATCATATACTCTACAAAAAATACAAATTGATAAAAGTCAGAATAAAATTACCTTAGTTAAAAAAAGCACATTCGAAAAAATGCGCAAAAAAACAGTTAAATAAGTTATTTAATATTAATCAATTTTAACAAATATTAACAACCTTTGCCAAATTTATAATTAATTGTTAATATACATAATGTAAATATTGACAATAAAAAAGGGGGATACTCATGACTGCAACCATTAGAGTAAGAATGAGCACAGCAGACGCCCATTACGGCGGAAATCTTGTTGATGGCGCGAAAATATTGCAACTTTTTGGTGATGTAGCAACTGAATTACTCATCAGGCATGATGGTGATGAAGGCCTTTTTAGAGCGTACGATAACATTGAATTTCTAGCACCTGTATATGCTGGTGACTTTATTGAGGTCACTGGAGAAATAGTTGAGGTGGGAAGAACTTCAAGAAAAATGGTCTTTGTTGCAAAAAAGGTTATAACTGCAAGACCAGATATTAATGACAGTGCAGCGGACGTTTTAGAAGAACCTATAATTGTATGTAAAGCAAGTGGTACATGTGTTGTACCATTAGAAAAGCAAAGGAAAAGGTGAGAATATGGAAAAACTCATAATTACAGTTGCCGTTACCGGTGCGGAAGTTACTAGAGAAAAGCAACCAAATTTACCGATCACTCCCGATGAAATTGCAGATGCGGTATATGAATGCTACCTTGCTGGTGCATCAATTGCACATGTTCATGCAAGATTAGATGATGGAACTCCAACTCAATCGTATGAAGTATACAAAAAAATAAAAGAAAAAATTGAAAAAAAGTGTGATATCATTTTCCAACCTTCTACAGGTGGTGCAACCTGGCATACTTTTGAAGAAAGAATGCAGCCATTACTTACCAATCCAGAAATGGCAACATTGAGTGCTGGAACATGCAACTTTGGAAATGACGTCTTTTTAAATCCAATGGAATATATCGAAAAATTTGCAATTGAAATGAAAAAGAGAAACATAAAACCTGAAATTGAAGTGTTTGAAAGAGGTATGATTGAAACTGCAATAAAACTTGTTGACAAAGGGCTTCTAAACCCTCCTTTACACTTTGATTTTGTAATGGGGGTTCCAGGAGCAATACCAGGAACAATTGAAGATCTTGTCTATCTAGTCTCCAAAATACCGCCCGGTTCTACATGGAGCGTTGCTGGAATAGGCAAATGTGAATTACCACTTGCAGTACATGCAATTTTAATGGGTGGTCATGTTAGAGTTGGTTTTGAAGATAATATCTATTATAAAAAAGGAGAACTTGCAAAGTCCAATGCTCAATTAGTAGAAAGGATTGTAAGAATAGCAAAAGAATTGGGAAGGGAAATTGCAACGCCAGATGAAGCAAGAAAAATACTAGGAATAAGAAAGGAGTGAAGCAATGATAAATAAAAGAGGATGCCCATATGGAACTCACAGAGTAATAGAACCAAAAGGTACCTTACCACAGGCAGCAAAAAAAATTGATAATACAATGGAAATATACACAAACGAAATATTAATTGATGTAAAAACATTGAATGTTGATTCTGCAAGTTTTACACAAATAAAGGAATCATGTAATAAAGACATTGAATGTATGAAAAAAACAATTCTTTCTATAGTAAACGAGAGAGGAAAGTTGCAAAATCCTGTAACAGGTAGCGGAGGAATGCTAATCGGAATAGTAGAAGAAATAGGAAGCGATTTAAAAACAGATCTCAAAGTCGGTGATAAAATAGCTACACTAGTTTCATTGTCTCTAACCCCGCTTAAAATTGACGAAATACTAAATATTAAGATCGATGCTGATCAGGTTGATATAAAAGGAAAAGCAATTTTATTTGAAACAGGAATATACGCAAAACTCCCAGATGATATTCCAGAAAAACTTGCACTTGCAGTATTAGATGTTGCTGGGGCACCAGCTCAAGTAAATAAACTAGTTAAAGAAGGTATGACTGTTGCTATAATTGGTGCTGGTGGTAAATCAGGATTATTGTGCTGCTATCAAGCAATGAAAAATGTTGGTAGTAGTGGCAGGGTAATAGCAATTGAATATTCTCAAGAAAACGCTGAAAAGGTTAAAAAATTAAATCTAGCCCATGATGTAATTGTTACAGATGCAACAAAACCTGTAGAAGTTTACAACGAATTTTTAAAAGTTACAGGTGGAAAACTTGCAGATGTAACCATAAACAACGTAAATGTTCCAACAACTGAAATGTCATCGATACTTATCACAAAAGATGAAGGAATTATCTATTTCTTTAGTATGGCTACATCATTTACAAGAGCTGCACTTGGTGCAGAAGGCGTTGGAAAAGATGTAACTATGATTATAGGAAATGGCTACACAAAAGGACACGCAGAGTTAAGCTTAAATATACTGAGAGAATCAAAAGAAATAAGAAAACTCTTTGAAGAAAAATATTGTTAAGGGGGAAGCTGCATGAGAAATTACAAAGAAATTCCACTTTGGAAAAACGTTAGCGAAGAAGAATGGAACGATTGGAAATGGCAAATAAGAAACAGAATTACCGATGTTGACACATTAAAACAAGTAATTAACTTAACACCTGAAGAAGAAGATGGAATAAGAAACAGTTTAAAAACACTCAGAATGGCAATAACTCCATATTATGCATCATTAATGGATCCAGATAATCCAAAATGTCCTATCAGAAGACAAGCTGTACCCACTGTAAAAGAGCTCGAAGTAAAACCGTGGGATATGGTGGATCCTTTGCATGAAGATGAAGATTCTCCTGTACCAGGACTCACCCACAGATATCCCGATAGAGTTTTGCTCCTTGTAACTGATATGTGTGCAATGTACTGTAGACACTGCACCAGAAGAAGATTTGCCGGTCAACACGATAGAGCAAGAACAAAAAAAGAAATAGATGCAGCAATTGAATACATAAGAGAAACGCCACAGGTTAGGGATGTTCTACTCTCTGGTGGTGACGCATTACTTGCTGGAATTGATATGCTCGAATATATTTTAAAGGAACTAAGGAAAATAAAACATGTTGAAATTATTAGAATTGGCTCGAGAGCTCCCGTTGTTATTCCACAAATAGTAACAAAAGAGTTAACTGATATGTTAAAAAAATATCACCCAATATGGCTCAATACGCACTTTAACCATCCAAAAGAAATTACACCTGAAAGCTCCAGAGCATGTGAAATGCTAGCAGATGCTGGTATTCCACTTGGAAATCAATCTGTTTTACTCCGTGGAGTAAACGATAGTCCATATATCATGATGGAACTTGTACACCAACTTGTAAAAATAAGAGTAAGGCCGTATTATCTATACCAGTGTGATCTTTCACAGGGAATTTCACATTTTAGAACATCTATTGGAACAGGCCTTAGAATAATTGAAAGTTTAATAGGACACACCTCCGGTTTTTGTGTTCCTACATACGTTGTAGATGCTCCCGCAGGTGGTGGAAAAATCCGCCTTATGCCAGAATACCTTATTTCTTATTCTGATAAAACAGCAATCCTTAGAAACTATGAAGGTGTTATCGTAGCATATCATGAACCTGAAGACACTGAAAGTGACGTCGATGACAGTGAATACAGAAAGAAATACAAATTAAGTGGTATTGCTTCATTATACGATAGCAAAAAAATCTCAATGGAGCCTGCTCACCTTGAAAGACATGAAAGAATTAGAAAATGGAAAGAAAAAAGAGGTGAAAAAAAGTGAAATATTCCGATTTAAAAGTCGGGGATACATATGAAAAATTTCAGGTTGTTGAAGATCAACATGTTGTAAGTTTTGCTCAAATAACTGGAGATAAAAATCCTGTACATCTTGATGAAGAATACGCAAAAAATTCAGTTTTTGGTGGTAGAATTGCTCATGGAATTTTACTTCTTGGATATATATCTGCAGTTCTTGGAATGGAATTCCCAGGTCCTGGAACAATTTACATGTCTCAAAATGCCAAATTTTTAAAACCAGTTTATATTGGTGAAAAAATAAAGATAGTAGTTAAAATTGTAGAAAAGGATGATAATAAAAAGAGAGCAAAACTTTTAACAAATATATATAAAGAATCTGGAGAACTTGCAGTAGAAGGGGAGGCTATGGTGTCATTGAAATTTCTATGATTAAAACATTTGACAAATATAAAGTTATAGCAATTGTTGGGCTTGAAAAAAACACAGGAAAAACTGAAACATTTAATTTTCTACTTAAAAATCTGAATAAAAGATATACTTTGGGAATTACCTCAATAGGGATTGATGGTGAAGAAAAAGATCAGGTAACATTTACCAAAAAACCTAATATTTTTGTAGAAAAAAATATAATCTTTGCCACAACAGAAAAATATTTTAAAATGAAAAATTTTTCAGCAGAAATTCTTTATGTCTCAGACAGGAGGACATCTACTGGAAGAATAATAATAGCCCGTGCAAGAGAAAGAGGGAAAATAATTCTTGCCGGGCCTACTACAATTGATTGGTTAAATGAAATTAAAAACAAATTATTTAATTTTGGTGCAAAAAAGATACTAATAGATGGTGCCCTTTCAAGAATAAGCAGTTCTTCAATCAGTGATGCAATAGTTCTTGCAACAGGTGCAGCAGTTAGCCTTGATGTAGAAAAGATCGCATCAAAAACAATAGATCTAATCTACAAAATTAATCTTCCACGATGCAAATTTAATGACCTAAACAATATAAACCTTGAAAAGGGAATTTACTTAAAAGATCTTAAATTACTGGGTGAGAGCACTTTAAATTTTGAAGATTTTGATAAATTAAAAGAGGAAAAAGAAATAATAATCATAGGTGCATTAACAGATAGCTTTGTTAAAAAACTTATAGACAAAAATATAATATTAGACATAATTGTCAAAGATTTTTCAAAAATTTTCGCAAAATCTTCTACACTTAAGCTCTTTAAAAAACTTGGGGGAAACATATTTGTATTAAACAAACCAAACCTATGCCTTATTACTGTCAATCCAACTTCACCATATGGTTATCAAATAAATGAGGAAGTTTTAATTGAAAAAATTTCAAAAGAAATTGAGATCCCAGTAGTAAATATCAGAAAGGTTGATAACATATGAATACAGGTTTTGACTACATAAGAAAACAATTAGATTTTTCATCACCACTTGGCAAAAAAGCATTTGAAAACATAAAAATAATGAATAACAAGGAAGAAATTGAAAAAAGTCTTCAAGCAATTGAAGTTTTTAATAACATTGAAGAAAAAAACATTGAAAAAATCAAACAAATTCTTTCACACATTCAAGATATAGAAGAAACAATTAAAAAGCTAAATTTTGAATACACTCTCGATGAAATTGAGCTTTTCCAAATAAAAGTTTTTTCAATATTTTCACAGGACTTGTTTAAATTACTTAATATTTTAGAAATTTACAATATTTTCAATTTGGAAAATATTGAAGAGGTTATAAAAATACTTGATCCACGCGGTGAAAGACTTCCTACATTTTACATATATGAAGAGTACGATAAAAATCTAAAAGAGATAAGAAAAATAAAAGAAAGTGAAAATGATGAAAGTAAATTACTTGAAATCCTTTCAAAAGAAAAAGAAATTGAAAGAGAAATTTGTGAACAACTATCTAAAAAACTACATAAATTTTCAAATAAACTCCTTAAAAATTTTCAAATAATTTCATTTCTTGATTTATCTATTTCTAAGTATGAATTATCTAAAAAAATAAACTTAAAAATGCCACAGATAAACAGGTCTTTTGAAATAATATATGAAAAATTATTCAACCCTGAGGTTGAAAATTTATTAAATGAGCGAGGAAAAAAATTCCAAAAAATTGATATTACTTTGAATCCAGGAACTCAGATAATAACAGGAGCAAATATGGGAGGCAAAACTGTACTTTTAAGAACCATTGCACTATCCCAGATGATGTTTCAAATGGGGTTCTACGTTCCAGCCGAATTTTCTAAACTTCCAATTTTTGATGAAATTTTCTTTGTTTCTGGAGATTTTCAAAATATAAAACTTGGACTTTCTTCCTTTGCAGCCGAAATGGAAATAATAAATAACATATATAATGAAATAAAAAGCGGCAAAAAAATACTTATCCTTTTAGACGAACCTGCAAGGACAACAAATCCAACTGAAGGTAGTGCTATTGTAAAAACCATATCAAATCTTTTCAACAAAGAAAATGTTATCTGCGTAATTTCAACACATTTTGATAATGTTATCGACAAAAAAATGAGGCATTTAAGGATCAAAGGACTAAAGGATGTTGAAAAAATAGACACAAGCAAAGATATTCAGGACTATTTCGATTATTCAATTGAAGAAGTTCAGCTTTATAACCCACCAAAAGAAGCTTTAAAGATACTTAAAATTTTAAAAATAGATAATGATATAGTTTCTAAAGTTGAGGAGGTATTAACTGATGAAAAGCAAATTAGGTCTTGATTTTAAAAAAGTTGAATACGCAAGGAAGCTTTCTAAAAAGATCGCTGATGGAGTAAAAGAATTTGTTGAGCCACGTTCTACAACGTCAATCGAAAGAACAATATGCAGATTCTTGGGAATTGATGGAGTAAATGGTGAAGGCGTGCCTCTTCCAAACGTTGTAGTTGATCATCTAAAAGAAAATGGATTACTTGAAATGGGAGCAGCATATTGTATTGGCAACGCAATTATTGAAACAGGGCTCTCACCTCAACAAATTGCCGAAGAAATTGCTGAAGAAAAATTGAATATAGGAAAGTTAAAAATGAATTCTTTAGATAAAGTTCTTGACACACTAGAACCTTATGTAAATCAGACAATAAATAAAATAAAAGAAAACAAAGAAACGCGTGAAAGAATGATAAGAGAAATTGGCGAAGGAAAACAACCATATCTTTACGTTATAGTTGCAACTGGAAATATATACGAAGATGTTGTTCAAGCTCAAGCAGCTGCAAAACAAGGAGCAGATATTATAGCTGTAATACGTTCTACGGCACAAAGCTTGCTTGATTATGTTCCATATGGTCCAACAACTGAAGGATTTGGCGGAACTTATGCAACCCAAGAAAACTTTAGAATAATGAGAAAAGCTCTTGATGAAGTTTCATACGAAGTTAAAAGGTATATACGTCAGGTTAATTATGCTTCCGGACTATGTATGCCAGAAATAGCTGCAATGGGTGCACTTGAAAGATTGGATATGATGTTGAATGATGCATTGTATGGAATACTCTTTAGAGATATTAATATGCAAAGAACAATAATAGATCAACACTTTTCAAGAGTTATCAACGGATATGCAGGAATAATAATAAATACTGGAGAAGACAATTATCTTACAACTGCTGACGCATATGAAGAGGCACACACTGTACTTGCCTCACAATTTATAAACGAACAACTTGCATTAATGGCAGGAATTCCTGAAGAACAAATGGGGCTGGGCCATGCATTTGAAATGAATCCGGATATAGAAAATGGATTTTTATATGAACTTGCACAGGCTCAAATGGCCAGAGAAATATTCCCAAAAGCCCCACTAAAGTACATGCCTCCAACAAAATACATGACTGGAAATATTTTCAAAGGAATCGTTCAAGATGCTATGTTTAACGTTGTATCTATATGGACCAAGCAAGGAATACAACTTCTTGGTATGCTTACAGAAGCTATTCACACTCCATTTATGTCAGATAGATATCTTGCCATTGAAACTGCCAAATATATATTCAACAACATGAGAAATATTGGTGATGAAATTTACTTTAAAGAAGACGGAATTATTCAAAAAAGAGCAAAACAAGTACTTGATGAAGCAATAGAATTGTTGGAAAAAATTGCCGAAGATGGGTTGTTTAAAGCTCTAAGCAAAGGTGTATTTGCAAATGTAAAAAGACCAATTGATGGTGGAAAAGGGCTCGATGGCGTTTTCTTAAAAGGAAAAAATTATATTAACCCATTTATCGAAAAAATGTTAGAAGGAAGGTGCTAAAATATGAGTGGATACAATCTTGAAAAGAAAAATATAGATAAAACTCTTAATCTAAAAGCAGTAAAACCATATGGAGATACAATGAACGATGGAAAAGTACAAGTTAGCTTTACTTTGCCAGTTCCATATGGAGATGAGGCAGTAGAGGCAGCAAAAATACTTATGAAAAAAATGGGGCTTGAAAATCCACAAGTTGTGTTTTCAAAAGAACTTACAAAAGGTTTTACCTTCTTTATAGGTTACGGAGACTGTATCTACACAGTCGATTATGAAAGTATACATGTTCCAAAAGTTCAAGTTGATGAAATGACAATGTATGAAATCGATCAATTTATAAAAGAAAAAATTGGAAGAAAAATAGTGATTGTAGGTGCAACAATTGGCAGCGATGCACACACGGTCGGTCTCGATGCAATTTTAAACATGAAAGGATTTGCAGGACACTATGGACTAGAAAGATATGAAATGTTCGAAGTTTACAATATGGGAAGTCAAGTTCCTGTTGAAGAATTTGTTAAAAAAGCTATTGAGGTAAAAGCTGATGCTTTGCTTGTTTCACAAACAGTTACACAAAAAAATATTCATATAAAACACTTAACAGAATTAGTAGAGCTACTTGAAGCAGAAGGAATTCGCGATAACGTTATATTAGTTGTTGGTGGTCCAAGAATTACACACGAACTTGCAAAAGAACTTGGATATGATGCAGGCTTTGGCCCAAATACATTTGCAGAACATGTTGGTGCTTTTGTTGCAAAAGAACTTTATAGAAGAATGCAAGCAAAATGAAAAGGTTAGTTTTAATAGCTATAATTCTGATTGCCATATCTTGCTTTTCAGATGACAAATTACTTCATATAAATGTATCAAGCATTTTAGAATCTTTTTTCTCAACCTTCTCAGATAAAAGTGAAGTTATTACTTTTTCAATAGGAATTGTAAAAGAAGTCTATGATCTTTTATCTAAAAATGGCATATGTGATTTTTACGATATACTTGCAGATATATATGGTATAATGCTATACAAAGTTCACAAATTTAAAGATTACAAATTTTTAATAGTCTTTGTATTTGAATTTTAAGCCCTATGGAAACTCCATAGGGCTTTGTTTATGTCTTAATACATCAACAAGTTAACCAATTTGAAAAATTTAATTACACTTAATAAATTTAAAAAATAACGCAATAAGCTCTGCTATATAATATTACCATCACAATATTTACTTCAATTATTCCAACACTTACAGTTAAATAGGAAACTTAATTAACATTCAAAGCTAATATTAGAATTTTCATATCTATTACCCTTTTAATCCACTCATTCTTTCTGTAACAGAAACTAATACAATATTCATACTCACTACCAACAAGAAACAAAATCTAGTTATAACTAAAAAACAAAATTAAGCATTCTATTATTTAAACTATATTATCAAACATAACTTTCATACTAATCTTTACCATTTAAATTTGAAACAGATAAAAGTTTCCAATTCACATTTGTTTATTCTATAACATCATTGTTTTTGGCTTAGTAAAAAAATTAATCTAGAAAAAAGCTTTTTGTTCACAAATAATTACATATCCACTGTAAATTTTAAACTATCTTCAGAATTAAAATCATTAATTGGACTTCACTCCAATTACTATTTTAATCATAGAAAAATCTCATTTTATTGCACATTAAACTTTTTAATATTTCAATGAACATTTCATAAATCACAGATATCTCTCCTCATAGATTTTCCCTTCGATTTTAACTTTGCTATATACATTTTAGCAAAAAACTAAAAAATAAAAAAAGAAAGCAGACTTGTCGTCTGCTTTCCTTATCTGGTAGCGGGGGCAGGATTTGAACCTGCGGCCTTTGGGTTATGAGCCCAACGAGCTGCCAGACTGCTCCACCCCGCACCGTCTATATCTATTATAACAAAACTTCCATTTTTTTCAAGTGGTGCCGGGGATCGGACTCGAACCGACACGGAGGTGTAACCCCCAGCGGATTTTAAGTCCGCTGCGTCTCCCAATTCCGCCACCCCGGCGTCACCGTTTTCTATTCTATCACAAATTTTTAATTAGTCAATATCTTTTTTGATATTCTCTTTAATTACTTACTAAAAAGTTTTATTAATTCTTCAAAACTAATATTATTGTATAAATTCTGCTTTTTAGAAATTTTATAACTTTCAAAGTGAAGTTTTACTCCCTTTAAATTTTCATACATCCACTTCCTTATTTCATTATACCTTCTCTCACTTATAAATTTTCTTCCATAAAATGGTGTGTTTTTCTTTGGAATCAAAGGATTAATACTTAAAGTAATAGATTTATATCCAAGCTTTTTTACCTTGTCAATAAAAGATTTAAGTTCATTAAAATCTTCATTATCTTCTTCATCAAAACCAACGATATAATACAATTTAACACTTGAAAATTTCTCCATTCTTCCCATCTCAAGAGCAGTTAACAATTCTTCTTCATTAAGATCTTTTAACATAACGTCTCTAATTTTTTGAGAAATACCTTCTGGTGCTATCGTATATGTATTTTGACCACTTTGTTTTAAAAGCCTTAAAAGTCTTTTTGTAATTCCGTCTGCCCTCATAGATGATACCGAAAATTTAATTTTATAGTACTCCAAAAGATCGAGTAATTCATCAAGCCATGGATAATCTGTTATAGTCGCACTAATTATACCAATTGGATATTTTTCATCTTTTAATAATTCTTCTATAAGATCTGTTTTTACAAACTTTACAGGCTTTTTTGTATTTCCCATAACACAGAATTTACATCTTCTTATGCATCCACGTCCAATTTCTATAAGCCTTTTTTCTCCAAATTCTGAAAATCTAGTAATAATGTGTGAAGCGGGAAGCTTTTTTGATATATCAAAATTACTTAACGTGTAATTTTTTTGCTCATTAACTATTACATTTTCAATTTTTTCTAAAAACTCTAATCCACTTTCTTTATCCTTTAGTAAAATATTAATCCCCTCTGAGATTTGCTCAACTTTATCCTCTAAATCTCCGATTACTATAACGTCCGCAATAGGCTTTACAAGTTCTAAATTAAAAAAGGTTATTGCTCCACCTACGATTATAGTAGGATGATTTTCATTTCTTTGATTTTTTAAAATTGGTATCCCCTGTTTTTTTAATATATCCACTATATTTTCAATATCAGGTTCAAAATGAAAAGAAAATAAAAAAACCTTATTTTCATCAAGTGGAGTAAAAGATTCTATTGAATAAAATTTTTTAAACCATCTTTCATAAAAATATCTTTCCACTGGGGTATTGTATTCCCAAAATAGCTGCTGAACCCAACTCCAAGATAGTGAACTTGCAGCAACAGTATAATTATTTGGAAAAATTAAGGCAACCCCACGGTTGCCATTAATACTGTTTAATCTTATCTCAGAATCGCTAAATTTTTTTACATATGAATACTCTTTAAAATCATCACTCTTACGTGGTCTCCTCAACTGCTTTCCTCCTAAGATAATTTCTTGAAACTATAACTCGAGTAAATTCTACTTCCGCAACTTTTTTATTGTCTTTGGTAATCAAACCGGAAAAATTTATCAAATTTCCATCAACCGACTTTACTCTCACACCAACAACAAGTTTAGCTCCAATAACTACCGGCATATAATGTTTTACAGTAAACTCTGACACAACTGATATCAAATCCTCAGGTAAAAAATCTTTAACCATATCCGCACCAAGTTTAAAAGCCACACGAGCAAGACTAGAAGAAGAAACAAAATGATAATTTCTCATCTCATCATCTTCATCCCAAAGATAACTTTCATCAGGAGTAAAATCAATCGTCTTGCTTATCCCCTCTATCTTCCTCCACAAATCTTTCATCCCCCTTAACAAGAAGCTCTCTTAATTCTTCACCGCTTATTTCTTCCCTTTCCAATAAAATTTCAGCAAGTTCATCCATCTTTTTTCTATGCTTCAACAATATCTCTTTTGCCTTATTGTAGCATCTTCCAACAATATTTTGTATCTCACTATCAATCATTTTTGCAACTTCTTCACTATAATTTCTCATTCTAGCAATTTCTTTACCAAGAAAGACTTCTTGTTCAGTTTTTCCCCAAGCAAGTGGCCCAAAATTTTCACTCATTCCAAGTTCACAAACCATTTTTCTTGCCATCTCAGTTGCACGCTCAATATCATTTGCCGCACCACTTGTCACATCACCAAAGACAATTTCTTCTGCCGCCCTTCCACCTAAGAGAGCTGTTATATTGTCCAAAAGCTCATTTTTACTGATCAAATACTTGTCTTCCGCTGGTAAATGTAAAGTAAAACCTAATGCTCTATGACCACGTGGAATTATTGATATTTTGTGAACTGGATCTGAATTTGGAAGTTCCGTGCCAACTATAGCATGCCCAAGTTCATGATATGCTACTATTTTCTTTTGTTTTTCTGAAACAAGTCTTGATTTTCTTGCTGGTCCAGCTATTACTCTATCTATAGCCTCTTCAAAGTCAGTCATATTCATCTTATCTCTTCCATCCCTTGCCGCAAGAAGGGCCGCCTCATTTACAAGGTTTTCTAAATCAGCTCCAACAAATCCTGTTGTTCTTTTTGCCAAAACCTTTACATCAACATCTTCACTTATTGGTTTCCCTCTCAAATGAATTTTTAATATTTCTTCTCTTCCTTTTACATCTGGTGGATCAACTATCACCTTCTTATCAAATCTACCAGGTCTTAACAGAGCAGGATCAAGTATATCGGGTCTGTTTGTTGCAGCCATTACAACAATACCTTCTCTTACATCAAATCCATCCATTTCAACGAGCAGCTGGTTTAGTGTTTGCTCTCTTTCATCATGCCCTCCACCAAGACCTGCTCCTCTATGTCTTCCTACCGCATCAATTTCATCTATAAATACTATACAAGGTGCACTTTCCTTTGCTTTATTGAATAAATCCCTAACCCTTGCAGCACCAACACCGACAAATAACTCAACAAAATCAGAACCGCTTATATGGAAAAATGGAACGTTGGCTTCACCTGCAACTGCTCTTGCAAGTAAGGTTTTTCCAGTTCCCGGAGGCCCAACCAAAAGCACACCTTTAGGCATTCTTGCACCTATTTTGTTAAACTTTCCAGGATTTTTTAGAAATTCTACTATTTCTTGAAGCTCTTCTACAGCTTCATCAACACCTGCTACATCTTTAAAAGTTATTTTCTTTTTACCAGGCATTACTTTTTCTGCTCTACTTTTTGTAAAAGTAAATGCCTGATTGTTTCTACCACCAAGTCCTCTTATCAAAAAGCCGAACATTACAAGCATTAAAACAAAAAATAGTAAATTTCCCACAAGATTTACCCAGAATGAGCTGTCCACACCTTTTTCAGCAGTAACTCTTATTCCCTTTTTAACCATTGAATTAATCAAATCAATATCATATTTCACCCAAGGAGCATAGACATTGTATCGTCTTCCTGAAATTGTTTTTAACAACACGTTTCCATCATCTTTAATAACTACCTCTGCAATATCCACTGAATCTGAATTTAATCTCTTAAGAAAATCGCTATAATGCATCGTTACATCTGACGATGCTCCGCCAAAAAATACACTTTCAAAAATCCAAAATAGGCTTAAAATAATCAACAACCCAATTATTATCGAACCAATTCCTCTATTCAAAACCAAAAACCTCCTTTCATTTCCACCTTAATTGCTATTCCATTCTCTTCTTTTGCTAAATAATCCCTATCAAGAAACACATTTGGAATATAAAATACATAACCATCTTCATCCACAAAAACAGGAATAATTCTTCTAATAAATGAAGGAACCTTTTTTTCTACAAATATTTCTTTTAATTTCTTACCTCCCTTTGTTTTATCTCCAAATCTATAATTTCTAATGGTTATATCCATTTTCTTAAATATTATACCATTATTTCCAAATTTAACCACAAATGGGCCAAAATTAACATTATTTTGACAGTCCATACTATACTCATAGTTCATATGTTCCATAAATTTTCCTAAAACTCCATATCCGTATGAAATTTCAACTCCATAATTCCCCCAAAAACTTATTTTAAAAGATGTCTTATAAAGATTCTTTTT
Source organism: Thermosipho japonicus (assembly GCF_014201655.1). NCBI lineage: Bacteria > Thermotogati > Thermotogota > Thermotogae > Thermotogales > Fervidobacteriaceae > Thermosipho > Thermosipho japonicus. The sequence goes on from NZ_JACHEX010000002.1 coordinate 105,952, forward strand.
CAATCTATCCAGCTTTTCTTTATCAGGGGCTCTTCCAAAGTGCTCCATTGTTTTTCTTCTTATAAATTCTACAAGAACATATTCATCTTTTGGTACTCTAAAAAATATTCTTCCTTCAAACTCAAATGTTTCAACATTTAATTTTGCTTCCACAAAACTGTCCAATTCCCATACATTTTCTACAAATCTTAACACAGCTTGTTCAAATAAGGGATTAATTTCTTTAAAAATAGGTATAATCTTATGCCTAATAAAATTTCTTGTATATTTTGTATCAAAATTTGTTTTATCAATCACAAACGGTATTTTGTTTTCAGTTGCAAATTGCTCGATTTCTTTTCTTTCAAAAAACAAAAGGGGACGTATTATATTCCCATTTCTAGGTTTCATTCCGTATATACCAAATGGACCAGTACCACGCGCAAGTCTAAAAAGTACAGTTTCAGCTAGATCATTCAAATTATGAGCTGTTGCTATTTTATTTGCATTAATTTTCTCTGCAAGTTCATTCAAAAATTTATACCTCAACTTTCTTGCTGCCTCTTCTATTGATAATTTATTCTCTTTTGCGTATAATGGAACATCAAACTCTTTTATAAAACATTCAACATTAAGTGATTGCGCCATATTGTAAACAAATTTTACTTCTTCTTTTGACTCTTTTCTAATACCATGATCAACTGTTGCACAAAAAATACTAAATTTAAAATAATCTTGTACCTTCTCTAATAAGTTTAAAAGAACTGATGAATCAACTCCCCCAGAAACCGCCACTAATATTCTGTCATTTTCTTCTATTAAATTATATTCCTCAATTTTCTGTATGAATTTCTCCAATAGTGTCAACATTCTTCACCTTCTTCCATTTGCCATTTTTCATATTAGTAGTGTATAATAAAATTGAAAAAAATAAAAGGAGGTTTTTCGATGAAAGAATTAATTAAAAAATTAACAGAAACTCACAGTCCAAGTGGTAGAGAACATCAAATAAGAGAAGTTATTCTCTCTGAACTTGAAGGTTTCATAGACGGATACGAAGTTGATAAACTTGGAAATCTCATTGTTTGGAAAAAAGGTTCTTCTGATAAAAAGGTTCTTTTTGACGCACATATGGATGAAATAGGTGTAGTTGTTACAAATATCGATGATAACGGTTTTTTAAGAGTTGACATGGTTGGTGGAGTTTCACCATATACCATATTACAATCTAAACTTAGATTTGGAAATATCATTGGAATTGTAGGAGTTGAAGGTGAAACAGGTAGTGATATGGTATCAAACATTAAAAATTTGTCTTTTGATAAATTATACGTAGACATTGGTGCAAAAAGTAAAGAGGAAGCAGAAAAATTATGTCCAATTGGAACATTTGGAACTTTCGATGGATACTTTATCGAACAAGGTGATTATTACATCTCAAAATCAATAGATGATAGAATAGGTTGTGCTGTAATCATAGAATTATTTAAAAAACTTAAAAATCCCAAAAACTCAGTATATGGTGTATTTGCCGTTCAGGAAGAAGTGGGATTGGTTGGAGCAACCGTTGCAGGTTATAATATTGACCCTGACGTTGCTATTGCAATTGATGTTACTGCAGCCGGAGATACTCCAAAAGGATATAAAAGAGTCCCAATGAAGCTTGGAAATGGTGCGTGTATAAAAGTTAAAGATAATGCATCAATAAGTGACAAGAAAATAATAGATACTCTGAAAGATTTAGCAGAAAAAAACAACATACCATATCAAATGGAAGTATTAATATTTGGTGGTACAGACGCAAGAGGATATCAACATACAAAGGCCGGTATACCAAGTGCAACAGTATCAATTGCAACTAGATATATACATACACCAAATGAAATGGTTCATAAAAAAGATGTTGAGGCAACAATCGACTTGTTATTAAAATACGCTGAGGAGGGCTTATAAGCTGCCTAGAAAAAACTTCACACCACTTGAGTTTAAAATAATAAGCAGTATTATATTAGTTTTATCATTGCTCACTTTGCTTTTTTTAACTTCAACAATATTTTTGTATGTAAAAAAAGCAGCTGTTAAAGTAGACGTAATTTACATTCCAAAACCTTTAGAATTAAATAAAGAAAATTCTGGAAGTGAAAAGCTTCCAGAATTTTCTTTGCCTTCAACTGAAACTATGATAAGTTTTGAAGAATTTGACTATAACAAGTTAATTGCCCATAGCATTGAAATATTGGACAAAGGAACCGAAGTATCAACTTTTGTAATTGACAAAGAAAACGCTCTTAAAATAGTTAAAAAATACAAAAGTTTTCTTATAAATATCCTTTCAGAAAACACCTATTTTGTAGTTTTACCAATAAAAGATGTAAAAATCCCTGGACTTATCCCTGGAAAAAGTGTGTATACTATTTTTCTTAAAACAGGAGAACACCCGGAACAAATTTTTCAGGATATGATGACTTTAAAAGCAAATGGTTACGTATCATATTCAATGAGATTTAAAAGAAATAACAAAACCTTCTATACCCTATGTCTTGGAGCATTTCCAGACATAACTACAGCAAAAGAATATTTTAATTCACTTGATTTAGAAAAATTAAGAAGTTTAGTTGTAACCTACGGACCATACGCGGGAAAAATTACACCTTAAGGAGGAAAAAAATGAATCAAATAGTGTTAGGGCTAATTCAAGGATTAACAGAATTTTTACCTATTTCAAGTTCTGGACATTTAACTTTATTTTCTTATTTATTTAATATTGAACCTAATATTTCAAATTTTGCATTTTTACACCTTGCAACCTTGGCTGCAATTATAGTGTTTGTTTGGAAAGAAATAGTTGAAATTTTAAAAGGGATGTTTACACTAAAAAAAGAGTATTATTCATTAGTTTTAAAAATTATTATTTCAACTATTCCAGCTGCAATTTTTGGATTTCTTTTTAATTCAACAATAGAAAATTCTTTTTCAAATCTAAAAATTATTTCTTTCTTTTTTCTGGTAACTGCTGCATCATTGTTTGTTTCAGACAAGCTAAAAGGGAAAAAAGACTTTTTTAATATATCATACATTGATGCTTTTATAATAGGTTTATTTCAAATGATAGCAATTTTCCCAGGAATTTCAAGAAGCGGAATAACACTTTTTGGAGCATTAACCGTCGGTTTAAAGAGAGAAAAAGCACTAAAATATTCTTTTTTAATGGGAATTCCTGTAATACTTGGAGCTGGAATACTTGAAACTAGCAAAATTGAATTAAATAGTTACATCCTAATCTCTGGTCTTGTAGCATTTCTTTCTGGGTTGTTAAGTCTGTTAATTTTAAAAAAGCTAACTATATCTAAAAAATTAAAAATATTTTCATATTACTGTATTTTAATTGCTATTATAGCTTTTCTTGTGGGGTGAAATAAATGTTAAGAATCCATGCAGAACATCTTATTAGCCCTTCTGGGCAAGCACCAAAAAAAGGAAATGAAATGAAAAAAATTTTTGAAGCATTTGATGTAGATATCATATTAAATAAGGGGAAAATAGTAGACATAAAAAAGCACAAAATAACTGATGATTTTACCATAAAAGCAAAACTTGTTACACCTGCTTTTGTAGATGCTCATACACATATTCCATTTTTTGGAAGCAGAGCAAAAGAATTTTATTTAAGAGCAAGAGGAAAATCCTACTCTGAAATCTTTGCAAATGGTGGAGGAATACATAGTAGTGTTAGAATGCTAAGAAATGCAACAACAGATGAAATTGTAAAGCAAAATCTTAAATATTTAAGCTTATTTAAAAGACACGGTATCGCAGCAATTGAAGGAAAAAGTGGATATGGGCTTGAAAAAATTTCCGAATTAAAACAACTAAAAGCTATGAAAATTTTAAACGAGATACAAGATGTTAAAGTAATTCCTACTTTTTTGGGCTTGCACGCAATTCCTATTGATGTAAATAAAAAAGATTACATAGATGAAGTAAAAAAATGGCTTGATGACATCAAAGAATTCACTGATACAATAGATGTTTTCTGCGATAAAGGAGTCTTTTTACCACAAGATATTGAAGAATTTTTTGAATTTGCCAAAAATAAAGGTTTTAAAATTAGATTTCACGCAGATGAAATTGAAAACGTAGGTGCTGCAAAACTTGCTATTAAGCTTGGTGCAATATCAGCTGATCATTTACTAAAAATAAGTGATGAAGACATTTCTCAAATTGCAAATTCAAATACTGTCGCTACATTAATGCCTGGAACAAGTTTTTATCTGGGAGAGGATTTTGCACCAGCAAGAAAACTAATAGATAATGGTGCTGCAATTAGTATTGGTTCTGATTTCAATCCAGGTTCATGCCCTATATTTAATCCTGCATTTATCTTTCATCTTGCACTTAGATTTTTAAAAATGGAACCAGAAGAGATATTAACTGCATATACTCTAAATTCTTCATATGTTTTGGGTATAGAAAATGGAAAAATTGAACCCGGCTACAAATGTGACATTGCAATTTGGAATACAAATGAACTTTTGGATATTCCATACATGTTTGATCAAAATTTTTTAAGTGCAATAATAATTAACGGCAAGGTGACAATATATGAAAACATTTAAGAAAATTGATATTTTCTTGATTCTTGCGGTTATATTAATAACCGTTTTTTTCACTTTAAAAACAACCAATAGAGAAAATGAATTATTTTTGGTAAAATTAGACGGTAAAATATATACTGAACTAAAAACACCTGGAGTCTATCCGGTAAAAGATAAAGAAGGAAAAATATTAACTATAGTTCACTATGATGGTGAAAATGTTTGGGTTACAGATTCAACATGTCCCCTGAAAATTTGTGAAAAAACTGGTAAAATAAAAAGAGGAGGAAAAATAATTTGCGTTCCCAACAAGATAGTAATCGAATCACAAACTCAAGAACTACAAACCTGGTAATCTATTCACTACTTATTTCCATTTCTTCGGTAATGTTTGTTGTTGAACGTTTTATACCATATCCAGTGCCAGGAGGAAAATGGGGGTTTTCAAATTTTGTTATTCTTTACACCGTTGTAAATCTCGGGTTTAGAGCTGGAATTCTTGTAGGAACACTTAAAACAATTATCGGCTCACTCTTTTCAGGAATTTTATTTACACCACCTTTTTTCATGGGCTTTTTTGGAATAATCTCTGCTGCAGCTTTTGAATGGATATTTTCTAAAACAAAGATTTTTAGTTACACAACTTTAAGTATCATTGGTATGATTAGTAATAATTTTGTTCAAGTTTTGGTTGGAAGTTTTTTAATAAAAAGTAGTGCAATTTTTTCTTTTTTACCTTTGATGATAGGATTAGGACTAATTTCGGCAATTATTAATGCATACCTTGCAAAAAAAATGGAGGAAATAATAGATGAAAATAATTTTGGCCTCAAAATCCCCAAGAAGGATTGAGTTATTAAAATTACTAAAAATAGATTTTGAAGTTATACCTTCAAATCTAGATGAAAATATTAAAGAAAGAGACCCTAAACTTTTAGCTGAAAAATTATCATACTTAAAAGCGATGAGTATTAAAAAAGATGGTGTAGTTCTTGCTGCAGATACTGTAGTAACACTCAACAAAGAAATATTTGGAAAACCAAGGGATTATAAAGAAGCCTTTAGAATGCTTAAAAGTCTATCAGGAAAATGGCATACTGTAATTACTGGGGTTACAATTAAATTTAAAGATGAAGTTATAACTTTCTCTGAAAAAACAAATGTAAAATTCAAAAATCTTTCAAAAGGATTAATTGAATTTTATATTAATACTGCAAAACCTTTTGATAAAGCTGGCGGGTATGGAATTCAAGAACTTGGAAGTGTTTTAGTAGAAAAAATTGAAGGTGATTATTTTAATATAGTTGGTCTTCCCATTTCAAAAGTTTGGGATATCTTATGGGATAGGGGGATAATAGATGCTTCCAAGGGAGAAATTAATAAATGAAGGTGTTGAAAATCTAAGCACAGAAGAATTACTGGCTATACTTTTAAGAACAGGGACAAAAGACTTAGATGTTTTAAAACTTTCAAAAAATCTTTTTGAAACTTTTGACAAGAGCTTGAAAAAAATAAGTACCGCTTCAATTGATGAGCTGTGTAAGGTAAAAGGCCTTGGAACAGTTAAAGCAGTTACCATACTAGCAGCAATGGAACTTTCAAAAAGATATCTATTGGAAGATAGAAAAGGGAAATTTCTAAATTCCCCAGAGCTTATATACGAGCATTGTCTTGACATGAAGCATTTTGAACAAGAAGTTGTTAGGGTTATATCCTTAAACTCAAAACTACACGAAATCTCTACCAAAGATATAACAATTGGCCTTACAGATACAAGCCTTGCACATCCAAGAGAAATATATCGAGAAGCTATTAAAAACTCTGCTAGCTATGTTGTGGTTGTACACAATCACCCTTCAGGTGATGTTAGGCCTAGCAAAGAAGATAGAGAACTTACTTTAAAAATTAAAAAGGCTGGAGAAATAATTGGAATTAAACTACTTGATCATGTTATAATTGGCAATGGATTTTATAGCTTTAAACATAACAAACTATTGTGAGGTGTTAATGCATGAATAATAATGATGATAAATTAAAGAATATATTAAAACTAAAAGAAGAATTGGAAAAAGATTTAATAAAAAAAGGGAAAATAAAAAATAAATCAGAAAAAAAATCAAAAAAAGTTCAGGATCTGGAACAAATAAAAATTCTAAAAGAAAAAATTACAAAAGAAGCAAATCTTGCCACTGATAAAACTTTGTCAATATTTGATATTAATTCACAGGACTATGATTCTTCAGTAATGGATGTTATAAAAACATTAAGAAAATTTCTGATAAATGAAAAATCTCCTGAAAAAAGAACATTATTCTTGGCATTATTAAATATTCTAGAAGGTAAATTTGAAAAAAATAAAACCTTACTAGAAAACCAAAATGATGTTATTTTCAAGTATAACCATCTTCTCTCTAGAATGTATAATCGAGAGGATGTAATAAAAGAAATTATACAATTTGTTAAAAATTTTCCTGATTCAAAATACCCGTATCTTCTATTATTAGAATACTATCTAATAGAAGGTAATTCTTCAAATTTTTCTAAAATATTATCTTTAATTTCAAAAATAGATGATTTTTTCAAAATCATTCATCAAGTTTATATAAATACTTTAGAAGATGTTGGCATTGTTAAAAGCGCAGTAATGCATAAAAAATTTACCGAACTTTTGTTATACATAACAAAGCAGAAAAGTTTGGAAACAGAAAATACGAAAAGCTACTGTCTAAATGTTAACTACAGTATAAAAGAGGGAACAATTCCAAATCCAAAGGAATATTGTATAAAAGCCAATTTTGCACAAGCTGCGTGGAGTATAGTTAATAATAGAAAATTTGACGAATCAAAACTCAAAATCTTTGAAAAAACTCCAGAATATAATCTATTTTATGGTTTTTATTATTTTAATAACCAAGAATTAGAAAACGCAAAAAAATATTTTGAAAAGTTTGAAAACCAAGTTGAAAATGTATCAGTCAAAATTATTGCTAAAACAACCTCATACATTGGTATGAGACAATTCTATCAAAATATTAAAAGCAACATTTTCAAAGAAGAAAAGGGAAAAATATTAGAAATTATAAAAAATTATAATTCACATGATTTCATTGTTGAGTATTTTGACCCTGAAATCGTAAGGCTTCTTTTTGCTGAAAAACATTGTTGTATAGTATATGGAGGAAATAAATGCTAAAACAAAAATTTATTATCTTTTTATTGCTCCTTTCAAGCATTTACTTTTCAGAATTTATATTTTACTCTTCAAAAAATTTTGAAAATAATTTTGAAAATAAATTTTCAATTAATATCATGTACTCATTTTATAATTGGAGTAATGACTTTGTTATTTTCCATGGAGATGGAAATGGATATCCAACAAATCCATCAGAAAACGTTTTTTATTTGTTTGAAAAAGTAAAGCCATTTTTAGAAATAAGTCTTTTCTACAATTTCCAAAATCTTGTATTGTACACAAATATTCCGTTTCAAAAAGAAATCATTTCAAAAGTAAAAGATCCTTCTACCAATTTTTTCTTGGTAGATGGAAAGCCTACTTTTGATATGAATGGTCCAGAAAATTTCCTCTTAGGTTATATATCTGATAATATTTTCATTGGAATTGGAAGGTTCCCATTGCATTGGGGAGATTCAAAATTTCCAATTTCAATATCAAATACAACTTTCCAAGATAACATTACTTTTTCAACAAAAAATAATTTTTTCAAATATACATACCACTTGATATCTTCCTATCCACTACTATCATCATATGAACAAGAAGTTCAAAGAAACTATTTTGAAAAACATACCCCATCAACAAATTTCTTTGAGCCTGTAAAAACTATCGCTGCTCACAGATTTGATTTTTTTATAGACAATTTTAGATTTGGAATCGGTGAAATAAATGTAGTTGGTGGAAAATTTCCTGACATAATTGACATAAATCCTTTAATGTTTTTCCATAATACTTACGGTGAAGGTTATTCAAACGTATTATCTTCAATTGACTTTAATGTAAAAGTTAGTAATATTTCAATTTACGGTGAATTTTGTCTTGATGATATTAATGGCCCAACCGAAGTTGGGTCAAATTATAAACCAGATGCTTACGGATATAATTTTGGAATGTCTCTAGACTATAAGACATTTAATGTATGGATTGAGTATGACTTTACAAGTGAATGGATGTACATAACAAATTATTTGCCATATTTAAGGGTTAATGTTAGACACTTTTACATAGATAATAATTCTTTCCCATCAAGAAGTTTGATGGACTATCCTCTTGGTTTTAAATATGGGCCTGATGCCACTATGCTTAGTTTAGGTTTTTCTTTTTCAAAGAACGATTTTAAAATTTCAACAGAATACAATTTTCTGGTAAAGGGTATGGTAATAGATGATAGGAGTAGCAAAATTAGATGGAAATGGTTTTGGGACAGCTGGAGTGGTAATGTTAACCCCACACCAGAATCTTCAGTAATAAATACTTATGATCAAGTTTATAACATTTTTAGTCTAGAAATTGATTATAAATTTTTATCACTTAAAAGTTTATTTGTAGATAAAAAATATTTTATCTCTTTGCAAGTTAAATTTTGATGAAAATTTTTATTACATTTAAAAACTTAAATTTTTTCAAATTAGGTGAGAAAATATGAAAAAAAATCAAAAAAACGTAATTAGAATTCTCTTTTCAATCTTTATTGGATTATTTGTAATACTTTTTATGGGAAAATTCTATAAGACAAACATATTAAATGAAATAAAAAATATAAAATTGATCGATATTGTATTTGTTTTTTTTATCTATCTTATGGTTTACACAATAGATACTTTAAGGTATATAATTATCTTAAAACAATTCAAAATAAAACTAAACTTTTTTGAACTATTTTATAACAACGTTATGGGGTTATTTTTTTCATCAATTACTCCATTTGCAGCCGGAGGTCAACCATACCAAATTTACCATTTAAACAAGCTAGGTTTCGATTTAGAACATTCTACAAATGTTGTTGTTTCTAGATTTATAACTACAATGATACTAAATTTAATAATTGCTATTATTTCATATAAAAATGTGATAATTTCTTTAAAAGGGACAACCATTGAATCTACTCTAATTAATCTCGGGTTATTTGTATCAACTATAACTTTAATTCTAATTCTTATAGTATTTTCAAATTCTGATATCATAATTAAGTTAACAAACATTTTGAAATTTAAAAGATTAAAAAAAATAAAAACAAAGTATTTAGAATGGTCAAATAATTTAAAAAATAGTATAAAATTTTTATGGAAAGAAAAAATATATATAATGATATTAGACATTTTTTTAAACCTACTAGTCCTAATTTTACAAGCTTATTCATTATACTATATGTTTTTAAGATATACCAATTTAAATAATAGTTTTAACAACTTTCTTATAGTTTTTGGAACAATGTTATTATTAAATATGGTTATTTTTTACATTCCTACACCTGGAGCTAGTGGAACAATAGAAATAACTTATCAGATAATTTTTTCATCAATTTTAAAAGTACAAAAAGGAGTATTTTTGTCAATAATAGGTTGGAGATTTGCAACTTATTATCTTCAAATTCTTTTTGGGCTTCTATTGAGCTTTTTCAATTTAATGACTAAAAAAACTAAAAATAGTGAATTAAAATAAATCAAAAAAAAAATTAAAAAAGTCTAAGAAAATTGATTAAAAATATTCATTTTAAGGGGTGATCCAATTGAAAAATCTTATTGCAACAGCATGTAATCAAAAATATGAGCAGTTTCTATACAATGATTGGTTAATGTCTTTAAAAGATAATGTTAATCTTAACAACACTGATATTCTAGTAATTGACTTTGGATTAAGTAGTAATATTTTAACTAAACTAAAAAAAGAAAATGTTTTAGTAAAAAAAGCTAATACAAAAGGTAATATTGTAAATGCTCGTTTTATAGAATTATATAATTTCTTAATTAATAATAATAATTACAAAAATTTACTATTTTGTGACTCCGGAGATATTATATTTCAAAATGATATTTCAAAAATACTAAATTCAAAAATTAAAAATTTTTTAGTTGTATGTGAAGATATAGCCCCACCAATGTCACTTGTTTTAAAAGAAAATAATCTAGATAAAACTCTTATAAACAATATTAAATCTTTACTACACAATAAAAAAATGATAAACGCTGGTGTCATATTTGGAAACAAAGATTCTTTTATTTCTTTACTTGAATTTTTAATTAATAACTTAAAAAATTTAAACACTTGGGGGCTTGATCAGTTGTTAATTAACTATTATTTATACAAACATGGCTTTGAAGAATTAGAAGACATCTATAATTTTATTCCTACAACTCATATTAGCTCCTTAACTATTAAAAACGGAAAATTATTTAAAAATAATGAATTAATTTATATTGTTCACAACGCCGGTAATAAATCATTTTTTAGACCTTTAAAAAATTTTGGATATTCTAATAAAAACAAGATTCGATTAAATAGATTATTAGTATATTCTTTAAGAATTATATATAAAATATTTAACAAAAGGAGTGATTAAATGAATATTGGAATATTTTCTGACGTATACTTCCCTCAAAAAAATGGTGTTTCAACTGCTATAAAATTATACAAAGAAGAAATGGAAAAATTAGGGCATAATGTATTTTTATTTGTACCAAAATATTCTAAAAATTATAAGAGAAACGAAAAAAACGTTTTTGAATTTCCTGCTATTAAATTTCTATTTGAGAAAGAACAAAGAATTGCATTACCAATTTCAACAGACATTTTTAAAATAAAAAAATTAAACTTAGATATAATACACTCGCAGGACCCCTTTTCAATGGGAATTCTTGCAGAATTTTTATCTAGAATTTTAAAAATAAAACACGTTGGAACTCACCATACAATGTACGAATATTATAGAAACTATTTGCCTCTAATTATAAGACCAACATTAAAACAAACACAAAAAATGATTAAAAACTGGTGCTTAAAACTTGATAAAGTTATTTCTCCAACAAATAATATTAAAAATTTATTAGTAAGCTATGGTGTGCCTGAAGAACATGTAGTTGTAATACCAACTGGGATTGATGTAAATAAATTTAATAAACCAATAGAATGGAATATAAAAGAAGAATACAATATTAAACCCAATGAAAAAATACTTTTATTTGTTGGTAGATTAGGACCTGAAAAAAATGTAGATTTTTTAATTAACGTATTTCATAAAATTTTTCAAGAAGAAAAAAATATTAAATTTATAATTATCGGTGATGGAACCGAAAGACATAAATTAGAAGAAATAGTTATTGAATACAGTTTACAAAAAAATATTATTTTTGCAGGTGCACAACCTAGAGAAAAAGTGATCGATGCTTATAAACAAGCCGACTTATTTATATTTGCATCCTATACAGAAACCCAAGGACTAGTAATATTAGAGTCTATGGCTGCTGGAACACCAGTAGTAGCATTAGGAAAAATGGGAGTATATGATTTATTAAATCATGAAAATGCAGGAGGAATAATGATTAGAGAATTAAACGAGAATGATTTTGCACATGAAATTTTGAGGGTTTTAAAAAATGAAGAATTATATAACAAACTTTCAAAAAATGCTATTAATTTTGTAAAAGAAAATTATTCAATCGAAATATCCGTACAAAAAGTTTTGGAAGTGTACAAAAATCTATTAAATAAGTAATAAATAATACTGAAAATCTCCTTCTTGGCTAACGTAAGAAGGAGATTTTTTTATTCAAAATAATATTAATATCATAATGAAAAGTATAATATAAATAGCTTAATTCAAACCACAATAGCTAAACACGAGATCATATTTTTGGCTTATCAGCATTACTTAAATAAACAAAAATACTAACAAACCATGAAACAAGCAAGCCTATTGAAACAAGCTCTCCAAATTCTTTTAAAAGCTCTCCTTGGGCTAAAATAAAACTTCCAAATGCAATTATCGTAGTTAAAACAGAAATAGTTACAGCTTTTTCTGTCTTCATAATACTATCTCTTCCATGAAGTATACTGTGTGATAAATGAACCATACTATCTACACCAATTCCAAGAAAAATTGGAATTATTAAAAGATTTAAAAACGTTAAATCTATTTTTAAAGCCACATAACCTATACCAATGGTAGCTAATATTGAAAGAACCACATAGAAAGTCACTTTCAAAGACTTTAAAAAACTCCTTAAATCAATCAAAAGTGTAATTATTATCGCTAAAAACACAAAATATACCGCTTTGCTCGTTGAATTAATCAAATATACCATTACTTTGTAAAATAATGCTGGATATCCAAATACCTTTTTTCCTTTAAGTTCTTCATCAAAAATCTTTTTTAAGTTATTATCTCTCCACAACGAAACTTTTTCTTTAGCATAAAGCAAATAATATCTAGTATTATTAGTATCATAGAAAAATAATGCTGGAATATCTTTTTCTATACTTGAAATAACATCATCGTATGTTTTGGCTGTTCTTAGCAAACTCAAAGTTTCCAAAAGGCTATTATATAAACCATACTTTTTAAATACTACATCTAATATAGGTTCATTTATAACCTTGTAAACCGTCTCATAAAAACTCGGCCTTATTTCTTCCAGTTTTTCAGGCTCTTCGACAAACGAAAGTAATGAAAAAGTATTTGAAAAATACTTAGAATTTTCTATCTCGTTTTTAATTTCTTTCAACTCATCTATACTCTTTGCGGCAATTACAATTTGTCCAACACCAAATTCTCCAAACTTTTCTTCTGCAATTTCAAGAGCTTTAACAGCTTCAGAATTTTCTGGTACAAGTCCTGGTGGAGTATAGGAAAAATTCTTTACAGCTAGGTATGAAAATGCTGAAAAAATAATAACTGCAAACCACACAAGTACTTTTATAGGTTTTATTCTTCTAAGTAGCTCTAAAAAACTTGAAAAGTACTCTTTTTTAGGAATACTTATACTTTGTTGAAACCTAGAATAAAAAGCAGGAACTAGAAAGTTCATATAAACAAAAAATATCATTACACCTATTCCAGAAGATATTCCCATTTCCTGTAAAGGCTTTGAAGGACTGAGAGCAAGTGCTAATAAAGCAATGGAAGTAGTTATTGCAGAGACAAATGAAGGAGTAAAATTTTCCTTGAAAGCTTCAACAATGCTTTCATTTGTCTTTCCATATATTCTCAAATTCTCATGTATTTTTGCAGTTATATGAATACCATAATCAATTCCAAGTCCAAGAAGCATCGCGTTTACAAAAGAAGTAATAATATTAATTTGCTTAAAAAGTAATACTATAATTCCAAGACTTGTACCCATAGCAAGTATCATTGAATAAAACATGAATAACATAGTCTTAGAACTACCGTATGAAATTAATAATAGAAGTGATATACCAACAAGAGAAACAATTGTTGTAATTTGAAAATCTTTCGTTACTTGCTTGTTTCCTATATAATTATTCATCGCAGAACCACTAAATAGAATATTTGCTTCAAATTCTTTTGATAATTTGCTAGCTATATTTTTTAAATCTGGAATTGCTTTGTTTAGAAAATCAATATCCGTTACTGGCTTACTCATGGAAAAATTCATTAATATTACATTTCCATCATTCGAAATTAAATAATACTTTTTTATACCACTTCTTGACAAAAAACTATTAGCATATTCTGATACAGTGGAAATAGCTACCCCCAAGTTTCTCCAAAATCTAAAATCTATAGCAGACCTTGGCTCAACATTTATAACTGCATTGTAGTAATTTAAAACATTAGTTAAACTATTTTCATCAATTGTAAAAATTCCATACTTTAGCATCGTTTCAGGATCGTCAAATGCTTCTGCTTTTGATATATAAGGTGTTTCTTCAAATGCATCCTTTAATTTTTCAACAAACTCATTTACATTGATCTTTTTATTTTCTAATTCAATAACTAAAAGCAAGGTATTTGAAACAACTTTTTCATTTGTAAATTTAACCATATCTTTAAACTCCGGTATTTTTTCCGGGGCAAGCTCAGTAAGTTCTGCATTAACTTTTAAATTTAATAAGCTATATATCCCAAATAGTAAACCAATTAGTGATAGTATAAGAATAAAAACCGAGGCCTTTTTTATTAGAAACTTTGCAAATCTTTCAATCAACTAATTCACCCCCAAAATAAAGAAAGAAAACGAAAAAAGTCTTAAAAAGGTTATATATTTTCTTGATTCATATTCAAGATTATAATAGTTTGAAAACAAAAAGGGAATAAAATACGAAAACCTTGAATCAATTGAAATATGAAAATAAATTCCTATTATAAAAAACAAATAGCATAATAGTGGAGTAAATGAATAAATCCACAATCTCGAAATTTCAGAAAATAAAAATTTCTTACCTTTTATAGATGAAAACAAACTTAAAACCAAAAAATAAAAAATAAAAAACTTTAGTACAAAGGGTGATAAAGTAAAATAATTTACGTGTAATATAAACGATGAAAAAACATACACAATTAAAAATTCTAAAAAGACTAATAATTTATATTTTTCATTTTTCATGAATTTTCACTCCATACCTTTTTAATAACTCAATGGAAATAGGATTTAAATCTTTTGAATCTAAAAACATCCTCTTACCTTTTAAAGAGTGAAATAAAATTTTTCCAAATCTTTCACCAGTTTTTCCAACTTCTACAACTGGCATGTAATAAAAGATAATATCTTTAAACTGCAAAATTTCAATTTCAGAAGTGCCCCACCAATATTTTTTAGATACTGTTTTTTCAAAATAGTTTACATTAAAAACCTTCAAAAAATATTTAACTTCATTAAGCTTTTGTATACTTTCAACTAAGAAAGGGCTTTTACCATATATTTTTGTTTCAGATAAAATCTTCTGCAAAATAAGCTGTTTTTTCAATTTGGAGAATAAGTTACTATAAGGATTAGTAAAATAAAAATAAGGTGGAGATTGTATCTCTACAATCTCCATATTTTTCTGATATACAAATGCAATAGTTAAAATCAAAGCCAAATTTATTAAAGTAATTAAAAACGCAACAAATGCTATTTTCATCTTTTTTCAATAAAGTACTGAATAGCTCTTTTTATATAAGGATCATCTAAATTTACCTCAGTAATCTCTTTCGTATAATCAACAACTTCTTCTTCATGGGCAACATTATCTGTTGCTTCTTGTGTTACATAAATATTTGGCTCAATACCAACTCTGTGAATATCATTCCCACTTGGAGTCTTATAATGTGCAATTGTAATAAACAATACTCCACCATTACTTAGTGGAAAACCTTGTTGAACTGAACCTTTTCCAAACGTCTTTTGACCTATAACTACCGCTCTATTATTTTCTTTTAATGCTCCCGTAACTATTTCTGAAGCTGACGCTGAACCACCATTAACAAGAACAGCTACTGGAACCTTTGGAAAATCATTTCCTTTACTTACGTAGCGCTCTATACTTCCAACTCTGGGTTCTACTGTAACAACCAATTTTCCAGCATCTAAAAACATACTTGCGACATCAATAGCACTATCTAAATAACCTCCAGGATTATCTCTTAAGTCAAATATTAATGCAACAACACCTTTTTCATATATTTTGCTCAATGCTTCTTCAAGTTTCTTAGAAGATGGTTGATTAAACTGTGTTAGTCTAACGTAACCTATCCTTCCTATTTGAGTTTCCACAAAACCATATTTTACAGGAGTAATCTTTATTATTTCTCTTGTAATTTCAAATTCTAAAACTTCTTCTCCTCGTAAAATTGTGAGCTTAACCTTTGTCCCAGGCTCCCCCCTCATCCTATTAACAGCTTCAATATAACTCATTTCTTGAACTGAACTTCCATCAACACTAATTATTAAATCTCCAGCTTTTAAACCGGCTCTCCAGGCAGGTGTACCATACATAGGACTTATTATCTTTATTGCTTTACTATCTGCATCGTATGTAACTTCAATTCCAAGTCCACCATATTCACCTTTATTTTCAATCTCTTTTTCTTCGTATACATCCTTGTTGTAATAATAGCTAAAATCATCACCTAATCCTTTAACAAGACCATCTATACCATAATCAATTACCTTATTAATATCTGCTTTATCAATTTCATAATAGTAATTTAATATATAATAAAGGGTTTCTGCAAGTGGGGTCAGATTATCCTGAAAATTCTTATCCGTTGTAGCACCCGATAAAATAATAGTACCAACCAAAATAGAAATAATAACAGCAGTTATAACTATAAAATTTTTCTTTTTCATTTAATACACCTCCTACTTTTTAAGAACCTTGGTAGCAAACACCAAATACGTTGTATGAGCCACCATTCTATCGAAAGGTCTCAACCTTTCAGGATTTGGCTTATATCTTCTCATAAGATTTTCCCAAACCTCTACATCTATAAAAGGATATTCATATAGCTTTTCCAAAACCTCTTGAACTTGATTTGTAGTAGGACAGATTATTCCCATCTTTCCTCCACCTTTTAATGCTTGCCAACATTGTTCAATATAATTGTGCGGATCAGGAACATCCAACACTAAAGCATCAACATTTACTTCATCAAAACCTCCTGAAATATCCCTTAATTTTAGCTCAACATTGTCAACTAATCCCCAATATTCTAAATTCTTTTTAGCTAAGTTGTAAAAATCTTCTCTTCTTTCATAACCATATACTTTCCCTTCTTTTCCGACAATTCTTGCAAAAGCCCCACACATTGCCCCACTACCAACACCGGTATCAATAACTCTATCGCCAGGTTTAATATCAAGTTTAAATAAAATATATGATGCATCTTTTGGATATATAATTTGAGTTCTTCTTTTCATATTGAAAATTAGATCAATATAAGTTGGCTTTAAAATATAAAAGACCCTATTATTTTTCCCAAAGACAATTGTATCTCCATATTCCCTTCCTATAAGCTCATCCATATTAACATGTCCAAGATGTGTTCCTTTCTTTTTACCAGCCTCAACTGTGATAATAATCTTACTTCCATCATCCCCATATAGTAAAACCTTATCTCCTTCTTTAATCAAAATATATTCCTCCCTAAAATTCTATTTTATAACCAACCTCTAAAGGAATCGTCCCAATTTTTTCATCTTCAATATAATACACAGCATATGAAAAGCCCACAAAAAAGTTTTTAAAATAATACCTTACTCCAGCCAAAACTGAATAGCCAATAGAATTAAGTTTAAAATCACCTGAAAACACTGCTCCACCTTTTCCATAAGTTGTAAAAACACCAAATGATGTCTTTATATTATATTTTCCAAAACTTTGTAATACAAAATTATTTGTTCCTATATAACCAATAGATATTCCAAATTCTGTTTCATTATTTACAGTTAATGGAAAATCTAAAAAGACACTGTAAAAACTGCTAGTATTTGAAGAATCTATTGTAAAATTCCATCCAGCATATGGTTCAAAATCAAAAGAAAAAGCTAAAGATGCAAGTATAACTAACAAGAAAAAGTATAACTTTTTCATAAAATCATCCCCCTATATCATTCTTTAACTGCTGAATTTTTTCTGTATCAATATAAATCCTTTCAAATGTACTATCTCCAACTGTTATACTCAAAGGGCGTTTGGTTAGTGTTGGAATATCTTTAATTCTTACACTGAAATTACCAAGAGAATAAATTAATTTAGCAATTGAAGGAGCATTTAAAGTAGTCTCAGGCCTTAATTCTTTTAAAATCGAATTCAATTTAAAGAAATCGAATATTTTTAATCCTCTTTCACTCAATACATTAAATAAATCATCAAAAGTACTTGCATTTATATTGAGCTTTTTTGCAGCACTTGCAATCTTGCCAGAGTCAACTACTACATAATATTTATAATTTGAATTTACATTGAACATTTCACCAAGTATTTTTAAAGCAAGTATTGGACTTGAAAAACTAATTTCCTGTTTTTTTTCTGGATCAAATGTGTGATTTTTTATCTTTAAAATATTGACTGTTCTTTTTGAACCATTGACAATAACATAAAAACCTTCTTCATTAGACTTGTCAATGAACAAATATTGACTTACATAAGAAAGATTAAACTCTTCGTTATTTTTAACGGAGTAAATTTTCCAAAAAAATGCTCCTGTAATCCCTGTTATTATAACCAAAGTAAGCACTATCCAAATCCATCCGGTATTTCTTCTCCTTCTTCTCATATTGAACCTCCCTTTCTCTTCCTTATCAATTCATTCCAGGATTCTATACTTTCTTTTAAAATAAATAAATTCCTCTCAATAGCATAAATTAACTTGTTTCTAAGAACCTCAAAATACCCCATTTCAATATCCTTAAATGCTATTTCTCTTAATTTATTAACATTTGGATAGTTTCTTGTCTCTTCCAATGAATCAGCTAAAAATAAAAGTTTTCCATATATTCCAAAATTCTTATAACCAGATGTATGATATCTAACCGCATCTAAAAGTTCTTCATCTTCAACATTAAATCTAAATCTTAAAAATTCAGCAGCCAGTTTTCCATGAAGCAATATTGGATGTAATTTTTCTTCATCAGTTAAAATCAAATTATACCCTCTTGCAAGTTTTAAAAGTTTTTCTTGATTGATATCTCTAAAAATATCATGTGCATATCCAATAAATTCTGCAATATTCCCATCTAACCCATGAACTCTTGCAAGGGTTTTTGCAAACTTTGCTGTTCCTTCAACATGTAAAAGCCTATCTTTGCTAACAAGCAAACTTACTACATTCTTTATTTCATCTATATCTACTATCAATCATACACCTCCTTGTAGACATTTTCAACTGTATAATACCTTTCAATATACTCAACAATACTTTCAATACTTTTATATATTTGAGATTTATTTATACTTACCAAAGAAACACCCAACGTAATAAAATCTTTTGAATCCTGGTCAGCAATTTCTACAACAGAAATATTAAAATTACTTCTTAAATCATTTATTAGTCTTTTAACAATTGATCTTTTCTCTTTTAAAGATTTAATACCAAATATTCGTAAAGTAATCTCCAAATAACTAGCAGGCATCTTATAACTCCTCAATTGTAAAGTTATCATTCGTATATATACATATTTCACTTGCTATTTTAATTGCTTCAAGTGCTATCTCTTTTGCACTTAAATCTGTATGCCTTAAAAGCGCCTTTCCTGCTGCAATAGCATATGGAGAACCTGAACCAATTGAAGCAATATCATCTTCTGGCTGAATCACTTCACCTGTTCCTGAAACTATAAAAGTGTATTTTTTATCCGCTACAAGAAGCATTGCCTCCAATCTTCTTAAGACTCTATCAGTTCTCCAATCTTTTGCAAGTTCTACAGCTGCTTTTAATAAATTTCCTCCCCATTCTCTGTATTTTGCCTCAAATCTATCAAAAAGGGCCATTGCATCTGCAACAGAACCGGCAAACCCTGCAAGAACATTACCATCCCCCATCTTTCTAACTTTTTTTGCATTTCCCTTTAAAATAGTATTACCATATGTAACTTGCCCATCAGAAATCATGACAACTGAATCATTCCTTCTAACACATACCACAGTAGTCGAACGCCATTTCACAATTCCACCTCCACACTTGCCTTTTTTAACCTATTCATGACTGATAATAATATTCCTTTTTCTTCAAAAGTCTCTATAAAAGCAACATTGAAATTAGACCTATCAAATTCTCTCAACACTTTAAACAAATTTTGAGCAATTGAATAAGGCTCAGATAATTTTCCAAGTATCATTATACGATTATCAGGATAAAATTTTTTATGTTCTTCAGGACATATAAAAACACCATTTTCACTTATTGCTTTCTTTATAACTTTCTCTCTTTGAACTTTATTGTACCTATACACTGGTTTTTCTGGTGCATAATGCCTATATTTCATACCAGGAGCTTTTGGATTATCAACAGAACTTGCATCAATTACAAACTGTGGAATTTCAACTTTTCCAAAAATCGATTCAAGTTGCTCTATTGTTATAGGTCCAGGTCTTAATATAATAGGGATTTCAGATGTTAGATCAATAATTGTAGACTCAAGTCCGAATTCTGAACTTCCAGCATCAATAATAAAATCAATTTTCCCGAAAAGATCTTCAATAACTGCTTGAGAATCCGTAGGACTTGGCTTTCCTGATAAATTTGCACTCGGAGCAGCTATAGGACCAGCACATTTACATAATTTTCTTGCAACAGGATGTGCAGGAATTCGAACTCCAACTGTTTTGAGCCCGGCCGTAACATTTTTTGGAAGGTTTACCTTCTGTTTCAATACAAATGTAACAGGCCCTGGAGTTAACTTATTTATCGCTTCAAAATATTTTTCATCTACCTCTGCAATCTCTAAAAGTTTTTCAAAGCTATCTACATGAACTATTAATGGATTATCCTTTGCCCTACCTTTAACTTTAAAAATGTTGTCAACAGCCTTTTCTTTAAACGCACTTGCCCCAAGACCATAAACAGTTTCTGTAGGAAACGCAACAAGTCCGCCACTTTTTATAACATTACATGCTTCTATTAAATCCTTTTCATTAAAATCTAATGGATCAATTTTCAATATCTTTGTTTTCACCGTATCTCCTCCAAAGATAATCAAAAACCTTCAAATAGTTACTTAAAAACTGTTTTGAAATATATGCCATTTCAAAATTTTTTGTCAGACCATTTACTGTGATATTAGCCGACCCTAAAAAAACGGAATTATCCACTATCACAAACTTATGATGCAACATTTTATCTCTTACAATAACAATATTTCTAATAGGATATTTCTTTAAAATTGAGTTATCAAACCATTTATCAGTAATTATTTTTACTTCAATTCCACGGGATTCTTTATACTTCAAAAGCGCAAAAACTTTCTTATTAGTAAGCGCGTACACACAAACATAGATTCTTTTCTTAGCACTTTGAATGAACTCTAAAAGCTTTGATTCTACATCATTATAGCCCACAACAAAAAAATTTTTACATCCAGATACTCTTCCATCATTCCATAAATTTAAAAATAAATTCTTAAAATTTTCTACCTTATCTTTCTCAAATACAACTATATCATTGTAGCCTTCAAAAAGTCCACTATCTGTAAAATTTGCTGAGCCAAAAATTACACCATTGTCATTCACCATGAATTTTGCGTGATGAAGAGATTTTTCATAATCTTTTAAAACTTTACATTTTAAATCCTTATTTGAAACCTCTAATATAACCCTAACATCCAATCCTTTTTCACTTAATCTATTTATCGCTTCAACAACATAATAATTATCCAAACTGTACGAAGATACATAAAGAAACTTGTTAGAATTATTTATAAAATCAACTACAACATCAGTCAAATCAACAAATTCAGTGAAATAAACATTAGCTGAAAATACTACTAAAGAAAGGAAAATAATTAAAATGCTACTTATTTTCATCTTCTCCAACCTTTAATAATGCTAAAAATGCTTCTTGAGGTATAGAAACATTTCCAATCTCACGCAATTTCTTCTTTCCTTCTTTTTGTTTTTGGAGCAGTTTCATCTTTCTTGTAACATCTCCACCATAACATTTTGCAAGAACATCCTTCCTAAGAGCTTTAATTGTAGAACGTGCTATAATTCTGCCTCCAGCTTTTGCCTGAATTGGAATTTCAAATTGATGCTGTGGAATAAGCTCTGCCAATTTATCAACTAACTTTCTTGCCATAGAATACGCTTTATCTTTATGAGCAATTATAGAAAGAGCCTCAACCGGTTCTTTATTTACCAATATACTAACCTTAACCAGATCACTTTTTCTATATCCAATAAACTCATAATCCATAGATGCATATCCTCTACTCAACGCTTTCATCTTATCAAAGAAATCAAATATTATTTCAGCAAGAGGTACTTCAAAATTCAAAACAACTCTTTCAAAACCAGCATTTTCAGTACTTATCATTGTTCCACGTTTTTCATTTTGAACAAGATTCATCAATTTTCCAAGATATTCAGGCGGTGTTATAATCGAAAGTTTTACATATGGCTCATATACTTCTTGTATAGTTGATTCATCTGGAAACTTTGCAGGATCATTTACTATCAATTCCTCGCCATTCTTCAATAAAACCTTATACTCAACATTTGGAGCCGTTAATATTACGGTCATTTCAAATTCTCTCTCAAGTCTTTCTTTTACAACATCCATATGCAACAAACCTAAAAAACCACACCTAAAACCAAATCCAAGTGCTGGTGAATGATCAGGGTAAAAGACAAGAGCCGAATCATTCAATTTTAATTTTTCTAGAGCCTTTCTAAGTTCTTCGTAATATTCTGGAACTCCAGGAAACATCCCAGCAAAAACCATAGGTTTAACCTCTTTATAACCTTCAAGTGGCTCTTCAACTGGATCGTTTGCATCAGTAATTGTATCACCAATTCTTGCAAGTGAAACTTCTTTTATACCTGCAATTATATACCCTATATCCCCTGCCTTTAGTTCATCTACAGGTGTCATATCAGGAGTAAATACACCAGTCTCGATAACTTCATAACTTTGACCGTTTGAAAACGTCATTATTTTATTTCCAACTGAAACTTTACCATCAAATACTCTAATATAAACTATTACTCCTCTGTATTTATCGTATTTGGCATCAAATATTAATGCTTTCAATTTTCCGCTCTCATCACCACTTGGTGCAGGAACCTTTTCAATAATATCTTCTAGTAACTCTTCAACACCTATTCCTTCTTTCGCACTAATTTTCAAAATCTCAGAGCTTGGTATACCAATTAAATCCTCAATTTCAAGTTCTGTTTCAGCAACGTTGGCATTTGGAAGATCTATTTTGTTAATGGCCGGAATTATCTCCAAGTTATGCTCCAAGGCTTTGTAGGTGTTAGCAACAGTTTGGGCTTGAACGCCTTGGGATGCATCAACTAGGAGTATTGCACCTTCAACTGCCGCAAGACTTCTATCTACTTCATACGAAAAATCTACGTGGCCAGGGGTATCAACTATATTTATTTCATACTCTTTTCCATCTTTCTTGGATTTGTAAAAAACTCTTAAGGGGTGAGACTTTATAGTGATTCCCCTTTCTCTTTCAATATCCATACTATCTAAAAATTGCTCTCTCATTTTTCTCTTCTCAATTGCACCCGTTATTTCTAAAATTCTATCCGTCAATGTTGTTTTTCCATGATCTATATGTGCAATAATACTTATATTTCTTACATTCCTCAAGATTTTCCCTCCTTTAATTGAAACACCAGCTGCTTAAAATATTCTCCTCTCTCCTCAAAATTTTTAAAGGCATCAAAACTTGCACCTCCTGGGCTTAACATAATTACATCGCCAGGGTTCGCTATTCTAAACAATTGATTCACAGCCTCATTTATGCTTGAACATTCCATAAAATTAATCCCATCCAAATATGGCTTTACATCTTTTGTAATTGGTCCAACCAAAGCCACAGTTTTTACAGAATTTTTTAGAACTTTTCGTAATAAAGTATAATCTTCATTTTTTCCAATTCCAGCCATTATAAGATGCAGCTTTCCATCAAAATTTTCAACTGCCCTTATAACTGCAGCAGCATTAGTTGCCTTTGAGTCATTAAAAAATTTAACTCCATTTATTTCAGTAACATATTCCATTCTATGTGGTAACTTTTCAAAATCTTCCAAAAAATCTATGTTAAATTCAAATCCTGCAACTTCAACTATAGTCTTTGCGGCCGCTACATTTTCAATAGTTTGTTTATACCTTAAATGCTCTGGAAGTTCCTTTATTTCAAAATCATATTTAAATGGAACTTTCTTTGCTTTAACTTTATCAAGATTCTTAACTATATATTCATCATTAGGATTGTAAACAAAAAAATCATTCTCATCCTGGGAAAGTGTTATTTTAAATTTTGAATTTATATAGTGATTCATATCCGGGTGCCAATTTAAATGATTAGGATAAATGTTTAAAATAGAAGATATATTAGGTTTGAATTTATCGGACCAAAATAGTTGAAAACTACTAACTTCTAAGACCAAATAATCAGCCCTTAAATCATCATTCAATAATTTTGCTATAGGGATTCCTATATTTCCAGCAAGCAATGTTCTTTTATACTTGTTTAATACATGCTGAATCATCGATACAGTTGTACTCTTTCCCACCGAACCTGTTACTGCAATAACATACGGAAACCAATTTATTTTTTCAAATTCTTTCAAACAAAAAGAAATTTCCGTATCTATCTTTATATTATTTTCCTTTGCCTTCTTGATTATTTCATTTTCAAAATGTATTCCAGGACTAACAAGAATAACATCCGAATCTAATACTTTTTCAGTATGACCATTTTCTTCAAAATCCACACCAAAAGAATTCAAAAACTCTTTATCAACTTCACTCAATTTTCTTCCTTCACTTACAAAAACACTTTCTCCTTTTTTTAAAAGATATTTCAAAATTTCTTTATTACTAATTCCAAACCCAAGTAGTGTATATTTCAAAATCAATCACCTCTATCTTATTTTAGCACATTCAAAAAATTTTTCATTTCATTTATACATATTTCATGAAGTTTTTCTCTCTTTTCATTTTTCT
This sequence comes from Thermosipho japonicus, assembly GCF_014201655.1. Classification (NCBI taxonomy): domain Bacteria; kingdom Thermotogati; phylum Thermotogota; class Thermotogae; order Thermotogales; family Fervidobacteriaceae; genus Thermosipho; species Thermosipho japonicus. The sequence goes on from NZ_JACHEX010000002.1 coordinate 131,165, forward strand.
TCATCTTAACGTTTATTAAACCAAAATTTGCATACATAGGCTTTAATTCATCAGCTTTTGTAATATAATTGATTAATGCACCCGTCATTGTCTTAGAAGGTAATTTTACAGGTTCCTTTCCACTTAAGATTCTAGATATATTTAAACCAACATATATACCACAAGCTGCGGATTCTAAATATCCTTCAACACCTGTAATTTGACCTGCAAAGAATATATTTTTATATTTCTTATGCCTTAAAAATTCGTCTAAAACTCTTGGTGTATCAATATACGTATTTCTGTGCATAACACCGTATCTTAAAATCTCTGCATTTTCAAGCCCAGGAATGAGTCTAATTATTCTTTTTTGTTCAGACCATTTCAAACGCGTTTGAAATCCAACAATATTATACATATTTCCTTCTTCATCCTCTTTCCTTAATTGTATAACTGCATAAGGAATTTCTCCCGTGTGTGGATTTATTAGTCCAACTGGGCGCAGTGGTCCAAATAATAAAGATTTTTTGCCACTTTTTGCTATCTCTTCAATTGGTTGGCATCTTTCAAAAAGAAGCTTTCTATCAAAGTCTTTCATTTCAATCATTTCAGCATTAACTAATTCGTTGTAAAACCTTTCATATTCTTCTTTTGTCATAGGGCAATTAATATAATCTCCTGTTCCAATACCATATCTGTCCCCTACAAAGCATTTATTAAAATCAATACTATCTCTTGAAATTATTGGTGCAACTGCATCAAAAAAGTTTAAAAATCCGCCTGTTAATTTAGAAAGCCATTGTGCGAACTTTCCATCTGTAGTAGGCCCAGTTGCAACTACCCAAATTTCATCCGTGTCTAGATCTATTTTTTCAACTTCTTTTCTTACTATCTCAACATTTTCAAAACTTTCTAAAACTTTTGTAATACATCGTGAAAATTTTTCTCTATCAACAGCTAGTGCTTTTCCAGCAGGGACTCTTGTTTTGTATGCACAATTCAAAATTAGTGAATCAAGAAGTTTCATTTCTTCTTTCAATATTCCTTCAGCATTCTTTAAATTTTCAGACTTTAAAGAATTACTACATACAAGCTCACCAAAAGTCTCCATTTTATGTACTGGTGAGAACTTCACGGGCTTTTGCTCAAAAATTCTAACTTTAAATCCTTCTTTCAATAATCTATATGCAACTTCAACACCAGCAAGTCCTGCTCCAACAATATTAACTCTCAAACTTGTCACCCTCTTTTACAAGCCCTCCATTTTTTGCATCAAGAAAAGTTATAGGCTTTTTACCTGGAAACTGAATATATTTAATTCCAACAATTCCACCCTTTGCACTAATGAATCCACCTTCATTATTTATCTTCAACACCTTTCCATATTCTTTTATATTTTCATCTCTTTCAACATAAAAGACCTGGAATAGTTTTACCAACTTTCCTTTCAAAGATACTCTCACACCAGGGATAGGATCATACGCTCTGATTTTATTTTTCACAGTTATATAATCAGCAGAAAAATCTAATTCCAAATCTTCTTTTGAAATCTTTGGTGCATAAGTTGGCTCACCTTCTTGCGGATAAAGATTAGGAGGATAATTATTTAGAAACTCTAGCAATGCCTCTTTTCCAAGACTTAAAAGTTTTTCATACAAGCTACCAAATGTTTCAAACTCATCAACACTTATTTCTTTCTTCAATGCAATTGGTCCATTATCCATACCCTCACCAATTTTAAAAATAGTAATTCCTGTCACGCTTTCACCATTTTCTAATGCCCTTTGAATTGGTGCAGCACCTCGGTATTTTGGAAGAAGTGAAGCATGTATATTATAAAAAGGAATTGCATTTAAAAATGGAGGTTTTAAAAGTTTTCCATAAGCAACTACAATTCCTAAATCTGGCTTAAATCTTTCAATAATAGAAAGTCCCTCGCTTGTAAGTTTTGTCGGCTGAAAGATAGGAATGTTATACTTTTGTGCAACTTCTTTTACTGGAGTTGGTTGGATCTTTTTACCTCTCCCCTTTGGTTTATCAGGTTGTGAAATAACTGCTACAACATCAAAATTATTTTTTATTAAAAACTCAAGATGCTCACTTGCAAAAGAAGGGGTTCCTAAAAATAGTATTCTCATAACTTACCTCCTTCAATAAAAAAGGATGCTATTTGCACCCTTTATATTTTTCAAAAAGTTTTAAGAAATTATCGTTTGAAAGCTGTTGTGGACGCAATTTTAGATCAAACTCTGAAAAACAGTCCAAATTTTTGACAAAACCTTTCAAATTATTCAAAAGAGTTTTTCGCTTTTTTTCAAAACATTTTGATACAAAACTCCAAAATTCTTCTATATTGTACTTTTCATAAATTTTTTCCTTACGAGTAAATTTTAATACTACACTATCAACTTGAGGTGGTGGAACAAAATTCCCTTTTGAAACATGTAATACTTTCTCAATATCTGTAAATGTTTGAACCACAACAGTTAAAAAACTTCTATCCTCACCTGGCTTTGCTAATAATCTATCTCCAACTTCTTTTTGAACCATTAAAACAGCTGTTGAAAACTTGGAAAAAAGTATTTTTTTTACTATCATTCCCGTTATTGAATATGGTATATTTGAAACAACCTTAAAATTTTCTCCAAGAAGCTTCATATCAAATTTTAAAAAATCCTGGTAATAAATTTTAAAATTTTCAAACTCATTAAACCTGTCCAAAATGGGAGTTAATCTTTTGTCTATTTCAACTGCTACAACATTTGCTCCTTTTTTAATCAAAAGTTCCGTAATCGTTCCAGCACCGGGACCAATTTCAAGAACAGTTTCACCAGTTTGAATATTTGCATTTTCTATTATTTTCTTTGCAATTTCCATATTTGTAAGAAAATTCTGCCCTAGTGACTTTTTTAAGTTTAATTTATATTGCCTTAAATAATCAGCAATTTTCACTCTTTCAACTCCACCTTTACAAAGCCGGGATACTCTAGACTTATTATTTTTCCATTTTCATATTTGATCTTTATACTCTCGTCTTTATACTTTATTTCAAAAATTTCTCCATTTTTCTTCAAACTCGCTTGTCCAGTTGCAAATTCTGTCTTTGAAGGATTAAAAATTAACTGTGGTACAACAAGCTTAAAATAAGGTATTGGGTACTCTAAAAGCCTTTCAATATGTGCCAAAATAAAATTATTATCAAGTATAACAAATTTTCCACCTGAAAGTTTATAACTTGTCTTTGAACCATATCTAGTCTCATAAACAAAGTTTATTTCATTTCCATCATTTTCCGCCTTTAAAATTCCAGTAAAACTTCCATCAACGGTAAAAGAAGCCACATAATTTTTAAACCATAAGCCATCATATACTGTTGTAGCATCAACTGTGTAGACAACTCCATAATCTATCGTGGATATACTTCTATAGGTTTGTGGGTCAACTTTAATCAGCACAGAAGTCCCGAATGATGTTTCACCAATTTTTATGTTATACACACTTGAAAAAGAAAGTATAAAGATAGATAAAATCAAAAATACGCTTAATCTTCTCATACAATTCACTCTCCTAAATAGATATAATATTGCTTACACACATTGCAGTCATTGCTTTGAGGTTAGTTTCTGGATATACACTATTTCCAGTCTTAAATTTTATACTTACAGGACAATTAATAATCTTTTCTAGATTTTTTGAAATTTCAGCTCTATACTTTCCTAGTCTAAAATCAGTAATTAACACACAGTCAACGCTCTCGGGGAAAAAACCATTTTCTTTCATGCTCTTTAGAACATTTTCTAAAATGAAAACACTACTTATACCTTTTGGAACATCTTTTTCTGGAAAAAGTTCACCTATATCTTTCTTAAGTGAAACACCCACAAAGGAATCTACAATACTATGAATCAAAACATCTGCATCCGAGTGACCATCAAGTCCTATATCTGATTCTATCTCTATACCACCTAAAATTAATTTTCGATCCTTTTTAATAGGATGGGTATCCCATCCTATTCCACTTGCAATATTCAGCTTCGATTTTTTATGCATTCTAAATATCTTATCATCCAACCCTTTTTCCACAACAAATCCCATTTTTTTATATTTTTCAATCAATTCTTCCGTAACATCCGTCAAAATTCTACTATAATCATGTGATATTACAAATCTATATAAAAGCTCATATTCCAAGTAAAAATCTTGTGCAGAAAGAGAAATGATATATACATCATCTACTGAAAAATTCAACAAAATTTGACCTATTATAGATGCTAATTTAACACCTGTACCCAAAACTTTCAATCCTAAAATTTTAATCCACTTTTCATATCTATGCCTAAAAGCACTTTTAGAAGCATATAGGAGAACACCTAAAATTTTTCCTTCATCACTTTCAATTACAAGTGAATTTTCCATTAAGAAAGGAGGAATATTAAAAAGTATTGCCTTTTTAATTATTTCAAAGGCATCTTTTTTAAACAAATAATCAAAGTATTCTTTTTTTTCTTCATATATGAATCTTGCACAATCTATGTAATTGTCTTCGTTAATTTTTGTAAATTTCATTTATACACTCTCCTATAGTATCTTTAGAAAGTAAAGTATTATAATCAAAAGTCCGGAGAATATCATAGTGGTTATAAAAGCCCAGAAAAGCTCAGATCCACCAGGAACATTTACATTAGCAGGTTTTACTATTTTTACTTTATGCTCTGAAATTTTTTCTGTATTTTTTTGCTTTTCCCTTAACACATTCTCATCATATAATAACTTAAATGAAGGACTTACTACAAATTTTCCATAAATTTCATCACCAAGGTCTATTTTACATAAATACAAATATCCCTTCTTTGTAGGAATCATTTCCTTAGCCAAAATTTTGGCAGGAAATGGTAGGACTTTATTGTCTTCGACAAAATTTTTCGGATATTTTTTTCTTAATTTTTCCTCCAATTTATTTATTTCCACAGGAACTACATATATAACATCTCCAACGTCAAACTTAGTAATTGATTCCCCACTTATTGGATCAATAACAGGAAAAAATTCTGGCAATTTTTCAAGATCAGATCTTTTATACAAGTCACTTATAATTACATCCTCAAAGTCTTCTTTCATATCTAGAACGTTATAAGCCGAATATTCCTCCAGCGTCAAACCATCTGCTACTACCTCCAAGTCAGGTTTTGGAGACCATTCTTCAATTAAACCGGTCAAAATAACCTTCAAAAGTTCCATGTCATTTTCCTTTACTGCAGCCGTAATTTCAATACCTATAGCAATTTTTCCTCTTTTATTAAAGATTGTATTTAAAAATGAATTAAAAGAAATTGTCAAATCTTCAACGACTGATTCTTTCATCAGTTCATTTTTTAACTTGTTATATTTCTCCTTAAAATCTAAAATATTATCATTTAAGTCTATCTCATCTAATTGCTCAGAAAATCTAAGTGGTACCATTAAAAAATCAAAATCTGGAGCATTATTAGCTTTCCCAAAAAGAAAACCAACAAATTCTTCCGCAGTAGCTTTACTTCTTCCTTTTACCTTAACAAAATATAGGTCCATTCATTAAACCCCCTATACATAATCACCTGAACTTAAATTCTTATTTACAATCTTATCAATTCCAACAACACAGTTTTTACCAATTTCAACTTTACTTTCAATAATACTATCCATACCAATAACAGTTATTTCTGAATTGTAAACCTTTTTATTTAATTTGCTTTCTGCAAATTCTCCAACTCCAATCTTTACAAAATCTCCAATTACCACATTTTCAGCAATTATAGCATTTTCAATATAGCAATTTTCACCAATTCTTACATTACTCATTATAACTGAATTTTTGACAATTGAACCTTTCCCAATTTCCACACCTTGCGCAAGAACAGAATTTGAAACCGCACCATAAATTTCACATCCTTCACTAATCAGTGAATTTTTAACTTTTGTACTATCTGCTATGTAAGCAGGTGGCATTTCTTTAGAATGAGTATAAATACGCCAATTTTCATCATGAATGTTAAACGGTGGTATTGGTCTTGTGAGTTCTAAGTTAGATTCCCAGTATGAATAAATTGTTCCTACATCTTTCCAATAACCATCAAATGGAAATGCAAAAACTCTTTCTGTTTGAATAATCTTTGGAATGATATCTTTACCAAAATCATGAGAGCTCTGATCATTTTTCGCATCTTCAATTAATGCTTCTCTTATAAAACTCCACTGGAAAACATAAATTCCTAATGAAGCAAGTGTTGATTTAGGCTGTTTAGGTTTTTCTTGAAATTCTATTATTCTATTTTCAAGATCAGTAACCATTATACCAAATCTACTAGCTTCGGATAGTGGAACTTCCATACACGCAACAGTTGCAAGTGCACTTTTAGCTTTATGATAATCAAGTAGTTCATTATAGTCCATTGAGTAGATATGATCTCCTGATAAAATAACAACATATTCCGGATTATAATCATCTACAAATTCTATATTCCTATAAACAGCATCTGCTGTACCATTATACCAAACACCCTTTTTTTCAGTATAATAGGGCTGTAAAATAGTTACTCCTCCATCTTTTCTATCTAAATCCCAAGGTTTACCTATTCCTATATGCTGATTCAAAAGATGTGGTTTATATTGTGTCAAAACTCCGATTTTATAAATTCCTGAATTAACACAATTACTTAATGTAAAATCAATAAGTCTATATTTCCCTCCAAATTGAACGGCAGGTTTTGCTATCTTTTCAGTTAATACTCCAAGTCTTGTACCTTGACCACCAGCTAAAATAAGCGCAACAACATTCTTCACGCTATCAACCCCTATATTATAGTCCTCTTCTCAAGTACTACTAATTCATCTTCTCCAATTATAACTTGACCTTCTCTAACATGGCAATCTTTATCCAGGATAGCATTCTTTACAACAGCACCCTCCTCAATTACAGTACCTTGCATAATTATTGAATTTTCTATTTTTGCACCAGCCTTTACAACCGTACCTCTAAACAAAACAGAATTTTTCACACTACCTGAAATAATACTACCATCTGCAACTATAGAGTTTACAACTTCTGAATTGGATGTAAATTTTGCAGGTGGAAAATCTTTTAATTTAGTGTACACTTTACCATTTTGATAAAACAATTCTTCCCTTACATTTCTATCATTAATAATATCCATATTTATTTTGAAATATTCATCAACACCCTTTTTAATATTTCTCCAATATCCCTTAAAATCATATGCATAAACATTAAGTTCATCAAGTCGAGGCAATATAACATCTAGTAAAAGATCATTTCCTCCATTAGGCACCGTCGAATATAGCAACTCCATCAAAAGATGCTTATTGATAAAGTATATCCCCAAAAATGCTCTTCTAGTTGGCGGATTCTTTACTTTTTCATAAAATTTAGTAATTTTCATATTTTCATCTACAATAACACTTCCATATTGACTTATGTCGTACGTATCATCAAGTTCTTTTGTTATAAGAGTTATATCCGCACCTTTTGAAAAATGATACATATAAAGATCGCTATAATTCATTTTGTAAATATGATCTCCAGAGCCTATCAATACATAATCCTCTTCTCCACGTCTTAGTATGGTCATATTTTGAAATATTGCATCTGCAGTACCTTTATACCAATATTCACCAGAAAAACCTATATAAGGTTGCAAAATAAATAAACCACCTTTTTTCCTATCCAAATCCCATTCTTTACCAGAGCCAAGGTGATCCATTAAACTTCTAGGGTTATATTGTGTAAGAACTCCCACTTTTATAATTCCAGAATTAACCATGTTACTCAAAGTAAAATCTATTGCTCTATATTTCCCAGCTATAGGTAGGGCTGCACTTGCACGTTTGTAAACTAGCTTTCCAAGATTCTCACTTTTTCCTCCTGCAAGAATTAAGCCTAATACTTTCAATATATCACCTACCTTTAACTATATCAATTCCAGAACTTGTTCCAATACTATTTGCACCTGCCTTTATCATATTTACTGCATCCTCATATGTTTTTACACCACCAGATGCCTTGACACCCATACCTTCTCCAACAACCCATCTCATTAAATTTACATCTTCAACCTTTGCTCCAGCTGTTCCAAAACCTGTAGATGTCTTAACAAATGCTGCGCCTGCCTCTTTAGAAATCACACATGCTGCTACTTTTTCTTCATCAGTCAAATAACATGTTTCAATAATAACCTTAACAGGCACATTGGCAGCTTCAACAACAGCCTTAATGTCGTCATAAATATACTCATAATTTTTTTGTTTTAGGTAGCCAATGTGAATTACCATATCAACTTCGTCAGCACCATCTGCAACTGCAACTTTCGTTTCTTCTACCTTTGCTTTTGTAGATGTTGCTCCCAACGGAAAACCTATAACTGTAACTAATTTAACATCCGTTCCATCTAATTGTTTTTTAACAAGAGGTACAAACGAAGGATTTACACATACACCTCTAAAGTTATATTCTTTTGCTTGCTGACATAACTTCAAAATATCTTCTTCAGTTGCCGTGGCCTTTAAGTTTGTATGTTCAATGTACTTATTAACATCTCTAACTTCTATGTTCTTTAATTCAAACTTGTAGCTTTCTTTAAACTCTCTAATTTTTTCCTCCACAATTTTTTTTATATCCATATTCTTCACACTCCTTTACCTATTTCTTTTTAAATATTCATTTATTTTTCTATTAATTTCTTTCTTTTTAATATCTTCTCTTTTATCATACTTTTTCTTTCCCTTTGCAACAGCGATCTCAACTTTTACTAATCCTCTTGAGTTAAAATAAATCTTTGTAGGTATTATGGTAAGCCCTTGTTCCTTAACTTTACCAATAAGTCTATGAATCTCCTTTTTGTGAAGTAACAATCTTCTAGGTCTTTCTGGATCATGGTTATTTAAATTGCCATTTCTATATTGTGGAATATTTAAATTTAAAAGAAAAACCTCTCCATTTTTAATTCGACAAAAGCTGTCTTTAAAATTCGCTCCCGACTCTCTTAAAGATTTAACCTCTGTTCCCCTAAGTTCAATTCCTGCTTCATATGTTTCCAAAATATTGTAATCTGAATATGCTTTTTTGTTTGTAGCTATTACTTTCATATACTTCACCTACTTGTGTATTCCTGGTACTTTTAGATAATTACCTTCTCTTTCAGGAAAATTCTTCCTTATACTTTCTACATTTTCAAAATTAACAACACCATTTTCCCTAAGAGATGCACTAGACTCTAGAGGAGTATACATTGGCTCAATACCTTCTGTATCAACATTATTCAATAATTCAAAATAATCAACTATTTTTTGCATTTCATTAATAAATTCTTGCTTATTTTCAATTTCCAGTCTTGCTAATTTTGCAATTTCTTCAATCAACTTTTCATCTATTTTCAAGTCAAACACCTCCATGTACTATTTTTTCTTAAAAAATCCAGGTAAATTCTTTATATCAAATTTTACTGCCTCTTTATTTTCTTTTAAAAGTTCTTCATATAATTCCTTTCTTAAAACCTTAATATCTTTTGGTGCTTCTATTCCTATCTTTATTTCTCCACCATCTATCTTTAAGATTTTAATTTCTATATCATTACCAATTATTATGCTCTGACCTATTTTTCTTGATAAAACAAGCACTTAAATCACCTCATTCTTGAAAAGAAAACTCCGAAAGTTTGTGTTTTATTTTATACTTTTCCGTGTCTAAAATGATCTGTTTTCCTTTTCCTTTTTCCATATTAATAACTATTGGTGCTCTTAAATTTACTGTGGTATCTTCTGGGTGCCCAGATGGTATAGTTAAAATAGCCCATACAGCAACTTTTTCCTTATCCTCTATCTCAAGCTCTTTTATATCTTCATCAGAAATCTCAATCTCATAATTTTTATCAACAATCCATGGATCAATTATTGGAAGTGAAATATTTTTATCCTCAAGAGATACAAGCCAAAGTATTGGCAAAGTATCTTTTAATGAGATCACAGAAAATTTTCTCAAGTGCTCAAAACCAGGAATCCCTTTTTCAAAAGTTATTATTTCATTTTCATTTATCTCAATTTCCCCTAATCTAGTATTATATTTCAACTTTTCACCTCATTTCATACCATTCAAAGATCGTAGAATAAAATTCTTCAGACCATTCATTATCTTCAAATATTTCGTGATAAGCGCCTTCAAATCTAACTAATTTTTTATTTTCCTTCATAAGCTGTAAATTATTGAAAAATAAATAGCTACCCTGTGGTGGCGTAACTTTGTCAGCAGTACCAACAAGTATCATAGTCGGTACAGAAATAATCCCCACTTTTTCATGGGCCAATTTTACATTTTTTAATAAACTTCTTGCAAGTTTTATACTTATCTTATCATGTACAAGCTCATCACTTATATATTTCTCAACAGCTTCCTCATTCCTGGATAAATCTTTTGGATCTATTCCATTTCTTAACGTAAGCGCTGGATAAATTATGCTAAATAAATTTAAAAGTAAAAGTTGTGAAAACTTTGGTGAAAGAAATAATGCCGGAGAAGAAACTACTAAAGATCTGACTCTTTGTAAGTTTTCTTGGGTGTATCTAATTGAAATTAGACCGCCTAAACTGTGGCCAAAGATATGAAACTTTTCAATGTTATTTTCATTAGTTAGATCATTTATTACAGATATAACCTCTTCAATAGATGTATGTCCCCGCTTTCCTGGACTTTTTCCATGACCAGGAAGGTCAAAACCAAGAACAGCGTACCCCCTGTCAGCTAAACCATCAATTAATTTTTCATACCTTCCAATATGCTCTCCAAGTCCATGAACTACAACGACCCATCCCTTTCTAGGTTCACCTTTTTTAATCGAATATATCAACCTACTCCCCCCTTGTTTACATGTCTAACATCAACTATTTTCGGTTTATATCTTTTATCCCAAATTCTAAACACTGCAAAAGCCCCACTCATAAATAAAAGACCTATCAAAAAGCTAAAATAATCAGAAAGTTTTAAATACGTTCCAAGACCTACCCCAAAAACTAAAAGTATCACTGGAAGTCCGTACAAAATAAAAGCAAGCAAAGCTGGACGATATTTTAAATCTAAAATAACAAAATCTCCAGGAAAATACTCAAATTTATTATCTTTTTCCACTTTTAATTGCTCTACAGACTTTACATTACAACTACCTGATATTGCACATGAACCACAAGCACTTGTGTCACGTTCAAGATAAATATATTTTTCATCTACTTTTGCTATAGTAAATAATTCTTTCATATTATCACCTTATTCAATCAAAATTAAAAATGGATAGTGCGCCTGCCCACCTTCATATGTTTCAAGTTCTAAATCTGGATATATATTTGAAATAAAGCTTTCAAAAATATCAATTTCTACTGCTGTTGCATCCTTTCCAATTATTGCTGTCACAATTTCCCTATCTTCAATATCTTCAATTTTTTCAAACGTCTTTTCAAGTGCAATTCTAAAATCCATATCATGTACTGAAAAATCATTATTTAAAAAGATAAGATACTCATCTTTCTTTATCTTCTCACCTTTCAATTTTGCATTTCTAACCGCTCTAGTAATAGATATAGTTACAACTTCTAAAATTGCTTCTTTAAAAACTTCAAACAATTTTTCTGGTTCTTCATCAGGAATATTCCTAATCAATGCTGCAATACATTCTTGAACATTCTTACTCTCAACAACGTATACAGCTTTATCTTTAACAGTCTCTGCAACCTGTTTTGCAGCAAGTATAATATTTGAATTGTTTGGAAAAACAAACACATTTTCGGCATTAACACTTTCAACTGCAGCTTTCAAATCGGCAGTACTTGGATTCATTGTTTGACCGCCAAAAACTATCTGGTCAACCCCTAAATCTTTTAAAATTCTTGAAATCCCTTCACCAGGAGACACAGCTACTATTCCTATTTTCTTTTTCTCTTGTTCTACTTCTTTTGAAACAAAATGCTCATGTTGCATTTTCATATTATCTATTTTAACTTTCATCAATTCTCCAACTGTTAAGAACTTTTCTATTACACTTCCAGGGTTATTGGTATGCACATGTAACTTGATTACACTATCTTGAACGAAAAATACTACTGAATCTCCAATTTCATACAAAAAGTTTCTTAACTCCTCTTCCTTATCAGCTTCTAAAGTCTCATAAGCCTTTATTATCAATTCGGTACAGTATTGAAATTTTAAATCTTCAGGAATTATATTGATTTCTTCTACTGGCATTGTTGTAGTTTTTATATTCAAATCTATTTCTTTTTCGCCTTGTATATATTTATAAAACCCTTCAGCAATATAATATAATCCCTTTGCACCAGCATCAACAACACCTGCTTCCTTTAATTTTTTCAACATACTAGGTGTATCTTTAACTGCCTTATCTAAAACTTCAAGCACTTTTTCAAAAAATTCTTTAAAATCACTGCTGTCAATTAAATAATCAACATTCTCAGCCAAATACCTTATAGCAGTCAAGATAGTACCCTCTACTGGCTTCATAACTGCACCATATGCGACTTCTTTTGCACTTTTAAATGCGTATGCAAAATCTTCTATCGTTATTTCAGTCTTTCCTTTCAAGTAATCTGTAAATCCTCTAAAAATTTGCGACAAGATTACTCCAGAATTCCCTCGCGCACCCATCAATGTTCCATTTCTTATAGCTTCTATTATCTTATCTGCTCTTTCATCTTCCACACTCTCAAGATATTTACAACCTTCCAAAAGTGTTGATGACATATTTGACCCGGTGTCACCATCTGGAACCGGAAAAACATTTAGTGCATTTATCTCGTCTTTATGTTTTAAAAGATTTTCTGCACCTTTCATAAATAAATATTTCAGCTCTTTGGCTGTTATTTTATCCAATGTATAACCCTCCTTACTATTTCACGTCTATAACATGGACATTTACTTCAACACTTTCACAGCCAGCTAAATTTTGAAGTTTATGTTTCACATTTTCTATAATATTCCTTCCGACCTCTGAAATTTTTGTACCATATTCCAATTCTACATAAGCATCAACTTTAACGTGTCCAAATTCATCTTCTTGAATCTTAACTCTACTTTCCTCACTACTCAGTAGTTTTGAAAACCAGCTATCTGAAGAAATACTTACGGGACCGTAAGTTTCTAAAATTGCAAAATATACTAATTTTCTAATTGCATTTAACGTAATATCAAGTTCACCAAGTTCTGTTTGAATCTTCATAATTCTTCCTCCTTTCAACAATACCTTTTATCTGATTTTCAATCCCCTCTTCATCAAGCTTTAGCAGTTTTAAAAGTTCTTTTCTACTTCCATGTGGTACAAATCTATCTTCAATTCCTAATATTCTAATCTCTCCATACCTGCTCAGAGACTCTCCAAAACCACCATTTATAACTCCTTCTTCGATGGAAAAAACTTCCTCGTGATTTTCAAAAACCCAACCTAAAGTTTCCACATCGATTGGTTTTACCGACCTTGCATACACTAAAGTCCATCCATTCCTCTCTGCAACGGAAAGTGCTGATTTTGTAGGATATCCAGTTGCAATAATAGCAATATCTTTTCCTTCATTTAAAATTTGCCATTTATCCAGATCAACCAATCTTATTTTATCATATAATTCTTCAAATTTCCCAAATTCATAATCACGTGGGTATCTTATTGCAACCGGTCCATCTATATTAAACTTAAAAATAGTATGCATTATATTAAGCAAATCTTGAATATCCATCGGTGCATAAATCTTCATATTTGGAATCATTTTCAAGTATGCAATATCAAAAACTCCATGATGAGTTGGCCCATCCTCACCCACTACACCAGCTCTGTCAATTGCAAAAATTACTGGGAGATTCTGGAGAGCTATATCATGAATTATTTGATCAAACCCTCTTTGCAAAAAGGTAGAATACACAGCAAAAACAGGTTTAAAACCCAAAGTAGACATTCCTCCAGCAAATGTGACACACATTTGCTCTGTTATTCCAAGATCAAAAAATCTTTCTGGAAATCTTTTTGCAAATTCAGTTAAACCCGTTCCACTCTTCATGGCAGCGGTAATTGCCACAACCTTTTCATCTTTTTCTGCAATTTTAGTTAACATTTTACCAAATGCTTCACTATACGAAATTATTCCCTTATTTTTTATGAAAACTCCCGATGAAACATCAAATTTACCCGCACTATGAAAACTTTCAGGATCAACTTCTGAATTTTCAAAACCTTTACCTTTAACTGTATTAACAGTTAGTATTGTAGGATAATCATAATCTTTAATTCGTCTTAATTCTTCTTCTAGTTCTTTCAAATTATGCCCATCAACAGGTCCAAAATGTTTCAACCCAAGCCCCTCAAAGAAATCTTCTCCGCTAATTGAAACCTTTATAGCATCTCTTATCCGTTTCAATTCATTCTTTAATTCAAAACTCACAGATTTTTTTAAAGTTTTTTTGGTTTCTAAATACACTTTACTTGATCTAAGCTTGTCAAAAAGGTGAGATAGCGCACCTACATTTTTTGATATTGACATAGAATTATTATTAACAATTATTTTTATCTTCGAATTTAAAGTCTTAATTTGATTTAATGCCTCAAGTGATTGACCAGAGGTTAGAGCACCATCACCAATAACTACTACTACATTTGCACTGCTATTATTTAATCGCAATGCCTGCTCAATTCCTAGTGCAGCAGAAATAGCCGTTCCGACATGCCCTGCACCAAATCTATCAACATGAGATTCAAAAATGTTTGTATATCCACTCAAACCATTAAATCTTCGAATAGTTGAAAACAAACCCCATCTTCCAGTTAACAACTTGTGAGTGTAAGTTTGATGCCCTGTATCCCAAATAATGAAATCTTCATAGGGGTTGTAAACTCTATAAAGTGCAAGAGTTAGCTCAACCACACCTAAGTTTGACGCAAGATGGCCACCATTTTTTGATATGACATCTATAATATATTCTCTTATGTGCTCTGCAAAATTATCTAACTCATCGTAATCCATTCTTCTTATATAAGAAATATAATCCACTTAATCACCTCTTTAATTTGAAAAAATTATCTAACTTCTATTTTCTCAACTCCCATGTAAGGAACTAAAACTTTTGGAACAGTTATACTTCCATCCTTGTTCTGATAGTTTTCAACAATAGCCACCAAAGTTCTTCCAACGGCAAGTCCAGATCCATTAAGTGCATGTGCATAATGCAATTTATTGTCACTTCCTCTGTACCTTATATTCGATCTTCTTGTCTGAAAATCTGTAGTGTTACTGCATGAAGAAATTTCCTTGTAGGAATTGTAAGATGGAAGCCACACTTCAATATCATAAGTTTTTGCAGAAACAAATCCTAAATCACCACTGCACAAAGAAACAACCCTGTAAGGAAGTTCCAAAAGCTGTAATATCCTTTCTGCATCCTGTGTTAATTTTTCAAGATCCTCAAAGGATCTTTCAGGAGTTGTTATCCATACTAGTTCTACCTTATCAAATTGATGTTGTCTAATCATTCCACGAACATCTTTTCCATAGCTTCCTGCTTCTCTTCTGTAGCATGCAGAATACGCTGTATATTTTATTGGAAGATCTTTTTCAGAAAGAATTTCTTGGGCATGAAGTGCCACAAGTGGAACTTCAGCTGTTGGAATTAAAAACATATCATCTTTTTCAATACGATATGCATCTTCTTCAAATTTTGGAAGTTTACCAGTCCAAAGCATTGCGTCTCTCTTAACAAGTTGTGGTACCCAAACTTCTGTATATCCATGTTCTCTTGTATGAACATCAAGCATAAATTGAATCAAGGCTCTCTCAAGTCTTGCTAAATAACTATACAAAACTGTAAACCTTGAACCACTTAATTTTGCACCTCTTTCAAAATCCATCATTGAAAGTTCAGGCCCAAGATCCCAATGAGCTTTAGGCTCAAAATCAAACTTTCTAGGCTCTCCCCATCTTCTAATTTCGACATTTTCCGATTCATCTTTTCCAAACGAAACATCTTCTGATGGAATATTTGGAATATTCAATGCTAAATTTTGCATTTCTTCTTCTAATTTTTTTTCTTGCTCTTCTATTTTCTTTATCTCTTCTCCTATTTTCTTACTTTCTTCTATTAATTTACTCGCTTTTTCATTATCTTTTTCAGCCTTTGCTTTTGCAACTAGCTTAGAGAACTCATTCCTCTTTGCTTTCAATTCATTTACCTTCGCAACAAGTTGTCTCCATTCTTTATCTACATCTAAAATTTTGTCAATAATTTCTGTTTCCATATTTCTTTTCTTTAAAGCATCATAAAATATTTCAGGACTTTTTCTTAATAATTTAACATCAATCATTTTAATCACTCCTCAAACAACTTTTTTAAATTTTCTTCGTAAGGAGGGTAAACTACGCCTTTTTCCGTTATTATTGCAGTTACAAGCTCTGCATCTGTAACATCAAATGCAGGATTAAACACTTTTACCTCATCTGGTGCGATCTGTCTTCCACCGCAATGTGTAACCTCTGTATGCTTTCTTTCTTCAATAGGAATATCTTTACCAGTTTTTGTATTCAAATCAATTGTACTTGTTGGCGCAGCTACATAAAAAGGAATTCCGTGCCTTTTTGCCAAAACAGCAACCATATAAGTTCCTATCTTATTTGCAACATCACCATTTGCAGCTACTCTGTCTGCACCAACAATTACTGCGTTTATTTTACCAAGTTTCATTGACCAACCAGACATATTATCACTTATTAATGTTACATCTATACCGTCCTTCATCAATTCCCAAGCAGTAAGTCTAGCCCCTTGCAAGTATGGCCTTGTTTCATCAGCAAAAACTTTTATCTTCTTTCCTTGCTCAACAGCCGCTCTTATAACTCCAAGAGCTGTACCATAATCAACCGTTGCAAGTGCACCTGCATTACAATGAGTTAATACAGTATCTCCATCTTTTAAAAGTTCTGCACCATATCTACCAATTGCCTTATTTACCTCAATATCTTCTTTTGCAATATTCATAGCTTCTTCTTCAAGATATTCTAAAACACCTTCTGTTTTTCCATATTTCTTTAACGAATCTTCCATTCTATTTAAAGCCCAAAATAAATTAACCGCTGTAGGTCTTGTATTTGCTAAAACTTCTTTTACTTCTTCCACTTTTTTAACAAATGCATTAAAATCTTCAACAAACATTTCTCTTGCTCCAAGAACATATCCAAAAGCTGCAGAAGCACCTATAGCAGGAGCGCCTCTTACAACCATATCTTTTATAGCTACAGCAACTTCCTTATATGACTTGCAACTAACATACTCTTCAACAAGTGGTATTTTCCTCTGATCAATTAGAATCAATTCATCTCCCGTCCATTCCATAGTCATAGTTTTTAATTTCATATCAAAACCTCCTTTTCACTTTATCTATTATTTAATTATATCATATCTTAAAATAACTAAATATTTCTAAATAGTAAAATAAAATGTATGTTTTAAACTTTTGATGAAAATAAACAAGATAAAATAACAAAGCCCAATCTAGAAAGTTTTTTGCTTAATTTCAAAAAAAGGGAGGGAGCTTTATGAAAAAACTTTTACTTATATTGCTTTTACTAGTCTCTGTATTTTCATTTTCTGTAAAAAACGTTATCTACATGATTGGAGATGGTATGGGGATTAACCATGCAATTCTTGCTAGCTATCTTGAAGGAAGACTTCTAGAGTTTATGAAAACCCAAAATATTGCACTAGTAACTACACATTCTGCAAATAGTAATGTTACGGACTCAGCAGCTGCTGGAACTGCACTTTTTACTGGTTTTAAAACTAACAACGGAATGATCGGCATATTGCCAGATGGCACGACTGTTCCTACAATTGCGGAAATTGCAGCAAAACACAGTGTAAAAATTGGAATAATAGCAACATCAAGAATTACTCACGCAACCCCAGGCACAGTGTATGGCCACGTGAATTCAAGAAAGGATGAAAATACTCTTGCAGAACAATTAGTTAACTGCTCTATAACAGTTGCGTTTGGTGGCGGCTGGAGACATTTTGTAGCAACTGGCGGAAAAAGAAGTGATGGAAAAGATTTAATTAAATTGGCAAAAGAAAAAGGATTTGATTATATTACAACAAAAGAAGAATTACTTAATTACAACGGAAAAAAAGTAATAGGACTTTTCAATTCAAGCCATTTACCAGCGTATACTGATAGGGTAAATGAACCAACACTTTCTGAGATGACAAAAAAAGCCCTTGAAGTACTGGCAAAAGATAATTCACCTTTCTTTTTAATGATCGAAGGCTCACAAATAGACTGGGAAGCACATGGAAATGATCCATACGGTGTTTGGAAAGAAATAATAGAATTTGAAGAAGCATTCAAAGTTGCTATGGAATTTTTAAAACAAAACCCAGATACCTTAATTATTGTAACAGCAGATCATGAAACCGGAGGCCTCGGCCTTTCAAGCGGCGGATATTACTTTGATGTTGAAATGATAAGAAAATTTAGTAAAAACACAGATTTTATATCAAAAGAGTCAAATAAAGACAAAAATAAATTAAAAGAGCTCATTAAAAAATACTATCAATTAGAGTTAACTGATGAAGATTTAGAGCTTTTCAACTCTCTAGTAAAAGAACAAGGAAATTCATATTATGCATTTTCAAATGTAATAGGAAGATTAGTAAGTAAAAAAGCACACCTTGGTTGGACCACATATGATCACACAGGCGCCCCTGTTGCACTATATGCCTTTGGACAAGGTGCCGATAACTTTAAAGGATTAATAGACAACACTGAAATACCAAGAATTATTGCAAGGCTTGCAGGATATCCACTTACATTCCCAACCTATCAATTACCAGTATCGGGTAGACATTAATTAAGTAAATGTTAGGTAAAAAATAACCCCCAAGATAATCAAATTTTTGGGGGTTATTTTTTTCATCTAACTATTAATTTTTCTGTTCTACATCAACTTTATAATAAACCTCAACTGTACTTTCGTTTTTAAATTTACTAAATTCACTGTCAATAAAGTTGGCCCACAAATTTTTCTTCTTTTCAGACAAAACCACATTTGAAATTTCTTCCTTTACCTCTTCAAATTTTTTAGATTGCATTGGGATAACTTTTTCTACTTTAAAGATGTAATATTTTTCATCTACATTTATTGGGCCCAACAATGCACCTTGTGGTGCATTCTTTATATAGTTCCATAACTTATCTGGGAAAGTAGTATCCTCAGCAATATTTTCATATTTAAAATGAGAAATTCCATATTCACTTGCAACACCATTAAACGTTTCACCGGAAACTATCTTAGTTTTTGCAGCATTTGCAACTTTTTCATTGTCAAAAGCTATTAAGCTTAGAGTATATTGTGTTGGTGTAGAATACTCATCAATATGCTTTTGATAGTAATCCTTCAATTCTTCATCAGAAACTGTTGCATCTTTTGTAACCACATTAAAAAGTTTTTCAAGTGATAGATTAACAAGCGTTTCAAAATACATCTTTTCTTTAAAATCTTCTAAAGTTCCCATATTTGCATACTGCAAATACATATCAAATGTTTTTTCATCAATTCCCTGTTGGTTTAAATAGTTTGATATTTGTTTGTCGACTACATTTTTTACTTCTTCCTCAGTTGGTCTTGCTCCATATTTTTGGGCAAACTGTACTATTAACAACTTATTTACTAAATCATCTAAAACTACTCTTTTGTATCTTAATATTACTTTTACACCCTCTTCTGTATTCGATAAAACATTAAAAAACGTTTGATCCACCTGACTTATACCAATCATAAGTTTTTGCACGTCTGCAGCTCTATTTAATTGTTCAAGCGTAATAGTCTCACCGTTTACAACTGCAACAGTTGATGTTGCTGGAAGTTCCTCGGAAAAAATCATCACTGAAAAAACAACCAAAAGTAAAAGTAAAAGTAAAAAACGTTTCATACAATCTCCTCCTCATTTTACAACGATATTAAGTAGCTTATTCTTTACATAAATAACCTTTACTATTTCTTTTCCCTCTATATATGAAGATACCTTTGGCTCTTTAAAAGCAATCTTTTTTACTGTTTCTTCATCTGCATTAACCTCAACGTTTATTTTTCCCCTAACTTTGCCATTTATCTGTATAATTACAGTTACTTCATCAACTTCCAAAGCCTTTTCATCATACTTTGGCCATTCTTCATTTACAATTAATGTGTCATTGCCTAGGTCATGCCAAATCTCCTCAGCCATATGTGGAGCAAATGGTGAAAGTATAAGGGCAAGCTTTTCAACCAATTCCCTCAAAAGAGGTAAATTTAAATCTTTTTCTTCAGTCTTATTCAAATAATCTGAAAAACTGTTGTTTAATTCCATTAATCCTGCAATTGCCGTATTAAATTTAAATCCACCTTCGATATCTTCCGTTATTTTTTTAATTGATTGATGTAATTTCCTTCTTAAATCCTTTTCTAACTTATTCTTTAATTCTATTCTTTCTGCACTAACATTTTTAATTTTTTCAAGCACGGAATAAATATTATTCCAAAGTCTCTTTAAAAATCTATGGACACCTTCTATTCCTGCATCGCTCCATTCTGCATCTTTTTCTGGTGGAGCCATAAACAATATGTATGTTCTGAGTGTATCTGCCCCATATTTTTCAATCATGTCATCTGGAGATACTACATTTCCTTTAGATTTACTCATCTTCCATCCATCTTTGTAAATCATTCCTTGTGTAAATAGGTTCGTAAATGGCTCATCAAAATCAACATATCCCATATCATGCAAGACTTTAGTTATAAATCTTGAATATAAAAGATGCAAAACCGCGTGTTCCACACCACCTATGTATTGATCAACTGGAAGCCAATAGTTAACATCCTTGCTTTCAAAAGGTTTATCTTCAAGATTTGGATTTACATATCTTAGATAATACCATGAACTATCCACAAACGTATCCATTGTATCAGCTTCTCGCCTTGCAGGGCCACCACATTTTGGACATGTTGTATTCAAAAATTGTTCATCCAATGAAAGTGGTGATTGTCCAGTTGGTAAGAATTCAACATCTTTTGGAAGTTTTACTGGAAGTTGTTCTTCAGGAACAGCTACTGTACCACATTTTTCACAATAAACAACTGGAATAGGTGCTCCCCAATATCTTTGTCTAGAGATAAGCCAATCCCTCAATTTATATTGAACACTTCTTTTTCCAATATTCTTTTCCTCAAGATAATCTATTATTTTTTCAATTGCTTCTTTGCTTGAAATTCCATTAAATGGTCCAGAATTTACCATTATACCCTCATCTTCGTATGCTTTTTCTATTTTTTCTACATCTATTGGATTTTCAGGATTGTCAATAACTATCCTTATAGGTATATTGTATTTTTTTGCAAAATCAAAGTCTCTTTGATCATGTGCAGGCACTGCCATAATTGCTCCTGTTCCATATTCATACAATATATAATTTGCAACATAGATAGGAATTTTTTCTCCAGTAACAGGATTTATAGCATATCTTCCCAAGAAAAAGCCTTCCTTTTCGGCTTCCAAGCTTGTTCTTTTAAACCTATCTTCCAAAGAAACCTTTTTCAAAAATTCTTCTAATTCATTCTTTCTATCCTCAGTTACAAGCGTTTCTACAAGTGGTGATTCTGGAGCAATAGCCATAAAGGTTACTCCCCAGATTGTATCAGGTCTTGTGGTGAATACTCTAATGCTCATATCAAGACCATCAACTTTAAAATCAATTTCTGCACCTGTGCTTTTTCCTATCCAATTTTTTTGCATTGTCTTTACATTCTCAGGCCATCCCTCTAGCTTTTCTAAATCATTTAAAAGCCTTTCGGCATAATCAGTTATCTTAAAGTACCATTGCTCAAGATGTTTTAAAGTAACCTCTGTACCACATCTTTCACATTTACCATCCACAACTTGCTCATTTGCAAGCACTGTTTGACAGCTTGGACACCAATTAACTGCTGCTTTCTTCTTATATGCAAGTCCTTTTTCATACATTTTGACAAACAACCATTGAGTCCATTTGTAATAATCTTCTGTACAAGTTGCAATTTCCCTTTTCCAATCATAACTTATTCCTATCTTTTTAATTTGGTTCCTTATTGTCTCTATATTCTTAAAAGTCCAAACCTCGGGGTGAATTTTATTTTTAATAGCGGCATTTTCAGCAGGAAGACCAAATGCATCGTAACCAAATGGATGTAAAACATTATAACCTTTCATTCTCTTATACCTTGCAACTATATCGCCAATAACATAATTTTTCACGTGGCCAACATGTAATGTCCCTGAAGGATATGGAAACATTACTAGATCATAAAATTTTGGTTTCTCAGAATATTGGGGTGTTTCAAATACTTTTTTTTCTTCCCATACTTTTTGCCACTTTTTTTCTATCTGACTTGGAATATATTCTTTCACACAAATCCCTCCTTACTTAATCTTGTTTTATTAAGATTATACTACAAATAGCAATAGTTAACAAATAATGTAGTATAATCTAATTGAGGTGATAAAACTGCCAAATCTATTTTTTGGAATAAAAGAAGATAAATATCTAATTTTCGATGAGCATGAAACTGTTCATTTTAAAACAGTTAGAAAAAAAGAAAGTGATATAATTGAATGTACAGACGGAAAAGGATATTACTACAAAGTAAAAATCACACAAATTGGAAAAAAGAAATCTTTTGGAGAGATTCTCGAGTCTAAATATATAGAAAACAATGAAAAAACTATTCTAAACCTTTTTGCACCAGCGTCAAGATGGGAGCGTCTTAGATGGCTTATTGAAAAATCTGTAGAACTTGGCGTAGACAATATTTATATAACAAAAACTGCTTTTTCAAATAGAGATTATAAAGATAAAGTAGAAAAAATAAATATGGTAATTAGAGACAGTGCAAAACAATGTGTAAGGTTTCATTTTCCAAATGTAGATTTTATTAATTTTAAAAACATTCAAAACTATGCAACCAAAAATACCTATTTTCTAGATTTTAACGGTCAAAAATTACCAGCCAATATTGCCAGCGATGTTTCAATAATAGTTGGCCCAGAAGGTGGTTTTTCAAAAGAAGAACTAGACTTTCTGTCTTCAAATTTCAATGCAATACGTTTGGGAAATAAAATTTTGCGTTTTGAAACTGCAGCATTTGTTGCTTTGAGCTATTTTGCAATTGCACTCAACAAAATTTAAAGGGGGGATTTTATGGAAAAAGGCAAAAAGATCATCTCATTTGTAAAATATGAACATGAAATTGAACCTTCATATCGTGAAAAATTAGCCAACGCCAAAAGAAAATCAGATGTTAGAGAAGTATTTATTAACACATTATTGGAATTACTTTCTTCTATCGACCCTGAATTTAATGAATTTTCACAAGAAGATATAAAATTTGAAGGTGAACATTACGAATTTTCTAAAAAGTTGGAAGAAAAGTTGGAAAAATTCAAAGATAGTGATTTACATGCAATTATTGAAAGAATTTTTGAAGCTGCAAAAAATAGATATTTAAAAATCGAGCACGACGAAAATACTGACTACTTTAATCTAAAGAAATAAAAATGAGCGGCTAAGCCGCTCATTTTTATTAAAAGAACCTGCTAAAATCAGCAAACATAAAATAAAATGCTAAAGCCATCAATATAAAGAATCCTATAGTATGAACTATTGCTTCAACCTTTCTATTTACTTTTTTCCTAGAAATAATCTCAATCAGAGAAAATACTATCCTTCCACCATCAAGTGCAGGAAGAGGTAATAAATTAAATATTCCCAGATTAAGGGTAAATAATGCTACCACCGTTAAAATAGTTTCCCATCCCGCTTTTGCTGCTTCACCAACTATAACTGCAATACCTATAGGACCTGCTACTTGTTCTACACCTTGCCCTGTTGTAAACAATTTTCCAAATGCCTTCCATATAGATATTGCAGCTGAATTACATCTTGCAATTGCAAGCGAGATTGCATCAAAAAAGTTCTTTGGTTTAATAACATAACTTTCTTGCTTGAAAAATCCAGGTGCTGAAACTATATCTAAAAACTCTTTTTTGTCTAAATTCAAAACAATTTCCTTTCCATTTCTTGATACAAGTACATTTAAATCATTGCCTAAAGGTACAATTTTTTCTCTTATTTGCTGTCCCCAGATATCTATATACACCTGATTTTCTGAAAGTTTTAAGGCAGTTATAACATTAACAAGAGAAATATAATCATCAATCTCTCTATTATTCACTTTTAAAAGGATATCTCCTTTTTTAAACGGTTGCATATCTTTTTCAATTACTGGCTTAAAACCAGCATAATAAAAACCAATTGTTGGTCTTTCAGGAACATAAGAATATTGAATTAATACCCCAGAAATTGTATTACCAAACTCATCTTCAAGTTCTACAAAAGTACCACTTTCAAGTTTTAAATCAATTCCAACTTTATAACCATTTATTTTTACTATTTTCCCATTTATATCTCCTTTCACATCATCTAACAAAAAAATGTATTCAGGTGGAGAAATTCTAGGAGGAATTTCTTTTTTAATTATTTCTCCATTTCTTAAAATTTCCATCTTTACAACTTTTCCCTTTGATACTGTATTTGTGACTTCATAAGAATCGAATATCCTTTTACCATTGATCTTGTAAATAACATCTCCGGGTTGAAGGCCACACTCTTGAGCAGGTGAATTTTCTATTACCTTCCCAATTGTTACAGCAGGAACACCCCAATTTAATACTATAGGTATAAAAAGTATATATGCAGCCAAAACAGAGAATAAAGGCCCAGCAAATGCTATTAATAGCCTTTGCCATGCTGGTTTTGCATAAAGCCCATCTTCCTCACTTTCATCAAAATCCTCACCCTTTAATCTAACGTATCCACCAAAGGGAATTATATTTATCTTCCAGACAGTTTCTCCAAACCTTTTCTTAAAAATAGCTGGTCCAAAACCAATTGAAAATTCAAGGACCGAAACCTTAAAAATCTTTGCAAACAAAAAATGTCCAAACTCATGAACTATAACTACAAACATGAAAACCAAAATAAATGAAATAATGGTTATTAAAATACTACTCACCTCCGACTACTTGATTTTTACCATTTCTCTTTGCTCTATAAAGTTTTTCATCAGCCATATTTATTAGACCAAGTACTGTTTTTGAAAGGTCACAACAAACACCTGCACTAAATGTAACTTTTTCTATTCCAAGTTCTTCTTTCCAGTTGTACTTGTTAACTTTATCCAAAATTCTTTCCATAACCTTTTTTGCATCAAAGCAGCTTGTTGCAGGAAATATAACTAAAAATTCTTCCCCACCATATCTTCCCAAATAATCGCTTTCACGGAGTCCTTCTTTGATCAATTTTGCAAATTGTTTTAAAACTTCATCTCCTTTTACATGCCCATAAGTATCATTTATTTTCTTAAAATCGTCTATATCAATCATTACAACCGAAAGCGGTAAATTTTGCCTTCTATGCATTTTCAAAAGTTCATTCAATTTTGAAATAATAAACTGTTTATTAAACACTTGTGTTAAATTATCAATTTCAACTTTAATTTTAAAATCTGAAAAATCATTCAAAATTTTTGAAACTAATCCTAAAGGTTCTAATGCAACATTTAAATATTTTTTGAAATCATTATCCTTTTCGACATTTTCAAACAAAATTACTCCTTGCTCAATACCATTATGTTCCAAAACAAAACTTTTTATGTTATTTAGTGACCTCCCATCTTTTGAAAAATTGCCAACATACTTCCATTTTGATGGAGTTACTGGTTTTTTCAAATTTTCGAAAAGTTTTTCTTTAACATTATCAAGAGAAAATTTTTCATTATTTTTTGAACAGCTATATATTCGCCCTTCAGCTAAAGTTATTAAAAGAACATGAATTGACCTTGGATCAAAAAAACTAACAACTATATTAAAGAATTTGTTCAAAAGATACTCTTCATCTTCGATATACTGAAGCAAACCAAAAACTTCCGAAATAATAATTTCATTTCGAAGCCTTTCTTCAAGAAGATCTACTAACTCTCCATATGGTTCTTTTTTAACTTTATAAAATTCCATAGACCATTCTATCGTATAACCTCTTTCACAAAATTTTTTTAGTTTTTCAATAATTTTCTCCTTATCTAAAGTCTTTTGCAAAAATAAATTTGCACCACTTTCTTTTGCCCAAAATGGGTTTATAGACTCATTTTCAGCAGTTAAAATAACTATTCCAACATTTTTAAATTGAGGATATGATCTTATAAACCTAGTCAAATGTACTCCATTCATATTAGGCATAATATAGTCGGTTATAACTATTTCAGGCATAAATTCAAAAAATTTATTTATAGCTTCCAAACCATCACTTGCAACTTTTACTGTACACCCAAAACCTTCAATTATACTTCTTAAGAATTCTCTCCATAACTTACTATCATCAACTATCAATACCTTTTTATTCATAACTTCACCTCTAAATTATATTGTCCCTTAACAATTCTATCAAAATTCCAACAATATTACCATCCAATTTCCCGTTTTCTACATCTTTTCTAAGTAAATTTATCACCTCATCTTTTTCATACCCTTTAATCATCAATGTACAACAAACATCCACAGCACTTATTATCCTACTTTCAATAGGTATTTGTTCACATTTTAGCCCTTTAGGATAACCTTTTCCATCGCACCTTTCATGATGGTATAAAACTATCTTTGCAATATCTTTAAAACCTTCAAATTTGCTTAATAGTTCATATCCATACTCTACATGAGTTTCAATTGATTTTCTTTCTTTTTCTGTTAACCTTCCGGGTTTTTTTAAAATGGCACCATTTACCATTATTTTCCCTATATCATGCAAATATGCAGCCATATACACTTTTTCCACATCCAGTCCCATCTTTTCAGTTACTATCTTAGAAACACTTGCTACCATTTTAGAATGTTCTTTATTTGATAATTTTTCTTCAACCTCTACAAGCATTGTTAAAATTTCCTCAAATAATTTCTCCATTCTCTTTCCATATAATTTTAGATACAAAAAGTTCCCAAATAGTTTTCCAAATATTTCAGTTGCATATTCTGGTATAACTAGTTTTTCATTTACAAATGAATCCAAACAAATACCACCAAACTTTTCGTTATTAATATAGATCGGAATTATATAAGATGATTTTATTTTATCGCTACCTAATTTTTCAAATTCGTCTTTAAATACACTTTTTTTATTTACTTCTTTAAAGATTTTTCCATCAACAAACCCCTCATACTTTACTGCAACCACATCATCCTCATCTGTAAAAACTATATTTTTTAAAGCATCAGTATAACCTATTTGCGCATAAAATCTGTACTTTCCACCATCCTTTAAAATAATACTTCCAGCATTTACATCTGGTATTATAGAAATCAACTTTTTAAGTATTTTATAAGCAATCTCCTCTAAATCTTCTTCTGGAACAATATTAGAAAGTATGTCGTAAACTGATACAAGTAAATTATTTAATTGTTCAACTTCTTTCCTTAATCTTTCTTCTGAATAAAACATTTCCTGTAGCTCTTTTTCATTGTCCAATACAACCCTTTGAAGATAATTAAACCTTTCTTTAAGTTCATCTAATTCAGCAATTCTCAATTCTCTATTAACAGTACTAAGTTCAAGATAATTTTGAAAATGGTCCATAGAAGCTTTAAGAATTTTAAGTCCATCTTCCAGTTCTTTTGCAAATTTTACATAAGAATTTTTTAATCTATAATATATAATCAAAAACATCAATAAAAATACTCCAAAAATAATCACAAGTTTAAAAAAACTTGATCTTAAATCTTTGCAAATTACAAAATTATAACCTAAAACCTTTATTGGAACACTAACATAGAACAATCTATTTTCCTTGACAGGAGAAAAAAACAGACATTCCTTTTTATTTACTATTAACTTATTTATATAATCTATGACCGACTTACTGCTATCAAAACTTTTTTCTTCTACCACTGATTTTACAAAATTTGCAAAGTTAACTAGATTGTTTTTTTCAAAATTAAATAGTAAAATTGATATGGCAACAAACATCAAGATAAATACTATTAATAAAACATAGAAACATTTTCTAAGTAATAATATTAATTCATCTTTTAACCTCATATTATCACCCTCTTAACTATTATTCTATCACAAGGAGGCATTAAAATGACTAAAGAAATAAATATTAAAAATGTTAAAATTGGCGGAAAAAATCCGGTTGTAATACAATCCATGACTAATACAAAAACAGAAGATATAAAAAACACCTTGCAACAAATTCAAAATTTATACAATGCAGGATGCGAATTAGTTAGAGTTTCAGTCCCCACTTTTGAAGCTGCTAAAGCTTTAAAAACAATAACCAAAGAATCTCCAATCCCAATTATAGCTGATATACATTTTGACTATAAGCTTGCAATAGAAAGCATTAAAAATGGAGCCAGTAAAGTTAGAATAAACCCTGGAAATATTGGAAATGATGAAAAAGTAAAAGAAATTATTAAAGTTGCAAAAGATTATAATGTTCCTATAAGAGTAGGTGCAAATTCAGGATCCATTCCAAAAGAATTTGAAAAGCTTCCTAAAATTGATGCACTATGCCAAGCAGCACTAAAAGAAGTTAGGTTACTCGAAAAATTTGGCTTTGAAAACATTGTAATTTCCGTAAAAAGCTCAGATGTTATTGAAACAATAAAAGCATACGAAAAAATTTCAAAAATGACGGATTATCCACTTCATATTGGAGTTACAGAAGCAGGAACATACGAATGGGCAATTATTAAATCTTCAACTGCTTTGGGATATCTTTTATATAAAGGCATAGGTGATACAATAAGGATTTCCATTGCAGGAGATCCTATAAAAGAAGTACTGGCTGCAAAAAAACTTTTAATATCTTTAAATCTCAGAAAAGGAATACAAATAATAGCATGCCCTACTTGCGCTAGAACCACAATAGATGTTGAAAAATGGGCTAGTATCATTGAAAAAAATTTTTCAAAGGTTGAAAAAAACATAAAAATAGCAGTTCTAGGATGTGTTGTAAATGGTATTGGAGAAGGAAAAGATGCTGATATTGGAATTGCAGGAGTTCAAAATGGATTTTTGCTATTCTATAAAGGGAAGATAGTAGGAACTTTCAAAAAAGAAGAAATTTTTCAAGTTCTAGAAGACTATATTATAAAAGTGGAAGAAGAATAAATCTTCTTTTTTGCATAGTTGATATTATTAAATACTTTTCACCTTTAAAGAACAATAATGTTTCGCTACCTATTCTATTTAAAGCGCTTCTTAAAAAGTAGGCGTTTGTTGTTGTCTGGAAAATATATTTACTACTAATATCTATATGCCCTCTATATTCCATATTTTCAGAAAAAGCATAAAAATAAAGCCCTTTTTCATTACCAAATATTTTTAGTCTTGAGTATCTTCCAGAAATCATAGCTCTTCTTAAAAATCGTCTTATACTTTTTAAACTAACCCTTAAAAATTCTTCAGACTTTTCAATTTCATTTTCTAATGGCACAAGATCCAAGTGATCGAGTTCCTCACCACACACATTAAACAAATAATCTGATGACAAAACCAATTTATTAAGTCCTTCACCAACACTTAATTCTCCACTTTTTATTTCAGACAAAGCCTTTATCAAATGCCGTGCTGAATAATAAGGAATCCTCCAAGAATATTCCTTACTTTTCTTATCTCTTACAACATAATTAATAATCCTGCCATTTTCTGCTACCATTCTTACTTTACTTCCAAAGTAAAAATCCACATAACTTCCTTCTTCCAAGTGACTTGATACAAAGTCTAGATCATTTACAAATACATTTATAGGAATATTAATTAATTCTTCATATCTTTCTTCAAAGTTCTTGAAAGAAAAACGTTCTGTCTTTAATTTCAAATTTTCGTCTTTTGCTTTTAATACAACATAATTTCCATCAGAATAAATTGAGATGTTACCTGAGAGTTCAAATACAAAAAATTTCAATATATCTAATGGAACAGAAAAAGAAAGAGTTGTCGGACTCATTTCTGAAACTTTTGCCTTTAAACTTAGACAGCCATCACTACCATAAAGATTTAAAAATCCGTTTTCATATTTAAATCCAACTATTCTATTTGTTTTTTCAACTGTTCCTACTGTTTTATCTATTAACTTTAACACTCTTTTTAACTCTTCCACGTTTAAAAATACCCTCATAAATTCACCTCTATTTAATTCTACATCATTTATTTAAAAACTCAACAACTTGATTAATCCCCACAAATATGATATAAAATTATAAGGTAAGTTCAATGGGGGGTATAAAAATGAAAACTTTCGAACAAAAATTAAAAATTAATATTTTTCACATAAATCCTTGAAAAAGGGGCTCACTATTGGGCCCCTTTTTCTTTAGCTGTGGGGGAGGTGAAATTTATTTCGGTAAAAGTGTATGATCCTTATCAAAAAAAGCTTTTCTATGAGGAAATTTCTTTGCCAAAAAACATACGTTCTGAGAAATTAGTTGTTGTTCCAACATTTTTTGACTTTCACACCCATGTAAGACTATTAGAAGATCAAGAAGATTATGAATCTTTAAAAAAAGCTTGTATAGCTGGTGGCTTTTCCGAAGTTCTAATTCAACCAAACACAAAACCAAGGCTAGAAAATAGTAAAGTCCATGAAAAACACAAAAAACTTTCTGAAAATCCATACGTTAGATTCTACAGAACAACGTCATTTTTTGGCTCCCAAGAACCAAACAACATAGATATTCTATGTTATTCCACTGATGGCATTGAATACAATTACAATGATTTAGTAGAAAATTTTTCAAAGAAAAAACCACACTTTCTTCTTGACCACAGTCAAATGTTTGAACATCCGGGAATTTTTTACAAAAAAATAGAAAATCTTCCCAAACGGCCAATAACCAATGAAGCTATTGCAGTAGCTAGAACTATCTTAACAGGGATTGAATTTGGTTTTAAAGATTTTCATATTCAGCACATTTCATCAATTTACACACTGGAAATGATAAAATTTCTAAAAAAATATGCAAATATAACCTGTGAAGTAACTCCACACCACCTTTTATTAACAAATGAGCATATCAAAAATTCAAACTTTAAAATCAACCCACCCCTTGCTGACCAACAAACAAGAGAATTTTTAATTGAGGCCGTAAAAAACAATGATATAGATATTCTTGCTACTGATCATGCACCACATCCTGACAAAAAAAATGACTTTGAAAAAGATCCATATGGTACTTCAAATATTGAAATCGCATTTTCTGCGTTTTATACTGCTATTGAAGACCTTATGATAGTAGTTAACAAACTTTGTGACTCACCAAGAAGACGATTAAAAATAAAGCCAAAATTTGATTCAGAAAACTTTGTAGTTGTAGATTTAAACCAAGAATTTATAGTTGATAGTACAAAATTTTACAGTAAAGGCAAAAATTGCGCTTTTGATGGTATGAAATTAAAAGGTAAAGTTATTGGAGTAAAAATAAATGGAAAATGGGGGTTTTGGGATGGAGAATACTTACTTGACTAAGAAAGATGTAATTCAAATAAATGAAGATACATTCATAGTTACATTTAATGAAAAATTTAAATTTGATGAGGGCCAATTTATAATGATTCAAACTCCCTCACTAACAAGAAAACCTTTTATACTTGGAACATGGAAAGGCAACATAGCTGTATCAGTTCAGATAAAAGGAAAAGGAACAAACTATATCGTCTTTCAAGGAGAAAAGTTTAAAGCACACTTTCCATTAGGTAATAAATTCATACCACCTGCAGGCAAGGGCATAGTTATATCATCTCCAACATGTATTACTTTAGCAAATCTTTTACATGAAAAATATTCTTGTGATGTACTTATTGGAAGCAAAAGTAAAATAAATTTCGAACTTCCTTTTGAAAGCGTAATTGGAAATGAAGATTTTTCCAAAAAAATAAAAACATTAAAGACATACGATTGGTACCTTGTAAGTGGTTCAAAACAAATGGAAGAATTTGTTCTTTCAAACATTGAATCTAAAAATGTTTTTGTGTCGCTTGAAGAATATATGGGATGTGGTATTGGCGCTTGTAAAAGCTGTGCTGTTTTTACAAAAGAGGGTGTAAAGCACGTCTGTACAGACGGACCAATATTTAGGAGGGATATACTATGAATCTAAACCCACCTCTAGTTATAGCTTCTGGACCTGGAGGAAGTGGAGAATATCTAAGACTTATAAACCCAAAATATGTAGGTGCATATACACTAAAAACTATAACCTTAAATCCAAAACCAGGAAACAAAACAAAAAGAATGGAAAATTTGGAAAACTATATAATTAATAGCATCGGACTTGAAAATCCTGGAATAGAATATGTTATATCAAACATTGACAAATTCGTACTTAAAGAAACAAAAACAATCCTTAGTCTTGGAGGAGATAGTAAAGATGAATACATAAAAATTGCAGAAAAAATTGCACCGCATGCTAAAAAATTTGAAGCAATTGAATTTAATTTTTCTTGCCCAAATGTAAAAAAAGGGGGACTTTCAATTCTTTCAGACTTAAATGAATGGCAAGAAATTCTTGAAAATGTTCGAAAAATACTTCCAGATTCATTTTTAATGGCAAAATTAA
Organism: Thermosipho japonicus; assembly: GCF_014201655.1. Lineage (NCBI taxonomy): Bacteria > Thermotogati > Thermotogota > Thermotogae > Thermotogales > Fervidobacteriaceae > Thermosipho > Thermosipho japonicus. The sequence continues at coordinate 163,902 of NZ_JACHEX010000002.1, forward strand.
GTATTGAAGGAAATTTTGTGGAAATTTTGTCAAGAAAAGTGAAAGAATTTGGATGGAACGGCCTTACACTAATAAACTGTGTAAGAGGTCTTCTAATAAAAGATGGAAAAATAGTTACAGGAGGACTTTCGGGACCCATTCTAAAACCCATAGCATTGCGAGCAATATATGAAGTTAGAAAAGTCCTAAAAGATATATACATAATAGCTTCAGGAGGTATATATACAAAGAAAGATGTAGATGATTTCCTTTTAGTAGGAACAAATGCTATTTCAATAGGAAGCGCATTATTTAAAGATCCCCAAGTTGTTGAAGAACTTGGAAAATACTTGAAAGGAGTGAAAAGATGATACCTGTATTGAGCTTAGATATGGAAAACCCCTTGGAATTCATTGATAAATATGGAAGTTTTGATGTTGTAAAGGTAGGGCATAACTTGGCTATTTTCGGCAAAAAAATTCTAGATGAATTTGAAAAGAGAAATACCAAAGTAATATTAGATTTGAAATTTTGTGATATTCCCTCAACAGTTTCTAGATCAATCAAAAGCTGGGATCATCCGGCTATAATAGGTTTTACAGTCCATAGCGCTGCTGGAATTGAAAGTGTCAAGGCAGCGCTTGATTCAACAGAAAAAATCATTTTCTCAGTAGTCAAATTAACTTCTCAAGTTGGAGAATTATCAGACTATCTAAAGACAATAGAAGAGCTTGAAAACATCAACAGTTCGTTTGTTCTTCCTGGGCGTTGGGCAATAAATTTAAGAAAAAAACTCAGTGGCAAATTTTTAGTTCCAGGCATAAGAATGCAAGTCAAAGCAGATGATCAAAAAGATACCATTACATTGGATCAAATAAAAGATATTGCAGACTTTGCAGTTTTAGGTAGAGAAATCTACCTCAGTGAAAATCCAAAAGAAAAAATCGAAAAAATCAAGGAGGAATTAAAATGGAAATAAAAGAAATCCTTGAAAAAACAGGTGCACTTTTGTCGGGACATTTTTTACTTTCATCAGGAAATCACTCCGAAAAATATGTTCAATGCGCAAGGCTCTTCGAGTTTCCTGCATACGGTGATATGGTGGCAAAAATGCTTGCCGAAAAGATAGAAGAATACAAACCAGATTTAATAATTGGCCCTGCAATGGGTGGAATACATCTTGCATACTCGGTTGCAAAATATCTTAATATTAGAAATATCTTTGCTGAAAGAGAAAATGGTATTATGACACTTAGACGTGGATTTAAAATAAATAAAGGCGAACGTGTTGCAATAGTTGAAGATGTAATAACTACAGGTAAATCAGTAAAAGAAGTAATTGAAATAGTAAAAAATAGTGAAGGTAATCTTTGCTGCATTGGCTCAATCATAAACAGATCTAGCTCAAATTTATTCGATGTTCCATATGAATATTTAATAAAACTAGAACTCCCAATTTACTCTCCAGATGAATGCCCGCTCTGTAAAAAAAATATTCCACTTGAAAAACCAGGAAGTAGATTCATTAAAAAATAAACAAAGCGTGGCAGATGCCACGCTTTGTACTTTGTGTATTGGACAAAATTACTCTCCGTATTCTTCTGCCAAATATTTCTTAATTTGATCATCTGCCGTTTTAATTGCTGTTTCCATATCAACTTTTCCATTTACAAAATCTGAGAACATGTTTCCAACAACATTCCTAATTTCATACCATACTCCAATTTGTGGATCAAATATTGCATTGTTAATCTGAGAAAGTGGAATCTCTGCAAGAGGATCTGATTTTACATTTTCCTTCCAGATATTTGTTTCAAGAGCACTCTTTCTTACTGGAATATAACCAGTATTTACTGACCAGAATGCTGTAACATCTGGTGAAATAAGGTATTTCATAAATTCCCAAGCTGCCTTTTTCTCTTCATCAGTTGCATTTGCAAACATAATAACATCGGTTCCTGCAAATGGAACATTTCTTGTTTTCCAAACTGGTACCGGTGCCCAACCCCAGTTGAATTTACCCTTTACAGAGCTTTCAACATATTTTCTTCCTGCAATCGTATCAATGTACATAACAACCTTTTGTTGACCAAATGGATCATTCATGTATCCGCCTTGATAATATGCAATACCTTCATCAACTAATTTTCTAACAAAGCTTAAAACATCTCTTGTTTCTTGGCTATCTATATTTGATACCCATTTTCCATTTTCCATCTTTAAAACAGAACCGCCTCTAAGTGAAAGAAGAATTTGGAACAAGTCTGCAGTTGTTCTAAATCCAAATCCATATTGATCTGGTTTACCATCACCATCAACATCTTCTGTTAAAACCTTTGCAGCATAGTAAAGTTCGTTAATTGACTTTGGAACATCAACACCATAAAGTGTTAGAAGATCTGCATTGTAGTATAAAATATAAAGACTCTTGTTAAAAGGAACAGCATAAACATCATTACCCCACATACAGTTTTTTCTCAATGGTTCGTATACATCTTCCCATTCCTCTTTTGTAAGACCTATCTTTGGATCGTTTAAAAAGTCATTTAATTTTTGGACAACACCACTTTGAATTAATTTTGCAGTCCAATTTGAATAAGCTTGTGCAATTGTTGGAAGTTCTCCAGCTTGTGCACCAGCAAGAAGTTTTTGAGCTAAAGCACCGTAATTTCCAACGTAAATAGCTTCTACTTCAATATCAGGATGTGATTCATTAAATGAATTTACGATCTGCTCTAATGTTTTTCCATGATTTCCACCCATAGCATGCCAGAATACAACTTTAGTCTTTGCAAACGAGAAAACAACAATAAGTGACAACAAAATCACCAGTAGTTTTTTCATGAACTTTCCCCTCCTCCATAAGAATTTTCAAAAACAAACATACCTCTTAAACTTTTAACCTTTAATTACATTCTTCAAGCAACATTTATTATAACACTTTTCAACTTTTCTTTGCAAATAACTTCTACACTTGTATATTTTTAAAAATCATTCATAAAAGTGAACTAATTATTTCTCGGGCCTTTTTCATCAAATCTTTTAATTCGTTTGAAATATTTTTAACTTCTTCAAGTTTTTTCCATGCTTCTTCTTTATTTTCATTTTTAACTAATTCTAATATAACAGATGCTTCATTATGAAGTCTTACATGTAGTTCTCCAATTTTTCCCCAAACTTCTTGAACTTCCACTGGTGGTTTTAAAATATTATAAAACATTCCAAAAGCACATTTATTTGGATCAGTTTCTATATCATATTCACCTTCAGTAATTACTGATTCAAGTTTTTTAATCCAGTTACTATGATCTTCAATTGCTCTTTCAAGTCTTTCAATTATATCTTCTTTCGAATAGAAATTAAGTTTTAAAAATTCTTCAAAACTCTTAAAGAATCTATCGCTTAATCCTGAAACTTGTTCATCTATTTTTTTATTTTCCATTCCTAAATTTTCAAATGTCTTTTCTAAAGCACTCATAGCATTGAAAAACTCTGATACCAAACTCGTAATATTTTGGGAAATTGAAGTCATTTCTTCGGTGGCTGCATTTTGCTCTTGGGCACTAGCCGCAACATTCATAGCTATTTCATCTACATCCTTTGTTTTTTCTAAAACTTTTTCTATTTCTTCAATAGATTGATCTATCTTTTGAGTGGCTTCATTTACATTCTCGGAAATATCCAAAATATTCTTTGAAGTATTATTTATACCTTTAACAATTTCGGAAAGATTGTCTGAAATTCTTTCGGTTGCTTTCTTACTTTCTTCAGCAAGCTTTCTAATTTCATCTGCAACAACTGCAAATCCTTTTCCTGCTTCTCCGGCTCTAGCTGCTTCAATTGCTGCATTTAATGCAAGCAAGTTTGTTTGCTCGGCAATACTGGCAATTGTCTCAACAACCATATTTACAGTCCCAGCATTCTCATTAAGCACTTCCATATCATGTGATACTTTTTCCATCTCACTTCTAATTGATTCTATTGCTTCTCCAACATACCTAATTGTATTCTGACCATTTTGAGCCATATTTGACATTTCCGACGTTAAACTACTTAATTCTTGACTAATTTCCGCTAATTTTTGTCCAGTTGTAGCTATTTCTTCAATACCATAACTTGCATCTTTAACCGATGAGATAACATTTTCAGAGTTAGTCTTAATTGAATCTAACATTCCCAAAGATTCTTGAAATTCTCTATCAAAATTTCCTATTATTCTCTCAAAATTTCCTAAAGAAATTATTCCATTACCAAATGTGTCAGATATCACTAGCAAAGATTTACGCAACATATCAATAAATTCGTTAAAATATTTAGAAGTTTTACCAATTTCATCATTCGTAAAACTTGGAATTTTTTTAGTAAGATCCCCATTACTTTTTGCAAGTTGCTCTACACTTTCTAAAAGATACTTAACTGGCTTCAAAATTTGTTTGTGATAAAGAACCAATGTAACAATTATAACACCTATACCAAAAACAAGCGATAATAATTGTATGTTTTTCATCATAGAAACATTTTTCTCTGCATCTTTTTGCAATAAAGTTACAGCATTGTTCATTTCACTTAACAACGTAAGGTTGTTGTTAATTATATATTTTAAATCATCTTCTTTTCCAAGCTCCAAGAATTTTTCAATATGTTTCTTAAATGGTATCCAAATTTTTTTAACTTTCTCAAGTTGATCTTTGGCTTTACCCGATGCCGGTGGAAGCATTACCTTCACAGTACCCTTTAAATCGAAAGGAGCTTCTCCGCCATTTATTAAAGCACTTAAAGTAACATCAAAAATGTTTTTACACATCAGCAAATCATTCTTAACATTTTTATCTCCATAAATAGAAAATATAAGAATATCTTTAGACATTCTTTGAGTTAACATTCTTTGTCTTCCAGCAAGATTAATTACAACAGAATCAGACTTTTGATGATCCGTAATAAATAAGGTAGATATGTAAATAGTTATAATTAAAGCTGCAAAAATAATAAGTGGAATCAATAACTTCACCAAAAGTTTATTCTTCATAACATCGCCCCCTTTTATAAAAATATAATAAATTTTCTCTATTTATTTTAATTATACCATAATTAAGTCGGAATTAAAAAGTGAAACTTAATAATGAAACAATTTTCTGATATAATCTTTTTAAAAAGGAGCGTGAAATTTTGGAAAAACTAATTTCAAAAAAAATGAATCTAGAAAACTGGCAAGTTAAAAATGCAATATTACTTTTAAAAGAAAATACTATTCATTTTGTAGCAAGGTATAGAAAAGACCAAACCGGTGGATTAAACGAAGAACAATTAAGAGAAATACAAAACCTACTTCATTACTACGAAAAAGTAGAAAAAGAAAAAAAGAAAATCTTAAAAGCACTTGAAAAAGAAAATAAACTAACAATAGAGTTGAAAAAGAAAATAGAAAATTCGTACGATTTTGATGAGCTTGAACAGATATATTTACCGTACAAAAAGAAAAAGAAATCTAAGGCTGATATTGCAATTGAAAATGGCCTTTTAGAGCTTCACAATAAACTAATAAATAATCCTGAAAGCTTTGAAAAAGAAATTCCAAAATATTTTAGCAAAACCTTTGATACAAAAGATAAAGTAATAGAAGGTTTGAAAAATATTATTGCCCAAAATTTTTCTCATGATGAAAATATAAGAAAAAGACTGGAATTTTTTATGTTTGAATATGGTTATTTAAAATGTACTAAAAAAGTTGATTACAAAACAAAATATGACGTCTATGAAAATTTTTCTCAAAAAATTAAAAACCTAAAAGAATACAGTGTACTATCTATAAACAGAGGAGAAAAAGAAAATATTTTAAAAGTCCAAATTGCACTTGATGATAAATTCAAAAATGAAATATTCAATCTCACAAAGCTTGACCTTAAAAACGAAATTATATTAAAAGGGCTTGAGATGGGTTGGAAAAAATTATTTGATTCTATAAAAAAAAGAATTAGAAACCAACTTACCCAAAAGGCAGAAAATAGAGCCATTGCAATTTTCTCAAAAAACCTAAAACAACTATTACTCACACCACCATTAAAAGATAAAAGAATCCTTGCTATAGATCCAGGAAATAAAACTGGATGTAAAATTGCAGTTCTTGATGAAAATGGAAAATTCCTTGGAAAAGCAATTATTTTTCCAACTCCTCCACACAATGATATTGAAAATTCGGAAAAAATCGTTATAGAATTAATCAAGAAATTTAATTTAAACCTGATAGTTATAGGTAATGGCACGGCATCCAGAGAAACTCAGAAATTTATAGTAAATACAATCAAAAAATTCAATCTTGATATAAAGTACATCTTTGCAAATGAAGCTGGAGCTTCAGTATACTCTGTTTCAAAAATAGCTATTGAAGAATTCCCGGACCTTGACCCTACAATAAGAAGTGCAATAAGTATTGGTAGGCGCGTGCAAGACCCACTTTCAGAATTTGTAAAAATAGATCCAAAATCACTTGGTGTAGGACAATACCAGCACGATGTAAATCAAAAAAAATTGGAAGAAGAACTAAACAACGTTACAAAAGATGTCGTTAATATGGTAGGTGTTAATCTAAACACGGCCTCTGCCAAACTTCTTGAATATGTATCAGGAATTACACCTTCACTTGCCAAAAAAATAGTAAAATACAGGGAAAAACATGGTAAATTTATAGAAAGAAAGCAATTACTAAACATAGATGGTCTCGGAGAAAAAACATTTGAACAATGCGCTGGTTTTTTAAGAATAATTGATGGAAAAAATCCACTTGAAAAGAGCAGAATTCACCCTGAACAATATAAAATAGCAAATAAAATAATTAGTTTTAATTTAGACAACATTGACATCGAAAAACTTTCCAAAGAATTAAATGTTGGAATATTAACTTTAAAGGACATAATAAATGAGTTAAAAAATCCCGGGCTAGACCCAAGAGAATCTCTTCCTAAGCCAAAATTATTTGATGATATCTTGACCTTTGAAGATTTAAGAATTGGATTAAAGTTACAAGGAAAAGTTACAAATATAACAGACTTTGGAGCATTTATTGATATAGGACTCAAAGAATCCGCATTCTTATATAAAAAACTTATAACTAGAGAGCTAAATATTAATGATATTGTAGATATTGAAATAATCGATTTAGATCAACAATTAAGGCATATAAAAGTTAAATTAATATGATATAATCAAATACAGAGGAGGTGACAGTATGGAATTAAAAGTTTTAACTTTTGTTTTAGGAGATGAAGAATTTGCTATTGATATTATGAAAGTAGATAGGGTAAAAGAATATGAAAAAACCACTAAACTGCCAAATTCCAAAGATTATGTTGAAGGAATCATCAATCTCATGGGTGAAGTTATCCCCATTATTAACCTTCGTAAAAAGTTCATGTTAGAAGATTTCCAAGATAAGGAAAAATCAAAAATAATAGTTATTAGATTTGAAGAAAATGGTAAAAAGATGGGTTTTCTAGTTGACGATGTAAAAGAAGTTATTACATTAAGCGGCGATCAAATAGATCAAACGCCAGAATACAGCGGAGTATCTGCTGAATTCTTGCTTGGAATTGCTAAACTTGAAAATAGGATGATTTTAATTTTAGATGTTGAAAAAGTACTGAAAAAAGAAGAAAAACTTGCCATTGAAAATATGATCAAATAAAATACAATGATGGTGGATTGACCCTTATACTAACTTTCGCTGGAAATTTAACCAATATATCGTTTAAAGTTTGATTTACCTTTAGCACTTTATTTGTTTTGATTATATAATGATGTAAATATAAATTTCTTATTTTTGGAATAAAAAATTCAGTTGGTCCAAGGATTTGTATATTGTGTTTTTTTAGCTCTTCAACCATTTTCTCTGCATTTTTAAATCCACTTTCCTTTTCATTAGAATAAACAACAACTTGAATAATATCAACAAATGGAGGGTAATTGAGAGCCCTCCTCTGTTTTAATTCATAGTCATAATAACCTTCAACGTCTTGTTTAACGGCATATTCTAGTACCAAACTTTCAGGATCATATGTCTGAATTAACGCTTTACCTTTTTCCTTTCTTCCTGAACGACCAACAACTTGTACAATAAGCCTAAACAAATTAAGAGCGGAATTATAATCTGGCAAGCTTTGAATCGCATCAATATCAATTACTCCAATTAAATTAACAGTAGGAACATCCAAACCTTTTGTTATCATCTTTGTTCCTACTAAAATATTAAGTTCTCCATTGTATAGACCCTTCAAAATTTTTTGAAATAATCTATAATCTTGAATAACTTCAGTATCAACTCGCGAAATATTTCTTGCAGGAAAAAGATTTTGAATTTCCTTTTCTATTCTTTCAGTTCCGGCGCCCTTTTCTAAAAGCATTATTGAACCACATACTGGGCAAGTCGATATAACTTCTGTTTCATAACCACATATATGACATTTCAACTTTTCATTAGATTTATGATAAGTCAAGGCAACTTCACAACTTGGACACTTTACTACGTGACCACAATTTGTACACATAATAAGTGAGTAACCCTTTCTCCTTACAAATAACATTACACTCTTTGAATTATCTAATTCGTTTTTTATTTCATCTACAAGTTTTTTAGAAAGATGATATGTTACTTTTTCCTCTTTCTTCATATTTATAATTTCAACATCAGGAAGATGTGCTCCATATCTCTTTGTTAACTTACAAATTTTCATATTATTCTCTTTTGCCTTTAAATAATGATCAAGCCTTGGTGTTGCACTTCCAAAAATAACTGGACCAGGGAACTTATCGGCAAGATAATTTATATCGTACACTACTTCACCATCTTGATAATAACTTTCATCATGCGCTTCATCGACGATTATTAATTCATAATTATGAGGTATAAAAAATGCACTTCTTGTACCAACCAAAACATCAATTTGTCCTTTTATGGCCTTTAGCCAAACATCCACCTTTTGACTTTTTGTTAAATAGCTATGATAAACTTCTACTTTCAAATCTGAGAATCTAGAATAAATTCTAGAAAGTGTTTGTTCTATTAGTGATACTTCTGGAACAAGATATAAAACTTTTGTATTTAGCCTTTCTATAACTGAAAGATATACTTCTGTTTTACCACTACCTGTAACACCATGTAACAATACTTTGGACTTACTCTTAACAACCTCTTCAACAGCTTTCTCTTGTTCCTCATTAAGAACAACTTTTTTAATCTTTTCTGGAATATTCTCATATATTTCAATTAATTTTTTCCTTTTAAGTTGCAAAATTACATCTTTATTAATATCTAAAAGCTCTTTTAATTCTTTATAAGAAACGATTTTATTTAAGAAAAGATAGTCAATTACTTTTTTCTGCTTCTCTGTCAATCTTTTAGTGCTAACCTCTTTTAAATCTGCTTTTAACTCCAAATAAATTTCTTTTCTTGGGGTGGGAACTTTCAATTTAAAATCCTTAAACACAGATATTGTTCCATCTTTTAAAAATTGTTGTAATTTTCTTTCACCAAATTTATTTATAAATTCATTCAACGTAAACTCTTCAAAACCATAAAGAGGATTATTAAATTTTACCTTTTCAACAAAGTAATTTTCTATTCCTTTTGGAAAACATAAATCAAAAAGCTTTCCAACAGGCGTGTTATAATAAAGCGCTGCATCTTTCAAAGCATCAACTAACCAGCTTCTTAAAAAACTCTTCCCATCTAGCTTTGATTGAAAAACTAATGTATCTTTATCTTTATTGAAACTGTTATTAACTTCCTCCAAAACATATCCTATTGTTTTTTTCCCTTTAAACTTTACTATAATTCTTTCTCCTTTTTCCAATGGTATGTTTGATTGACAGTAAAAAGTTTTCTTTAAAGAGGAATTTGACAAAGCTACTTGATATAACAGAAAAATCACCTCATTATTTTTTGATTCTATGTTTATTTTATCATACAAAAAAAGTGGCTTCTTTAAAAAATGGAAGCCACTTTTTTATCAGAAATTATATCACTTTTGATTGTCTTTAAACACCCTATAATCAACAGGCACATAATTTACAGAAGGTCTTCTCTTTCCTGATTGTTTATAAAGGCTCATAAGCAAATAAATCTCATTTGGCATATTCGTAGAAACCTTTAATCCAAGTTCTCTAGCTTTTTCCACTGTAATTGGATAATCATGTGTCCAATAACCGCTTACAAGTTTATCAGCTAACTCTTCAGCATTTTCTTCATATTTTTCTTTTAAAAGATTAGTTGCGTATTCTTTCATTTGCTTCATTGCTTTTTCTGCTACATCTGCTAAAATTAACGTTTGATCATCTATTTCGTTTATATCTTTCTTCTCAACAACAGACAAAATAGAAGCAGCCGGGTATTGTCCAAGCTGTGGATCAATTGGTCCAAGAACTGCATTTTCATCCATTACAATTTCATCAGCCGCCAAAGCTATTAAAGTCCCACCAGACATGGCATAATGTGGAACAAATACAGTTACTTTCCCTTTATGCTTTTTCAAAGCATTTGCAATTTGCTCAGCAGCTAATACTAGACCACCTGGAGTATGAATGATTAAATCTATTGGCATATCATTTGGAGTCATCTTAATAGCCCTTATCAATTCTTCGGAATCTTCTATATCTATATACCTTCGAATAGGAAGACCAAAGAAATTGATAGACTCTTCCCTATGTATCAATGTTATAACTCTACTTCCTCTTTTTTTCTCAATAGCTCTTATTAACCCATCTCTTGAAGAATGCAAAGACAAACTTTTAAATAATGGTGCAAAACTTGAAATAATCAATACCATCCAAAAAATTTGAAAAATAATAGTAAATAAATCACCCATTTTTCACACCTCTTTCAATAATTGTTCTATTCAATTATATCAAAAAAAGCAAGGCATGACGCCTTGCTTTTTATTACTTTTTCGATAAATTATCTAATTGGTTTATCTTTTGTTGCTTCTTCAAGTGCAAGAAGTCTTTCCCATCTACTTGTTACATATTCTTGCAATTCATTAATTATTTCATCTGCATCCGGTCTCTTCAAGAGAGGTCTAAATCTTCCTTGTTTTTCGATAAATTCTCTAACAGGTTTTAATTCTTTTACTTTCTTTGTTACTCTATATACTCCTCTTTCTACTTCATACAATGGCCAATAACCAGTTTCTACTGCAAGTTTTGAAATCTCAACTGCTTTATCATCATTAACTCTCCAGAATCTTACACATGGAGACATTGCAGCTATAAAGGATGGGCCATCAAAGTTTAATGCTTTTTCGATTTTTTTGAAGAAATCCATTGGTTCAGAAGTAGATACTGTTGCAACGTATACATTTTCGTGAGCAGCCATAATTTCTACAATGTTCTTTTTAAGTTGAATTTTACCAGATAATTTTTTACCTACTGGTTGTGTTGTTGTTTGAGAGCCTGGAGGTGTAGCACCTGATCTCTGATTTCCAGTATTCATATAACCCTCATTATCGTATACTATATAAATAAATTTGTGTCCTCTCTCAACTGCACCAGAAAGTGATTGAAGACCGATATCGTATGTTCCTCCATCTCCACCAAATGCAAAGAATGCATATTTTTTGTTTGGATCAACAAGTCTTCCTTTTTTCAAAAGGGCCCTATATGCAGTTTCTACACCACTAACTGTTGCTGCGGCATTTTCAAATGCATTGTGAATATATGGAACATTCCATGCTGTATATGGGTAGATTGTAGTTGAAACTTCCATACATCCTGTTGCAAATCCAACAACTGGGGTATAACCAAGTGCTTCTGCTGTCATAAGGGCAAATTTCGCCACATTTGGAGCAGCACAACCTGGACAAAGTCTGTGACCGGATGTTATACCAGGGTGTTTATCTGCAAACATTGTTGCAAGTTGCATTATATTTAAAGCCATCAATTACACCTCCTTATTCCCTGAGTCCTAGGTATCTTTCTTCATCAGCTATTAAGTTACCACTAAATGCATCTTCAAATGCTTTTCTAATATGTTCGATCTTAATATCTCTTCCACCGAGTCCATAGACATAACTTCCAATTTGTGGCCTTACAGCTACTTCATAAAGTGCACTCTTTACAGCCTCATATAGAGGTGCTTCTGCACCAAAGGATGCTGCTCTATCTAATACAATAACGCCTTTTCTACCATTTAGCAATTCCTGCAATTCATTCTTTGGAAATGGTCTAAAGATTTGTGGCTTTACCACTCCTACTTTGTGTCCTTCTTCTCTTAAAAGATCAACAGTATATTTAATCGTTCCTGCCGTTGAACCAAGTGCAATCATTATATACTCTGCATCATCAATTTTATATTTATCAAGAAGATCATATTTTCTTCCTGAAATCTTTGCAAATTCTTCTGCAACTTCTTTAAATACTTTTTCAACATGTTTCATTGCTTCAATTTGTTGCCTTTTGTGTTCAAAATAGTAGTCGTATAGATCTAGTGGACCGTGTGTTACTGGATGCTCTGTATCAAGAAGTGGATACATAACTTTTGGCTCGCCAACAAATTTTTTTGCAACCTCATCATCTAAAAAGTCTACTACCTCAACACCATGTGAAATTATAAAACCGTCAAAATTTACCATAACTGGCAATCTAACATCTTCATGCTCAGCAATTCTTATTGCCATTAATGTAAGATCATATGCCTCTTGGGCATTTTCTGCCCAAAGTTGAATCCATCCAGAATCCCTTTCTGCCATAGCATCACTGTGGTCACAGTGAATGTTTATTGGTCCAGAAAGAGCCCTATTTGCAACAGCCATAACAATTGGAAGTCTTGAAGATGCTGCTATGTATACAATTTCATGCATCAATGCAAGACCGTTTGCTGCTGTTGCTGTCATTGCACGAGCACCAGCTGCTGCTGCACCAACAACAGCACTCATTGCACTGTGTTCACTTTCAACTGGGATCATTTCAGTTTCTACAACACCATCTGCAACATATTGCGCAAAATATTCGACGACAGGTGTTTGAGGAGTAATTGGGTAAGCTGCAACAACATCAGGATTTATTTGACGCATAGCATTTGCAACTGCTTGCGCGCCAGTAACTGCTTGTCTATTTTTTACTTCTGGCATTTCAGGCACCTCCTTAGTCTTGGAATTCCGTTTCAGGTTTCATAACAATTGCTCTTTTTTCTTCAGGAAGGTTATCATTTGTTTTTGGACATACATTTGCACAAAGTCCGCAACCTTTACAGTAATAATAATTGTATCCTTTCATTTTTGGCTTTCCATCTACAACTTCAATTACAATTGCTTGATCTGGACAGTAAAGCCAACACATCATACAGTGAATACAATTTTCTGGTTGGTGAACCGGTCTAATAACTCTCCATGTACCTGTTTGATATTCTTTTGCAGTAGCAGGTTTATCTATAACTCCACCAATTGGAATATCTTTCCATCCTTTGAGTTCAGCCATTGCATTTCACCTCCTCAAATCCACGGCGAAGAGCTCTAACATTTGCTTCTACAATTTCTTCAGGGAATTTTTTACCAAATGCTTTTCTAATTCTTTGCTCAACACTTTCGAGTGTTATTATTCCTGTAACTTTTGCAATAGCACCTAACATAACAGTATTTGGAATACCTCTTTTAATTTCTTCAAGTGCAATATCTGTTGCAGCAATTGTACAAACTTTTCCTTTTGCTCCAAGTTTTTGTCTAACTGTTTCAATATCTTTAACGGTATTTACAATAAATACTGTGTTTTCATCTGTTCCTTCGGTAAGCATTGGTTGTCCAAGCATGGTATCATCAATTATAACTACAACATCTGGATTTTCAACTGAACTGTGGACCAAAATTGGTTCATCGGCAACACGATTAAAAGCCTTCATTGGCGCTCCCGTTCTTTCTGCACCATATTCTGGGAAAGATTGAACGTATTTTCCCATTTCAAGAGCTGCCTCTGCAAGCATCTGGGAGGCACTCTTTGCACCTTGCCCTGCTCTTGCATGCCATCTAATCTCAAAATATTTTGCGGGCACTGTTATCTCCCTCCTTACAAAAAAGATTTTTAAACACTAAAACCAGTATAGTTTGTATCTAAATATCAATAATGTGAAAGTATTCCCATGTCTATTTTACCACCTAAAAGAATATTCTACAAACGTAAAAAAGTTTCAAATGTGTTTTTGTTCTGTTAACAACTAAAGCATAATTAATTTTACTTTTCTGTTTTCAAATACATTGTATAATCAATATCAGAGAAAATATCATCTGTCCATTCATAATATGAAAGTTTTTTTGTATCTACTTTCCCGCTATTAACCATGTCATATAACTCCAAAAAGCGCTTTATATGAGTTTTAGTCCTATTAACAGCATATTCTACACTTGTTCTAGTTGTCATTATAAACGCCCAATCACTTGATTGAGCAAGCAATAATTCCCTGGCCATTTGATTTAAGGCTCTTCTTATTTCAGGTTTAATTTCATACCTGTTAGGATACTTTTGTGCAAGTTCAGTCATTTTTTCTACCATTTCATGAAGGTGTGGATAAATCCAATCGTTAGTTCCATTTAACCACACTTCATTGTATCCATTTGCTCCCCATGTAGAGGTAGCAGGAGTTGCAATCTGTACTTTTTCTACTATGTCTACAACATCAGAAGCCTTTAATGTTCTTACCAAAGAACTTTTTGAAGCCTGTCGCATAAATTCTTCAAGGAAGATTGGGCCTTCATACCACCAATGGCCAAAAAGTTCTGCATCAAAAGGAGCAACTATAACTGGTTCAATTCCATTAAACAAGCTAATCAATTTTTTAGATTGTTGCTCTTTTTTTCTTAAAAAATCCATGGCATGCTCTTTAGCTGCCTGAATTGCTTCATCTATATCGTAAAAATCCTTTTGATTTTGAGGAGTTTGTTTGCTGGTTATTTTATGATACTTAATTCCCGTATTCATCCTAACTCCACTTGGATCAATATATGGTTTTATATATTCAAATTCTCTATCAAAGCCTATATCTCTATAAAATTCTCTGTACCGTCCATCACCAGGATAACCTATTTCAGCACTCCAAACTTGTTCACTACTTTCTGGATCTCTAGCAAATACAAAGACATTATTTGGAGTAATTATAGGTCTGTAAACACCATATTTTGGCCTTTCATCAGCATACCAAAAACCGTGAGAATCCACAAAGAAATATTCTATTCCATATTCACTAAGATACTTATCAAGTCCAGAAAAATAAGCAGATTCTGCAAGCCATATTCCTCTAGGTTTTCTCCCCATATGTTTCTCATACGTTTTAATTCCTTGTTCAATCTGAGCTCTAATTGCTTGAGGGTACATTTCCATTAATGGCAGAAAACCATGTGTTGCATTACAAGTTATTATATCCAATCTATCTTTTTCCATGTATTCTTTAAATCCGTTCAATATATTCCCACTGTATACATCTTTAAATATATACAATATTTCTTTTAAATCCTCATAATAATACTTTGCCATTTTATGTTTTTTTGGATTTTCATTTTTTGTTCTTTCTATTTCTTTTCCAGCAAGTTCTATTAACTTTGTCATCCTATTTATGTACTTTTCTTGTAAAGATTTATTTGCTAGCATTTCCATCAAAGGGGGAGTAATTGACATTGTTAGATTAAATTTTATTCCTTCTTTTTCAAGTCGCTTAAACATTCTAAGTAGTGGAACATACGTCTCCGTTATAGCTTCAAACAGCCAATTTTCTTCAAGAAAAAATTTATACTCTGGATGATGAACATATGGCAAATGTGCATGTAAAACAAACACTACATTTCCCTTTGGCATAATCACATCCCCCTTCCGCTTCTGAGCCTGCTAAAGAGCTGCCAAATAGATTCTTCCTTGGACAAAGGGTTGTTGTTAAAAATAGATCCTGGAATGGTTTCAACTTCTTTTACTAAAACACCTTCTGAAGGAGTAACTATTTTTCTCTTTTTCCTTATATCCAGCCATCTTTCACGGGTACTTTGACTTGGAGAATTTGGAGGAGTTTTACAAAGATTGGAACGTATAATTGGGTGAAATTCTCCATCGGGGGATACATATCCTAACTCTGCAAGATAATCTGCATTCGGCATAGGAACATTAACATAGTAATTTTTCATTGTTCTTAAATCAACCGAAATTTCAAAGGTTCGATGTGCATTATTACCATTGAAATCTATGAAAGTTACATCATATATTCTTAATACGGTTCTAAAACCATTTGGAAGATTCATTAAAGATTCACTAGTTTTCTTAGAAAGGTCCCAATAAACATGTAACCAATTTGGATTTACTGGTAAAACAACAAGCTTGTTTTTATTGTAACTTTCTGGAAGTTTAATATCCTCTTCTCTCTTAATTTCTTGATCTTCTTTAACATCATTTGCAGAATTTGCCGAACTAGGTCTCTGAATTTTCTGAAGTTCTTGCATTTGATTAATGTAGCCTTCTATGAGTTTAATTACTTCTCTTTTTTTCATCATCCTTTTTACCTTTAAACCCAAAATTCTTGCCTGAGATTTTAACTCCTGAATGGTCGGATTTGAATCTAACCATTTTTTTAACTTTTCTATATTTCCATCAACCATCTTACTCCCCCCTTTTACTAAGAATTTTGTAAACTTTTAGTAAATATTTTTTCAATAAAAATTATAACATTATAAAAGAATGTTGTAAACTGTTGTATGGAGGAGTAAAAACGTTATATTTTAGAATATGTTATGATAATATCGTATAAATATGCTAAAAAAGCTTATTTTTAATATTATCAATTAATTTTCTTGCAGTCGGAGTAGCAGCAATTCCACCCTCACCAGTCTCACGTAAAGATTCAGGAAGACTTTTTCCAACTTTATACATTGCATCAATAACTTCGTCCAATGGAATTACACTTTTTATTCCTGACATAGCAAGTTCTGCAGAGGAAATTGCCAAATTAACTATATTTCCATTTCTTTTTACACATGGAACTTCTACAAATCCACCTACTGGATCACAAACAAGTCCCATAAGTGATTTAAGAGCAAGTGCTGCTGCATTACCTGCAACATCAGCAGATTTTATAAAAAAATATGAAAGCCCTGCAGCCGCCATTGCAGCAGCAGCACCAATTTCTGCTTGACAGCCTCCTGCCGCACCGGAAAGTGTTGCTTTTTTTGCAATAACGTTTCCTACACCACCTGAAACTATAAATGAATTTAAAAGTTCTTCAAAGCTTGGATTAAACAATTTATACAAGGAATAATATACTCCTGGAATAATTCCCGAGGAACCCGCTGTAGGACACGCAGCTATTCTTCCCATTGAAGCGTTACTTTCTGCAATTGAAAGCGCTGTTGTAGTAGCAATATAATTAAACTCGCCCATTAATTTTGGAGAATAATTACTAAATTTAAATGCATTTTCCCCGGTAAGACCCGTTAAAGTTTTTTGTTTTTTACCATACTGTTTTTCTGATTCTTCCAAAATTACTTTTAAAATATCCCCTAGCATATTCCTAAGATTTACTGGATCTTCACCATTCTCAAGCATTTCAAGCGTTAATATAACCTCATGAAGCTCCATATTTTTTGACATTTCACTTATTTCTTTCCAGGTCATTAATAGTCCCTCCCAATAAAATAGCATTCATAAACGTATGGAATTTTTTTAATTTCTTCTAGATTATCAACAGGTTCATCAAGTTCTACAATTGTTAGCGCTCTCTCAAGCAAGGCATTTATCCTTCTTAAATATAGATTTGCCACATTAACATTTATCGCATCAAGAATTTTCTCAAGTGCCTTTGGAATATCTTTGTTAACAATAACAAGTGTATCGTAATCCCATGACAAATCACAGGGGACAGAATCTATATTTGTAATTTTTATATCTCCACCACCTATTGATGAACCCTCTATTTCATGAACAATACCTTCAACTTCGAACTTTATTCTCACAGTATTTGGATGTACTTCTCCCAAATCTTGAATTTCAAAAGAATACTCAAGACCTCTTTCTTTTGCAACTTCAAATGCATCTTTTATTCTTGGATCGTCCTGTTTGAATCCCATTATTCCAGCAAGAAGGGCCCTATCCGTTCCATGACCCTTGTATGTTTTTGAAAAAGAACCATGAAGTAAAAATGTAACTTTATCAGGAGTCTTCCCAACTAATTTATAAGCAAATCTTGAAATTTTTAATGCACCCAAAGTATGAGAACTTGATGGCCCTACCATCACTGGACCAAGGATTTTTAACAGGCTCATATCCATCACCTCACTTTTCATATCTTGATTTTATCATTTTATATGATAAAATTAAATATGTAATTGGGAGGTCGTCTAATGACAGGACTGCGGACTCTGGATCCGCCAGTGGTGGTTCGAATCCACCCCTCCCAGCCAGAAATTGCCCCTATTAAGGGGCAATTTTTTCTAGTATTTCAACAAGTTTAATATCAAATTTTCCATTTTCACTGTCTTGCCTTAAAATTTTCAATACTTTTTCTTTTGGCCATGGTTCTTTATAAGGCCTTTTTGCAGTTAAAGCATCGTAGACATCAGCAATGGCAATTATTCTTCCAAAAAGACTTATTTCACCATTTTTTTTCCCAAAAGGATAACCAGATCCATCAAGCCTTTCATGGTGCTCTAAAGCTCCGGAAATAATGTCATAAGTTGTATGCTTTATTTTTTCTAAAATTTCTGCACCCATAATAGTATGTGATTGAATAATTTTGTATTCTTCATCTGTTAATTTCCCCTTTTTTAACAACAAGCTGTCTGGAATTCCAATTTTTCCTACATCATGTAAAATTGCAGAATATTCCAATTGTTCAAGAGTATGTTCAGAAAAACCAAGCTCTTCTCCTATTAACCTTGAGATATACGCTACATTTTTAGAATGCATATGTGTATATTTATCTCTTTTATCTATCATTGTAGAAAACGCAAGAATTATGTTTTTAAACAGTTTACTAAATCTTTCATGTTCCCATGTGCTTAACAACTTCTTTCCAATTAACTTTGCAAATAATTCAACTATCTTTGCATCTCTCTCATTAAAACCTCCTTCTTTATTCAAAACCTCAATTACTCCAACTTTTTCTTGATCTGAATATATTGGTGCACCTACAATATTTTTAGTTTTAAACTTTGAAACCTTATCAACTTTCTTAAAGTGTGGAGCCTTAGAAAGATCGTTAAAGACCATAGCCTTTCCGCTTTTAAATATTGTTCCAGCAATTGACTCCATTGGGACTGGTATACTTTCTATCTTCCCACTCGCCTTTCCAACAGTAACAAGAAATTGCAAGTGATCATCTTTTAAAAGTAACACAGAAGCAGCTTCTGCATCTAAAATATTGCATATACTTTCCTGAATATTTTTTAGCAAAGTAGAAAGTCGCAATGAACTATTAAGTTTTGCAGCCATAAATGAAACTTTCTCAACATCATTCAATATTTTTAGGCTTTTTTTCTTTGCATGCCTTACAAGCATTTTCAAAATCGAATAGTTAATATCTTTCTCTAAAAGATAAAAATCAACGCCATCTATATTAACCTTTATCTTACTTTTTTTTCCAATTATTTCCTTATCAATTATGTACCCAGATACCCAATAAGGTGCATACAATCTATCACCTCCAAAGATCCACACCAATAATTACATTTTCATTCCACTTTTCCCCATCCCATATAAATATCACTCCTGCTGAGAATGATTCTCCAGCTAAAGGATAAATAATTTTCAAATAAGATGTTGTGTCTAAACTGAACAAACTCCCTTCAAATGGTGTTTTATCAAAGTAATATCCAGCTATAGACAAACCACTAAAAGTTCCAATTTGAGGAATTGATATCTCAATTTGTCCTTCAAGAGTAGGGCTTGAAAAATTGGTTAAGGTTCCATATAGATATAATTTACCCTTAGCAAAACTTGTATCAAAGTCAAAGCCAGAAAGATATCCTGATGAACCTTCACTATCCATAGCCGGTAATTTATTTGCACTCTTTAAATAAGAGTAGTTATTATTAAAATAGAAAGGTACAAATCCATCTAGGTAATAATATATACCAGCAGTTAAATTGACAAACGAAAAATTGCCATAAAAGCCTGCAAAACTACCCAAAGAATAGTCATTTAAACCATTTTCCATAGACAATTCTATTCCAAAATCAAAGTTCTTAAAAATTTCCTTTTTCAAAAACAGTGAATATGCAGATTCAATCGGCGTTGCAGAAATATCTTCTAGGAAAGCTGAACTTGCCTGCGTATCAATAGTAATACCTACACCAATTCTTGATTTTCCAATAAATGGTAAATCAAATTTTACGCTAGCCTCAGCTAAGAAAATAGAATCAGATGTTAAAAATTCAATTGGATAAATCTTTGAAAGCTCATATGGTAGTCGAGCATACAATAAAAATTTATCACTATCATATTTAATATCAAAACTCTTTGAAAATGGGTTGTAATAATTTCTAGTTGTAAATCCAAGTCCAAGCGATTTTGGAAGCATATTACCGTATCTAAAATCTATATTAAAAATTTTAAAAGCCAAAGAGTTTAATGTAAGTCCATTGATTATATTTGTACTTGGATCATCTGAAGGAAGTCCATAATACAAATTACCTGAAACATCAGTAGAATACGCAGTAAATCCAAGTCCAACTCTTACTAAACCAAAATCAAACTCAGGAGCTATTGAATAAACCATATAATAATCATTACCTTTTCTAACAGGTCCAACAGAAACTGGAGGAATGCTCGGTTGTATAGAGGTTGTTTTCTCTTTTTCCTTAACTTCTGCTTTTTGAGTTGTTGGCTTTTCGGGCATAACTTTAACAAATTCCTCTTCTGGTATATCTATCTTTTTAGGTTTTTCAAACGATTCTAAAGCGTATCCTTCTGTAATCGGTAAAACCTTTCCATCTGAAAAATAAGCAAATACTCTTCCTTCGTACGTTAATATCTTTCCATTTTCAAAAACAGCAAATCTTGTTCCTCTAACACCCGCAGTGACACTCTTAGTTTTTATTCTAAACTTTGAAAACTTATTTAAAAGCTTTTGAACTATATTATAACTTTTTCCTTTTTTTAGGTTCATTACTATGTTAACTACACCTTTGTCGTATCTAATTCTTTCAAATAATACCTGAGAATTTTCTAGTATTTTTGATACACTACCATCTTCAAACTCTACTTCAACAAAGGAATTTTCCATTGTTAATATTTCGTCTCCTTCTTCAATTACAGTCTCAGATGTTATCGGATTCCAAAGGTCTCCCTTCTTAACTGCAGCGTGCCCAGAAAAACTTTTGACCTTTGCAAACGATTTATTTTTCACCTCTTCGCTACTTTTAACAAAGTATATAGTTATCGATGTTGACTCATCCGACGTTTTAAAGGTAATAGTATCACTTGCTTCAACTAAAGGAGCAATGTAATAAACATAAGACTCTCCAACAATTCCATCAAATACTATATCGGCCGGTTCAAAACCACCAAGATTAAAATCAACATATACTGTTTTATCAGAAATCACCTTTAATCCCAACGGACTTCCTACTTCTACAACTGTTGCATCAGGTATAACTGTAAGACTTGCAAAAATTGAAATTGAAAATAAAACTATAAGGAGAAAAAGTATTTTTTTCATAATAACACCTCCAAAAAAATTATGGTCGATATAATTGAAAGCGCCCAGGAAATTACTTGATAACTTTTTAAAAAGTAAAGTGAAAAAAACCCTGTCAATAAAGTATATACTGAATAGACTATGGGACCAAAAATATAAAAAACAGGGCAAAGTCCTCTAACAATGTAACCTACAATATCACGCTTATATTCTCTAACATTATTTTTGAGAATAAAAGTGTAAATCCCAAGAAAATAGGCATTAAAAATAGCAGAAATTAAAATTACAGCAAGTTTATCAGGAATATAAAAAAAGGTTTGAGTTGAAAAAATAGAAGCTAGAAAAAGTGTAAAAATATGCATCAATTGATCTATCAAATAGTACTTTGGACTCTTAAAAAATGGTTTATTATTATTTTTGTATTTAAAAAAGTCAATAAAAAAATGAGCAAGTGTTACAAAAGAAATTATGTATAGAGAATTAACACTAAAGTCTTTTCCTGCAAAAAAAGCAACCTGACTAAAGAAAATTAAAATAATGTGCATCAAAAGAACTTTTAAATTTTTTTGCTTTCTAGATGCGATAAATTTATTTTGAAGTACATAGTCTCCTACAAGATGTCCAAGAAATAAATGTATAAACCTATCCATTCTTTTTCATCCCCTCAATGAGCTTTTCATCATATTTCCCTTGCAAAGCATCAATTGGAGTTTTGTTTTCAACAACTTCCAAAACTATTCCAATAATTTGGGCTAAAAGGGGAACGTCTTTAACTTTTAATGGGCCACTTCCATCCTTCTTTTCATGATGATACAAAACTGCTTTTAATATTTGATCAGGAATATCTTCTATCTTACTTAATATTTCATACCCGTATTCCACATGTTTATTTAAAATTTCTAAATCTTCTTTACTAAGCTCCTTTTTAGAAAATACATAATCAGGTATACCTATTTTCCCTAAATCATAAATCTTACTTGCAATCTTTAATATATCTTTTGGAATATTAAATTTTTCACCGAGGTTTATGATCTTATTTTCTATCTCTTTCTGCAATTTTTCATCTACGTTTATTTTCTTAGTGAGTGCTTTTGATAAAGCCTCTAAAGTACTATATAAAAGTTCAGAAACTCTCATTTTTAATATAAAACCTTCTAGTATTGAAGTTATAGCATCAGAAATCGCAAGAAAATTTATAATAAACTCAGAATTTAAATTTCCTTTTAAAATAACAGTTCCAAGGCTACCGGCAGTTTTACTATATATTGGAAAGTAAAATGTATTATTACTAAATTCAATTTCAAAATTATTTTCATCATATAATACATCATCAAGATCCCATGCTTTTTTCATAGCATTTAGAACATCATTTAAATTGTTGGAATTTATTATTTTCGAAATTATATTTTCTGAAAATTTTGGATCAAAAATTTCAAAAAAATTTGCAAGAAAATAAAGCGTTTCAGAATCAGGAAGAACATCATATATTTCTATAGTATGATTTTTTATGTCAAGTTTTAAAATAACTTTTTTGCCTGCTTTTCCAAAATTGTCTATAACTAAGTTTTTAAATTCAAACATTCTTCTCACCCTTTAATTCATATAATTTTAACGGCATACTTTTTCCTTTAACACGATATTCTCCAAGAAAAATAAATTCAAATTTTTCTTTTGCAAGTTTATAAACACTTTCAGAAACAATTATATTTGCTGGCAGTTCGCGCGTTAAGTGTTCTATCCTTGAGCAAGTATTAACAGTATCTCCTATGCTCGTATAATCCATTCTAAAAGGTGCTCCAATGTTACCTACAATTGCTGGGCCGAAATGAATTCCTATACCGCTATCCAAATCTATATTATTCTCACTGTTAAATTTTCTTAATTCTTGTCGCATCTCAAGTGCACATTTTAAAGCCCTTTCAATATCATCCTCAAAACTAATTGGTGCACCAAAAACAGCCATTATGGCATCTCCAACAAATTTATCAATTGTCCCGTTGTATTTATTTTTTATTATGTCACTCATTCTGGTTAAATAACTATTTAACAACTCAACTAATTCTTTTGCATCAAGTTTCTCAGAAAGGCTTGTAAAGCCCTTTATATCTGAAAAAAGTACAACAATATTTCTTGTCTCTCCACCAAGTGTTAACTTTCCACTTTTTATCAAATAATCAGCTACATTATCTGGAACATATCTATATAGATATTCTTTGATTTTCTTTTTTTCTTTATTCTCTTGAATAAGATTCTTTGAAATGTTTGTAGTACTTAAAATAATACAGGAAACTACCGGAAAAAAGCTATCTAAATATATCTGATTTAAGAATAACATATATGAAACAAGGAAAATTAATGGTACAGAAAGAAGAGCCAAAATGTTTATTTTTATATTTTTTGATCTTGAAAACAAAAGAACATAAATAATTGCTAATGTAGTAAATAATAACCTTAACCAAGTTGATGCTCTAATTAAAGTGTCACCTAATAGCATATTTTGAATAGCAGTTGCATGAATATAAACTCCAGGCGTATTATTTGAAAATGGAGTTATTCTAAGGTCATACAATCCTTTGGCAGTTGCAGTATAACCAATAATCACAATTTTATTTTTAAAAATATCTTTATTAAAATTCCCAGTTTCAATATCATAAAAAGAAATTTCTTTAAATATATTATTTCCATAATAAAAAATCTTAAAAAGACCATTTGAATCAAAAGGAATTTTTAAATCTTTTATTTCAACTATTCTTTTGTCAAAATCAACTATTAAATTTGTCAAATCTGCATTTTTAAACATTGCAACTGCCAAAACATCCATATGAGGTAAAAATCCTGAAGAAATTCCCATTTCATTGGCCCATAACTCCTTAAAAAACAAAGGTAAACTTCTTACTACTCCATCTACATCTATTTCACCGATTTCATATGTTGCAGAAGGAACAAGTGATGAAAACTTCAATATAGGAGGGCGAACTTTGTAAATTTCAATAGGTTGTATGAAATCTAGGCTTTTAAAATTTTTCATTTTGTAGGTATAATTTAGGTAAGTAATATTGTTTTCAAGTTTTTCTTTGATCTTTTCATTGTACTTTTGATATGTATCTTTTTCATTTATCAGATAGGTACCTAAAATCACATTTTTGTATTTTGAAATAATACTTGCAAAATAATTATCATACATTGGATTTGTTTCATCTTCTTCTGTAAAAGACACATCAAATACAATAACTTTTGCCCCAGCATTAAATAAATTCTTAACAACCTTTCCATAGTGATGTCTAGACCACGGCCATACATCCTTTTCTGCTTCAAGAGAAGTTAAAGAATACTCATCAATCCCAACAACTACAATGTCAGGAGATATATTAACTGAACCCCTTATTCGATAAAACAGATCCATAATTTTTAATTCAAAAAAATCTATAAATGGTACTTGAAACAACAAGAATAAACCATAAACAATAATAAAAATCACTGACAAATAATATAATATTTTCATACTACAATTTTACCACATATTAATCAAAAATATACTGGTACATCAATTTCAAAATGCATTCCCCCATTTTTACGCCCTCTTATTGCAATTAACTCTGCTTTTTTGCCATATGCGATACACATCTGCTGAGGTGTTAATCTATATTTTAAAAGGATGTTGTTAAACAGAGGAAAAATATAAGGTGCAACAACTGTCACAAAAGTTCCTCTATTTCTCAACAAAAAAGAAGCAGATGATATAAAAATTTCTAAAAGTTCTTGATTGGATTTTCTTGAAATCTCCCTTATTTTATTTTCAGAGCTAGAAGAAAAATGGTAAGGTGGATTAAAAACTACCATATCAAAACTTTCCGCTGAAAAATGCTTTTTTACATCTTTAAGATCTAAGTTAAAAAAATCTACATTAGAAACATTATTTAACTCTATAGCCTTTACTGAAGCATTAAAAAGTTCTTTTTGTACTTCAATTCCCGTAACTTTTAAGTTATAATACTTCGAAAGTCCAAAGCTTACAAACCCAGTTCCGCTACCCAACTCACATACATTCTTAATGTCACTTGTTGGCAGTGAATACCACAAAAGAAATACCGACGCATGCGTCGGCTTATGTCCATCAATATCAATAGTTTTAATATCCCTTCCAAGATTTTTATCAAATGGTGGTAGTTTAATCATGACACAAAATCAACCAAAGTTTTTTGTAATACCTGTGCAGCTGATTTTAAAGCAGCTTGAAGAACGGATTGTTGCATAGAAAGATCCGTTAAAACCTTTGTAAGATCTGCATCTTGCTCCTTTGAAAGATATTCAGTCATAAACGTATCAATATCTGTTAACCTTGAACTTACCAACTCTAATGTACGGGAATTTGCACCTATTTGAGCAAATACTTCCATCGTAGAATTTTCTAATAAATTTACTTCCTTTAAAGTAATATTTGAAAGCTTTAAACTATCTCCTTCTCTTAATGCATTTATTGCATCATCTATAACTGTAAATGCGTCCTTTCCATTTTCTAGCTTGAAAACATCGTAAACGGTTACTCCATACTCAATTGTAAACCCCATAGCATTTACTTTTCTTTTTATATTTGCATCAGGAGGAGTTTGAATTTTTCCGTTTTCAACAGGCTTTAAATCACTTCTTGCACCACCAAATATATACTCACCACCAAGTTGCGTATTTGCAATATCTTCAAGATGTTCTTTTAATTTTTCAAGTTCCGAAGCTATTGCTTCTCTTTCAGCAGCATCATTCGTCCCATTAGCTCCTCTAACAATAAGTTCTTTTATTCTATGATACACATTTGTAAGTTCTTGTATGGTAGAATCATATATATTCACAAAGTTTTGGGTATGCTCAACATTCCTCTTAAACTGTTTTAATTCCCTCATACGACTGGAAATATTAGAAGCTCTTGTAGCAACTACTGCGTCATCACTAGGATAGGAGACTTCCTTTCCTGAAGAAAGCTTATCATGTAGCTTTGAAATTCTATACAAACTATGTTGTATATTAAATAATGTTCTTTCATTGATCATTCCATTTGTTATTCTCATTTAAATCCCTCCCTATCTTCCTACAACTCCTAGTCTATCAATAACCCTACCTATCATTTCATCAACAGCAGTCATCACCCTTGCAGAGGCATTAAATGCATGTTGAAACTTTATCATATTTGCCATTTCTTCATCTAATGAAACACCTTTAACTCTTTCTCTTTCATTGCTTATATCTTTCATTATAATATCCGTATTATCTTTCATCTTCATCGCTGTTTCACCTTCGACCCCCATTTCGGCAACAATTCCACCTAAATATTCTGCAAAACTCTCTCTTCCATCATTTAAGATCTTTTCAAAACGCATTTTTGAAAGAATTTCCATAATTGCTGTATTAGCCTGACCTGTTGGGGTAAATACTTTCGCATCCCAATTTGTGTTATCCTCTATTTTACCATAATCAACTGCAATAGTTTCAGGATTAACACTCACGGTTGAATTTACATTAAACTTTTCAACAAACCTAAAAGGCTCATTAGGGGTTAACTTATCTATAAAAAGTGTATCAGCTTTTGCAAATCTCTCTCTTAAAGACTTTGGCTCGTCAAAAGGATTTAAAAATACATAATCCTCATTCCAATCGTTTGTCGGATCAGAATCTGCATCTATAAATCCTAATTTTACAAATAATGCCTCTGGTCCTTTTATTGTTTTATCAATTTTAAAATTCATGGACCTTGTCCCTCTAATTACAAATTTATTGTGAGGTGTAACATCAAACAAAATACCTGTTCCAACCTCATTCAATTTATCTGCAAGTTCTTTTAATGTAGTTTGAGTCGGATCAATCTCAATACTTGTAGCACCTATTGTTATCTTAAATGGTGAGGTGTGATCTAGAATATTATCCAAAGTTTCTCTGCTCGTATCTAATGCCTTATATGTTTCGACATGAAGATTTGCTTGAGTAAATAGCCCATTTGAATCTTCTATATTAACTAAATTTCTATCAAAATTATTATTTTTTGTAGGAATTATCAAAAGCTTATTATTATATACAACTGCTTTTACATCGGATGAAAAATTGGAATTAATATCGTTTGCAAGGTCATTAATCGTATATCCACTTGTTACATTTATATTAGCCTCAGTGCCGTTAATTTTTATTTTGTAAGTGCCTTCTTGAATATTAAACTCTGATTGGTTTATCACGTAAATATCAACATCTTTAGTATTAAAACCCATAGTATTGAACATATTTCCATTAAAATCTAATGCAAGTGTATCTTTCAAATTGTTTGTATTACTTGTCATTCTAAGTAAATAAGTAGAGCTATTGTGAAGCGCTGTTTCAAAGTTAAACCACAGTCCACTTGATGAAACAGTATTCATAAAATCCTGGATGGTATCTCCAGCATTCACCGAAATTGCCTGGGCATTGCTTGAACCATCAAAAAATACAATTGCACCCTGATCGATAAATTGTTTTGTTGTTATATCGCTCAAATTATCCCTATTTGACATCCCCGAGATATACTTTATAGGTCCACCTTCAACCCTCTTTGATCCTGCTATTCTAAATAACACAGAATTTTCTATATTATCAGCTGTCATTTCATTAAAGAAATTTAAACCTGTTACACTTCCATCAGAGTTAAATCCATCTTTGTGAATCAAATTAAATTTATCAGTTAAGTAAAGAACAAATTCATCAAGTCTATTCATATATTTGACTATTATATTATCCCTTAAATCAATAGCTGCCTTCAAACTTCCATCATGTATATCAACCTTTGAATTTCCCACAAAAATTTCTTTAAATCCTTTTCCATATGGTCTTTCTAGAGCTCTTAACTCATTAACATCACTACCTGTCAATACAATCTGATCACCTATTCTTAAAGATATTTGACCTGATGCATCTTCAGTATAAAAAATATCAGCAAATTTTGATAAATCATCTAAAATTCTATCTCTTTCATCCAAAAGATCATTTGGTGTAGATTTCAACGCCATAGAAAGTCTAACCTTCGAATTTATATCAGCAAGTCTTCTTACCATTCCGTTTATTTGCTCAACTCTTTGAGATATCTCATAGTCAAGATCCTCTCTTAATTGTTCGAGTCTTGAATACAAATCTTTTACATTTTTAACTAATTCTTCCGCTCTACTTACAAGCTCCCGCTTTGCTGCACTATTTGTTGGATCAGTAATAATTTCTTCCATACCAGACCACATCGAATCAAAAAGATACCTAATACCTGAATCTCCAGGTTCAGCAAAAAGCTGCTCGACAAAATGCATATTTGCAGTAATTGAATCCCAATAATTGTATTTGTTATTCACTTGTCTGTATTGAATATCTAAAAACTCATCTCGTATTCTTTGAATATCTTTTACCTTTGAGCCCGTACCAATCTGTAAAGGAATGGAAGGTTGAGTAAGCGTTGTAGCAGGTATTGGAGGCATTGTCCTAATAATTGGAACCTGCCTTGAAAACCCGGGGGTATTGGCATTTGCTATATTATGTGAAACCACATTCATTGCAAGTTTACTAGTATAAACTCCTAATAATCCTGTATTTAAAGCCCCAAAAAGGCTAATATCTGGCATTTAATCACTCCTCTATATTAATATGTTTTATCAATTAATGATTTTTGATCAACTCCATACCCTTTTTTTGTATAAGTTGAAGTAGTAGAAGTGTTAGAAAACAACGACTTTATAAATTCAAAATATTTGTTTTCAAAATCCACTAAATTTTTAAAATTTGACATAACAATAGTTAACTCATTAAGATTTTCGACTAAAGTAGCAAGCAAATATGCTATTTCGCTATCATTAGTCTTTTCAATATATTCTTTTATTGACGTATAGCCCCTCTTATTTACTTCCTTATTTAGCTCTTCTTCAAGTCTTTCAAAGTTAAAAGAATACTCCTCAACTTTTGAAATATGCCTTGAAAGATTTTGTACATCTTTTTCTATTAATGCTCTTTCAGAAAGTTTAAAAGATTCAATAATACTTTTTAACAATTTGATTTGATTTTCCAATAAATCTTTCATCTTTTAACCTCCTAGTATTGATCTTGCAATTTTTTCAGGATCAATCTTGAACGTTCCATTCTCAATCGCTTGTTTTAATTCATTTACTAACTTTTCTCTAACCTCAGGAATGTTTTTTGATTCATAGAAAAGTTTTTTGATTTCAAGCGTTGCTGAAAAATCAACTTTATCTTTACCATTTTTTCCCCTATTTACTTTTTCTGCATTCTTACTATTTATTCCTTGAATATACCCATATCCACCTATTTTTTTAATTTCCATACATTTTCACCTCCAATATTACTTATCGGAAAAAAGTAAAAAAATTAAAAATCCCTCCACAAAAGTGGAGGGACAATTAAATCTATTCATTCTCAATTAAAATTTAAATTTTTGAACCTCTTCATATAGCTTTTTAGCAATTTCTGATACTTCATCTCCTGCATTTTTAACTTCAGCTGATCTTTCTTTTTGAAGTTTTGTCGAATCAACAACAGTTTCCATCTTTTCTGCAACACTCATTATATTCCTACTTGCAACATCCATAGCACTTGCCATTTCTTCCGCAGCCGCACTTTGCTCTTGTGCAATTGCAGCAAGATTTTCAATCATTCCAGAAATATCTGTTATTTGGTTCAATATTCCCCTTAAATTATTTGCAATATTTTCACTTTCTTTACTTGCATTAGAAACTATCTCTACCATATCTCCTGTCTCTGTTCTAACATCCTCAGAACGCTTCTGTATATTCTTCAATATCTGCGTAATTTTATCAGTTGCAGATTTACTTTCTTCTGCTAGCTTTCTTATTTCATCAGCAACAACTGCAAATCCCTTTCCTGCCTCTCCTGCCCTTGCAGCCTCAATTGCTGCATTCAATGCAAGAAGGTTGGTTTGCTCAGCTATACTTGAAATAGTTTCAACTATTTCTCCAATGTTGTTAGCATTGCTTGCAAGGTCATCTACCTTCTCAGACATAGACTGTGACTTTGCCTTTATATTTTCAATAATCTGAACA
Source organism: Thermosipho japonicus (assembly GCF_014201655.1). Classification (NCBI taxonomy): domain Bacteria; kingdom Thermotogati; phylum Thermotogota; class Thermotogae; order Thermotogales; family Fervidobacteriaceae; genus Thermosipho; species Thermosipho japonicus. Next base: position 194,586 of record NZ_JACHEX010000002.1, read on the forward strand.
ATAGTATCTATAGCTTTTTCACTATCCTTTGCAGAATTTGATACATCAGTAGCTTTTTCTGTTAGATCTTGGGATGTCTTTGAAACGTTTTGAGCGCTTGCTGCTACTTCTTCCACACCACTTGTGGTTTCTTCTATCGCAGATGATGCATTTTGGATTTCATAATTTATCTCTTCTATATTCTTAGTAAACTCTTCTACTTCACTTTCTTGCTCCTCTGAAAGCATTGTAAGTTTTTCTGAATTTTCTCTAAGCTTTATTGTATTTTGATCAACTTGTGAAATAAGTACAGACAAATTATCAAGTGCTTTATTAAGTTCTTCTGACATATGACCGACCTCATCTTTTGAATTTATCTCAGCTCTCTGTGTTAAATCACCACTTCCAAGTTTTTCAATTATTTCAACAAGTGTTCTAATTGGTTTTACAATAGAGTTTCCTGTAATTGTTCCAAAAACAAAAGAAAGTGCAATAGCAATTACTGAAATAATAATAAGAGTTATCATAACCTCAGTTGCTCTCTTATTAACATCTTTTGAAAGAGCAGCAGTGACAAAAATCCATCCATTATCCATTTTTGAAAAACCTGCTATCCTTTTTATACCATCATATTCATATTCTATAATTCCTGAGTTATCCTTGCTATTAACAATTTGCTTAAACCAATCCATGTCGGCAACAGATTTACCAATTTTTTTCTCATCTTTATGCAATAAAGTTTTTCCGTCAGACGATAAAAGATAGGAATATCCACTTTCACCAAATTTTGCAGAAAGTAGTGAATTTGCAAGCTCAGATGCTTTAAAATCAAGCGCTACAACTCCCAATATTTTTCCATCCTTTTCCACTGTCTTTGCAACAGTTATAACTATATCCTTTGATGATGCATCAATATATGGATCTGTTATAATAACTTTACCTCTATTATTAATTGCATCAATATACCATGGCCTTTTTGTTGGATCATAACCCTCCGGCATTTCAACATCTGGATAAATATAAAATTTCTTGTCAGCTGTTCCAAGGTAAACATATAAGGCATCTTTGTACTTGTTTTTTATATTTTTAAAAGTCTTCATCATCCATGTTACTTCATCATATTTATTTTCCTTTGCACCAACAACATTTGCATCCGTAGAAAGAAAATCTATTACATTCACATAACCCTCAAGAAAATTTTCCAAATTTTCTGTCCCCGCTGTTGCAATTGATAAAAGAGAATTTGTTCCCAACTCTCTTCCAACTTGGTATGAATTGACAATAGCTACGATAGAAACTATAACCAATGGTAAAACCGCAGAAAGAATCAAAAGTAGCCAGAGTTTTCCCTTAATAGTCATGTTTTTTAACATGATATCACCTCCATAAAAAGTTTGTTATCCAAAAAATAACATTATAATCTCCTTAACCAAAAGTTCACATTTTTATTCCGACATTTACAGTACATAAATATTCTACCATAAAAAAATATCAAAATAACTTTTAAAAAAATTTTTCCAACACTAAAAAAAAATGGACCCAAAAGTTCAAAAATGACTTATTAAAAAAACACCAACGAATGAATTACATACACTCTAAAGAATAGCCAATACAACATTTGAATGTTACAATAATATAACCAAAGAGATGGAGAAAAGTAAAATCATAGGCAGCAACTAATAGGCAATTGCAATTTGGTGGGAATTTGTATTTAATATTTTTAAAAATTTTTATTTGAAAAATCTGAAATGTGTTTATCCTCACTTTGAATTTTGATAATTGACATGAACATCAATTTGGGTAAATGGTATTTCAATATTGTTTTCATCAAATATTTTCTTTATTCTAAATGCAAGTGAATTAACAGCATCAAAATAAGTACTTCTTTCCACCCAAAAATAAACAGTAAAATCTATTGAACTTGCTCCAAATTGTTTAAAAGCAATAAAATTACTAACACCTTCTTTTACAACAAGTGGTTCTTCTTCAATTGCTTTTTGAAGTAATTTAAATGCCGTTTCTAAATCAGTGCTATATGAAACTCCAACATCCATTGTCACTCTTCTTACAGGATCGGGCCAAAATTTTGTAACTATTCCACTCCAAACAGATTTATTTGGAATTAAAATTAATTTTCCATCAAAACTTCTAATATAACTGTGATTAATCTTTATCTCATCAACAATACCTGTAATTCCATTTATGTCTACAACTTCACCTTCAAACAACTTTCTAGTAGACATAACTAAAATACCTGAAACAAAATTAGTTAACGGTTCTTGTAGAGCAAGACCTACAATTATACCCGATATACCAAGCCCAGTTATATATGGTACAAGATTTACTTTCCAAATACTCAACAAGGCAAGTATTACAAAAACAGAAATAATAACACCAACAAAAAACCTTACAGTTTTTGGAGCTTTTAACTCTTTGCCAAAAGCTTCTAAGGATTTTTGAATAATCTTAGTTAAATACTTATAAACTACATAACCAACTAAAACAGAGATGATTGACAATAGTACCTCATCCCAGAAATTTTGAAATATATCTTTCATTTTTTCACTTCCTCAAAAAATTATAATCCAATTGCATTGCATCTCTTACCATTTCCATCGTTTCTTTTGCAACTTGTCTTGCTCTTTTATTTCCCTCGACTATTACATCTTTTACATAATCATCTGTCAAACTGTTATACCTTTCCCAAATAGGCTCTAACCTTTTCTTCATATTTTCTAACAACAACTTTTTACAATCCACGCAACCAATTTTTGCATTTGTACATCCATCTTTTACCCATTCAGCATCTTTTTCAGAAATGCCAAAGGCTTTGTGATAATCCCATACAGGGCATTTTTCAGGATTTCCAGGATCAGTTCTCCTTTGCCTTGCAGGATCTGTAATCATTGGCATAACCTTTTTCCTCAAATTTTCATCATCTATTACTAATGGTATTGTGTTACCATAACTCTTACTCATTTTTCTACCATCTGTTCCCAAAAGTTTTGGAACCTTTGATAATATTGGTTCTGGCTCAGGAAATACTTCTTTGTATAAGTAATTAAACCTTCTTGCAATTTCCCTTGTAAGTTCTATATGATAGACTTGATCTTCACCAACTGGAACACCAGTTGCCCTGTAAATTAAAATATCAGCAGCCTGAAGAACCGGATAAATTAAAAAACCAGCATTTGAAAGATCTTTATCGGAAAGTTGCTGTTTTATTTCTTTGTAAGTTGGAACTCTCTCAAGCCTTGAAACTGAAACAAACATTGAAAACAATAGTGTTAATTCTGCATGTTCTTTAATTTCAGATTGAATAAAAATTGTAGATTTATTTGGATCAATTCCAACTGCAAGGTAAGATTTGACAAGCTCTATTGAATTATTTACAATTTCTTTGGTGTCATTGTAATGGGTAGTTAGTGCATGCCAATCAGCCACAAAATAAAAACAGTCATGGCCTTGTTCTTGAAGTTCTACCCAAGATGAAAGTGCACCAAAAAGATGTCCGATATGTAATTTTCCTGTTGGTCTCATTCCACTAAGCACTCTCATTATTTTGACCTCCTACTTTTGGTTTTCCCTTCCAGCTTTTCATATATACTTTTTAATCTTTCCTCAACGATATAATTTACAGTGCCGCGAGGATATTTACCTTTTGAATTTAATTTACCTGCCGTTTTTTCCATCAAAATTTCAATTGCTTCATCTACAGTTTTAACAGCCCATATATTGAATAACCCTTTTTTAATATCATTTAAAATTTCATCTTTTAATACTAAATTTTTGACATTTGATTCTGGAATAATAACACCATGAGATCCATCTAATCCCCTGTGCTTGCATAATCTATAAAATCCTTCCACTTTTTCAATTGCTCCACCAATAGGTTGAACTACTCCATGTTGGTTTATAGATCCCGTAACAGCAATTGACTGTTTAATCGGAATATTTGAGATAGCAGAAATTATTGCAATTGTTTCTGCAAGAGATGCACTGTCCCCTTCCACCATACCATAGACCTGTTCAAAGCTAATCGATACTCCTATTGAAATTGGAAATTCTCTTGCATATTTACTTCCCAAATAACCCATTAATGTTAACACGGCTTTCCCATGAATGTTTCCACTTAAATCAGATTCCCTTTGTATATCAATAATCCCTGCATTCCCAACATAAGTTTTTGCAGTTATTTTTACTGGCATTCCAAAAGAAAAATCACCAAATTGACTTACAGTTAAACCATTAATCTGACCTACAACCTTTCCATGAGTTTCTATCATTATCTCGTATTTTTTCAATGCTTCATCGTATTTATCCATTATAAGTTTTGTTCTATTTTCACGAGCTACTATAGCTTTTTCAACATCTTGTTTTGAAATGGTCTCAGAATTTCTTAATTTTGAATAATAATCAGACTCTATAACTAAATCGGCTATATTCCCCATCTTCATCGATATTTTTTCTTTACTTTCTGACAGTCTCATAGAATACCAGATTATTTTCTTTAAAGCAGAAGAATCAAGAGGATTCAATTCATTTGCTTCTACAACATTTGACAAAAATGAATAATATTGCTTAATGTTATCCTTTGTAGCATCCATTTCCCAATCAAATTCAACTTTTACCTTAAAAAGCTTTTTAAAATCCTCATCGTGCTCGTATAAAATATAATACAAATCCGGTGTTCCTATTAAAATTACCTTTAAATTTAAATCAATAGGTTCAGGTTTTAAAGTAATTGTTGGACTAACTCCGTAAGCACTATCCAGATTTTCAATCTGAATTTTCTTAGACATTAAAGTTTTCTTTAATTTATCCCAAACATAAGGAAATTTTAGCAAATCCTCCGCATTGAGTATAAGGTACCCTCCATTTGCTCTATGTATTGATCCCCCTCGTATCATTGAAAAATCTGTGTATAAAACACCAGATTTTGAAATGTATTCAACTTTTCCAAAAAGATTGGGATATGTAGGATTATTTTCATAAACCACAGGAGCACTATTTTCCTGTGAATTATCAACGATTAAATTAATAGTTAGAATATGTTTAATGTAATTCTTCCAATCATCGGATTTTTTTATTCGACCTATATGCTTTACAATGTGGTTTTTAAGCTTTTCAAAATGATTCACAAGTTTTTCGCTGTATCTAAACTCGTCTTTCAATTCTTCAAATAAAGATTCTATTGAAAATAGTGTAGCATATTTATCTAAATCATTAAATTTTTCCTTGTATTCTAAATCAAGCTTTCTAAGCTGGTGCAGTGCACCAGATATAAGATGTTCTACTTTTTTGGAATTCTCTTCAAATGTCTGTTTTACTTCTTCTGAAAGCTTTTCAAATTCTTCAGGAGTCAATGCCCTTCCGTCAATCTGAGGTATATAAATTATTCCTGTTGGAGCAAGTTTTATTAAAAAACCCAATCTTAAAGCTTTTTTAGAAAGTTCTTTAATAATACTTTCACGTTTTTCGTTATATTCCTCTTCAAGTTCTTTTCTTTTTTCTTCATATTCTTCACTTTCAAATGTCTTTTGAATATTTGTAAAAATTTCCTCAGCTGAATTTTCAAGCTTTTCTTTTAATCTTCGTCCCTGCCCAGAAGGAAGCATAATTGCTTTTGCAGAATACGGATCATCAAGATCAATTGTATAAACAAGATCATAATAATTTTTCTTTGATTTTGCAAATTTCTTTGTAACAGAAAGTGCAAATGACTTTCTTCCTGTTCCACTGGGACCTACAATAAATACGTTGTAGCCTAGTTTGTCCATTGAAAGCCCAAAATTCATAGAATCAAAAGCATTGTCACGACCAATAAATGTATCACAAGGACTTACATTTTTTGAAGTAGTAACTTTTGGAAACAATTTATTATCTATTTTTAAATCATTATAACTTAGTTTCTTCATATTCAACCCCCCTTGAAACGAATTTATACTTACCATCTCTAAATGAAACACCAAAAACAGCACTTCCACTTCCTGTTAAAGCTGCTGTTATATGAGTCCTTCTCAACCTTTTTATATTCGCCATAATTTCTTTATAGTTATTTGCAACCACCTTTTCAAAAATATTATAAGTACATCTTTTAATTTCCCCCGCATTTCTATTTTTATATGCTTCGTATAAAACATACGGAGAACATGGCGCTCTGTTAAACAAAGAAGGATTCAAAAGACTATACGCTTCTTTTGTAGATATACCATTTTCACTAGTCAAAAGGTCTACATAATAGCCTTTAAGAGCTGGAAGTGGTTCAATTTTTTCTCCTTTTCCCTTTACTATTGCAGTACCTCCTATTAGAAAAAAAGGAACATCGCTACCAATTTTTATTGCTAAATTCAAAAGTTCAGAAGTGGAAATTTTAAAAGTTTTTCCAAGAAAAAATAATAAAGCTGCAGCATCGGCACTTCCTCCACCTAGTCCCGCTTCCATTGGAATGTTTTTTTCAAGAACTATCCTAAAACCAAATTCTGGTTCTTTGTATCTTTCACAAAACAAGTCCCATACTTTATAAAGTATATTATTCTCAATTTCAACATTTGATTTAATTTCAAGTCCTCTATCTATCTTTACAATCGACAATCTATCATAAAGAGATATATTTTGAAATAATGAAGTAATTTCATGATAACCATCGTCTCTTTTTTTTACCACATCCAAAGAAAGATTTATTTTTGCATAAGCTCTAACGACTGTACTACCGTTTTGCTCCATCCTTCCATCTCCTCAAAATATTCCCTCGGATTTTCAGTGAACAATTCTATAAATTTGTCTTTTTCTTTCAACCCCTTGTATTTTACATCTGCAACGTAACATATACCTACATGAACTCTACTTACAGGGGTATCCACAACATTAATAACTCCGACATAGTTTAACGATTTTATATCAACGTCAACTTCTTCGTTTATTTCCCTTATAAGCCCATTTTTAAATGCCTTCAATGGTTCTAATGAATCATCTGTATTAATATGTCCTCCAACACCTATCGTTATTTGATTATGTAATCTTTTTTCACCCTGTTTACTTGTTCTTTTAAAAAGCAAAAATTTATTTTCTTCTCTTAATACAATATACGGTATAACTTGTCTTATACTTTCATCATTTTCTGCAGAATTTCTATCAACAAAAAAACCTTTATTTTCTATTAACGAAATTATATCATACTCATTAACAAAAATTAATCCGTGCCTTTTATTACAAAGTCTTTCCACATCTTCTGTCGGTACAACCAAAACTTTTTCATTCTCGTACATTTTTTAACCTCCCAATTCTTCTAAGTCTTCTAATAATATCTTTTTTGCTATTTCTTTATCAATTTCACTAGCAATTACACCTATTGCAGCAAAAATGTAATATTTATCTCTAAATATTTTAACTTCATTTTGTGGTAAAAGTTCCATCGGATGTAATTTGGACAGATTATTCACAGTTTTCAAAACATCTTTTGCATACTTGGAACGACTTAAAAAACCTCCCGTTCCAAAAAGATATCTAACAGCAGTTAAATCTTTCCCTTCCGCTATTAATTTTCTTCCCAACGCAGTATATATATGCTTTTTTTTACCAACATGTCTTCTTATTCCTTGCTGAAAACAATATAAAGCAAGTTTTGATATAAAATATTCATCCTGGCCTGTTTTTGGATAAGGTGAAATTCTTTCTATCAACTCATCTAAATTTTCAAATTCGTGCTTTAAATTTTCTTTACCAATTAAATCAATAACATTGTGAGCATTAACAAACAAACCAAGATCACCTTCAACAGTACGCTTTGCAACAGGTTCTGGAGAAATTGTAATCTCTTGAATTTCATTACTTCCCTCTGTTACTGAATCTACATCTGTTGTAGCTCCACCAATATCAACTGTTAACACATCTCCATAAATTTCAGATAAAAGTTGCGTCGCCTTCATTACAGCACCCGGGGTTGTATGAATTTCATAATCAACAACATTATAAATCTTCTCCATACCAGGTGCTTTAGTAATATGTTTTGCAAAAACTTCTTTTATTATGTTTCGAGTAGGTTCAACATTTAATTGGTCTATTTTTGGATAAACATTTTCAGTTACAAAAACAGTTTTTCCAGAGTTTTTTAAAATAAATTCGACCTGTTCAGCTGCGGCAATATTACCTGCATAAATAATAGGAACATCCAAATCAAGCTTTGACAGTAATTTTGCATTATGAATTACTGTCTCTTTTTCTCCATAGTCAACTCCACCGGCAAGAAGTATTAATTTTGGTGAAATCTGCTTTATCTTGTGAAGATGAAATTCATCCATCTTTCCTGCCGTAATATATTTTATTACAGCACCCGCACCAAGTGCAGCTTCTTTTGCAGCTCGAACAGTCATATCATATACTAGACCATGTACTGTCATTTTTAGCCCACCGGCTGCACTACTTGAAGCAGCAAATTTATCCCATGAAAAATTAGAAACTCCCAGTTTTTCTTTTAAATTTTCAATTGCTCTCTCTATACCAATTGTTACGTCCCCTTCATTTACAGTTGTCCAGTGTTCTCCCTGAGCTAAAATTTTTACTTTTCCATCCAAATTATGAAAGGCTGTTACCACAGTTGTAGTTGAACCAATTTCTGCAAAAACTAAATCAATCTTCAATTTATTCACCCCCTTTTTAAATTTTAACATGAAAGTTGAAAAAATATATTGCAAGTTATATAAGTTATAGAGTATAATTTAGTTGTAAAAAATGGATAGGGAGGTGTAAAATATGAAAATTACATTTTTAGGGCATGCTGTTTTTCTTATTGAAACAAACAAAAAGATATTAATTGATCCATTTATAACTGGAAATCCTGCATTTCCAAAAGATTTTTCTTTTGATAAAATTGATTACATACTAGTAACCCATGGCCATGGAGATCACATTGGAGATACTGTGGAGCTTTCTAAAAAATATAATGCGACTGTTGTTTCAAATTTTGAAATATGTAATTATCTTCAAAAGAAAGGTGTTAATAAAGTTCATCCAATGCATATTGGTGGCTCTTTCAATTTTGAATTTGGCAAATTAAAAATGACGCCTGCTTTACATGGATCAGGCATAATTGAAGGTGATAATATAATATACGGAGGTAATCCTGGTGGATTTGTTATTTATTCTGAAAAATCTGTATATCATGCAGGAGATACAGGCCTTACAAAAGATATGGAACTTTTACGTGGTGTTGATGTTGCAATATTACCAATTGGTGGAAATTTTGTAATGGATGTTGAGGATGCCTTAAAAGCTGTTGAAATGATTAAACCTAAGGTAGTAATTCCTATGCACTATAACACATGGGACATTATAAACGCTGATGAAGAAAAATTTAAAAAGGGTGCTGAACAATTAGGAATTAAGTGCATTATTCTAAACCCTGGCGAAAGTGTGGAGGTATAAAGTGAAAAAAATTATTGTAATTTTCCTAGTACTTTTTTCTTTAATAATTTTTTCTTTCAGTATTCCACGGTACATCGGAAGTAACGATGTTGAAATTGAATTTGAAAATCTAGAAGGATATTTTAATGGAGTTGCTATAAAAGATAAAAAAATAAACGGGCTTGATTTTGAAGAAGGAGTTCATTCTTTAAGATTGGTAGGAAGTTACCAGGAATTTTTGTTTAAAGTTATTATAGACACTATTCCACCAACTTCCACCATATTTACCACAAGGGATCCAAATCTTGTTATTTTAGAAAATGAAGTTTTAAAAATTAATTACGAAAATAGAATAAGTTTCTTTGGTGAAAAAATTACCGGAAGTTTTAAAAGAGATGAAAAAGCCCCCTTCTTATTTTGTAATATGGATGAAGCAAAAAATATGGGAGGCTTTTCCATCGTTCCACCAAGCATAAGCAATATAACGCCACTTGACTCTAAAACTCCTATATCAGGAATAAATAATAAGAATATTTTACTTAGCTCAAAATCTCCATACAAAATTGTTGGACGTGTTGTAATTCCTGAGAAAGCAGTACTCTTTTTTGAACCTGGTGTTGAATTAAAGAGTATAGGAAAAAGTGGGATAACAGTAAAAGGAACAGTTTATATTCCAGAAAATGTTTCGTTTCCTGGATATATTAGTTTTGACGTTTCAGAAAATGGAAAATTTGTCTCAAAAACAAAAAATTTTGATGGTGAAATTTCCTCAGATGGGGGACAACTTGTCTATATAGAAAATGCACATCTTGAAAATGTAAATGTTTCAAAAACTAACGTTGTTGTAATAAAAAATTCTGTTATTTCTAACATAAACGCTAAACACATTGCTTTTTTAGTTTTGGAAAACTCAACAATAACGAATTTAAATATTTCAAATACAAGGGAAGTTATATTAAATAATATTGACTCTACTAATTCAAGAGTGGAAGGTCTAACAAATATTAATATATATAATCTTAGATCCAAGTCTTTAGCAGTTAGTGATTTTTCAAATATTGTAATTAGATTTTCTCAAGTAGAAAAAGTTACATTTGAAAGAGGAGTATACTTTCATGGAAAAGATGTTAAGTTTGGAAATTTAAAATTAAATACATTTTGTGTTGGAAAATTTTATAAAGCAAAAATAGAAAAAGTTGAAGCATTAAAATCAAAATTGTTGAAAAGATTGGTAGAAATAGAAAATATTGTTAGTGATAAAAAATCAATTATTGAAGATTATTAAGAGAGGTGAATTTTCTTGAGAAGTGTTATTTTTGGATTACAGTGGGGGGACGAAGGAAAAGGTAAAGTAACAACTTATTTCTCAAAGGATTATGATTATGTGGTAAGATACAGTGGTGGTAGCAACGCTGGACACACAGTTGAATATACTGATTTTAAATTAATTCATCACCTACTACCTTCATTTTACGTAAAAAAAAATGTTGGTGCCATTATTTCTAACGGAGTTGTTTTGGATTTAGAACAATTAGTCGAAGAAATTGAAGAATTTAAAACTAAAACAGGTACATATCCTAAACTTTACATTTCAGAGCTTGCACATGTCGTCTTGCCACATCACAAGAAGTTAGATGAAAAGTTAGAACAAATTAAAGGAAAAAATGCTGTTGGAACCACAAAACGTGGAATAGGTCCAGCTTACGCTGATAAAGTACACAGAATAGGAATAAGACTTAGTGATTTTAAAAATAAAGATAAATTCTATGAAAAAATAAAGAACATTTCAAAACTCTACAAAAATCTATATAATATTGAAGTCGAAAGTGTTGAAAATGTTTTAAACTCATACGAAAAACTAAAAAGCCATATAATTCCTCACGGAGAGATTATTAACCTAATAAGCAAAAACAAAGTATTATTCGAAAGCACACAAGGTGTACTATTGGATATAGATGTTGGAACCTATCCGTACGTAACTGGAACAAATTGTAATACAACTGGAATCCAAAATGGTGTTGGCTTTCCTGTAAAAACTGAGAATTATATAGGCGTTTTCAAAGCTTATTTAACAAGAGTTGGAAATGGACCATTTCCAACAGAAGCATTCGAAGAAGAAGGGGAAGAAATAAGAAAAAGAGGTCACGAATTTGGAGCGACAACGGGACGCCCTAGAAGATGTGGTTGGCTTGATCTTCCTCTTTTAAAGTATGCAATTACCGTATCTGGAGCTACAGAACTTATAATGACTAAAGGAGATATACTAAACGGCATGAAGAAAATAAAAGTTTGTGTAGCATACAAAATTGATGGTAATATTGTAGATAGAATTAACTCAATAGATGACTTGGAAAAAGCAGAACCAATATATGAAACTCTTGATGGCTGGGAAAATCACACTTCAAAAGAATTCAATGAATACTTGCGTTTTATTGAATCTCACGTAAAAAGAAAAATAACACATATTTCTATAGGTCCAAAAGTTGAAGAAATAATAAAATTGTAGGGAGGGAAAACATGGAAAATTGTGTGTTTTGTAAAATAATAAACAATGAAATACCATCTGAAAAGTTATACGAAGATGAAGATTTTATAGTTATCAAAGACATTAATCCTGTTGCTCCAATACATCTTTTAGTAATTTATAAAAAACACGTTCCTGTAATACACGAATTATCAGAAGACGATCAAAGAAGATTTTGGAAAGTATTTAATATAATTAAAAAATTATCAGAAGAACTAAATTTTAAAGAATATAGAATTGTTCAAAACAATGGAAAACAAGCAGGACAAGAAATCCCACATATTCATTTCCATGTAATTGCCGGAAGAAAATTAGGGAAAATTGGCTAAAAAATAGGAGGAGTGATAAGATCAAGGCTATTGTATATTTACCAATAAAACCTGAAATCGCTAAAAAACAGAATTTACCAGTCAAACTACCTGTTTTAGTTGAGGATATGCCGCTTATTACTGAAATGGATAGAATACCTTTAGATGTCATAGTAAGAGGACTTGAAGCCCAATATTCTGTTGAAAAAACAGATTATTGGGCAACTTACCTTGTTTACTTTTACTATGAAAAGTTTAAAAAACTACTTAATGAACAAAGATATGAAGAAGCAAGAAAAATACTCGAAAAAGCAAAAAATGTATTATACGATTACAGATATCATTTTTACTATGGATTATTATTTGCTAAACTAGGTGATTATGATAACGCGGAAATTGAGTTAAAACAAGCAGTATCATTAAATCCTAATTTCTATATTGGATACTATGAACTAGGGAACGTCCTTTATTTAAAAAAAGATTATGATGAAGCGATAGAAATGTACATGAAGGCATTTGAATTAAATAAAGAATTTTCATTACCTCTTTTAAAAATTGGAGATACATACTTTGAAAATGGTCAATTTAAAGATGCAGAAATTGCATATAAATCTGCTTTAAAAATTGAAAAACTACCTCAGGTATATTTGAGATTAGGAGTCCTATATAATGAACTTCAAAAATTTGATAAGGCTGAAAAAGTTTTTAGAGATGGATTATCTGTGGAGTACAAACCTGAAATTGCATACAACCTTTCATATACGTTAATTAGACTTGGAAAACATTTTCAAGCTTTGCAGATCCTAAAGGAATTGGCAAATAATTACCCAACTCCAGAAGTATATAATGAACTTGGATTACTACAAAAAAATTTAGGTTTGTATGAAGATGCAGAGGAAAACCTAAAACTTGCAGGAGAAGAGTATGAAGAAAATTATTTAAAAATTTTGCTCTATACTAAAGGATACGATAATAAAATCCTTGATAAATTAACAAAATATGATCCTGAATATGTTGAGTTCCTGAAAAAAGTACTCTTTAAATTAAAAGATGAACTAGAAGAAAAACTTTCCAATATAAACTTTCAATTTGATGAGCTAGAAAAAGTATTTGATCTAACGGATGAAAAAGGAGAAATTATCCTAGATGAATTTTCAAAAATAGAAGTTAGAAATTTTAATCAAAAACTTTCATATATAATTTCAAGTGCCTACATTGCCGGTGCAGATCCAATATTAATTGAAAAAAACCTTGTAAAAGCTTCCATGGTTTTATTTAAAATTGATAAAGTAATTAGTTTTTATAAAGTCATTCAAATAATATACTTTGGAAGGCTCTTTGAAAAATTAAACTTCGAAGATTTAATAGATAAATCTTTAGAAGTACTTTCAGACTATGATTTTCCTTTAATGAAAAAAGCCCAGCACATGCTTGAAATTGAAAGAACTTCCTTAGAGGATTTTTGGGAAAATTATACCGAACCAAATGATTTAGAAGAATTTATCTTAAAAATTTTGGAACTATTAAGTTATGAACCAACCCAGTACGAATTAGATGAAAGTACTTTCCTTGGAAAATTAATGAAATTTATATTAAACATATAGGTATAATAAATCCCGCATTCTTGCGGGATTTATTTTTGTTTTAAAAATTAATTTACATTAACTTTTTTACTTGACACTAACTTTTCTCTGTGGTATCATTTCCTATGACAGGAGGTGATTAAAATGGAAAAAATTCAAAAAATAAGGGAAATTATTGCTGATCAGCTTGGTGTGGATATTGAAGAAGTTACGGATGAAAAGAGTTTAACAGAGGATTTAGGTGCTGATTCATTAGATATGGTGGATTTAGTAATGGCTTTTGAAGATGAATTTGGAGTAAAAGTGGAAGATTCCGATCTTTCAAAAATTAACACAGTAAAAGATGTTATTGATTTAATTAGCGCAAGAGTTTAATTTTTACTAGACAAATTAAAAGCCCCCTTCACAAATTTGAAGGGGGCTTGATTTTTTATAGATCTTCTTACATTGGGAAATATCCTCTTTTTTTAACTGCTTCTGCTACCCTTGAAATTGCGACAATGTATGCAGCTGTTCTCATATCTGTGTTGTATTTTTCTTTTGTTGCATATACTTCACCGAAAGATTTTGTCATTATCCTGTGCAATTTCTTTCTAATATCATCTATATCCCAGAAGAAGCTTTGTAAGTCTTGTACCCATTCAAAGTATGATACTGTAACTCCTCCAGCATTTGCTAGAATATCAGGTACAATAAGAACATCTTTTTCGATTAATATTTTTTCTGCTTCTTCTGTTGTTGGGCCGTTCGCACCTTCAACTATAATCTTTGCTCTAACATCTTTTGCGATCTCTCCAGTAATTGCATTTTCAAGTGCTGCTGGAACTAAGATATCAACATCTAATGTGAGTAATTCCTCGTTTGATATTGATTTACCTTTTGGATATCCTTTGATAACTCCACCATTTTCATCTCTGTATCTAATAAGATCATTTACATCGAAACCTTCTTCACTGTATAAACCACCACTTACGTCACTTACTGCAACAATTTTTGCACCATATTCTTCATGTAAAATTTTTGCTGCGTAAGAACCTACGTTTCCAAAACCTTGAACTGCAACTGTTGCTTTTGAAATATCCATTCCTTTTGCCTTACATGCTTCGGATGCAACAATTGAAACACCACGACCAGTTGCTTCTGGTCTTCCTTCTGATCCACCAAGGTCTAATGGTTTTCCGGTAACTACACCAAGCGTAGTATTTCCAGAATTCATGCTGTATGTGTCCATAAACCATGCCATAATTTTTGCATTTGTATTTACGTCTGGTGCTGGAATATCTTTTGTTGGTCCTACCATCATTTGAATTTCAGAGAAGAATCTTCTGCTGAGTTTTTCTAATTCTTTTTCTGACAACTTTTTAGGATCAACTCTAACGCCACCTTTACCGCCACCGTATGGAAGGTTAACAACAGCACATTTCCAAGTCATCCAGAATGCAAGTGAAGAAACTTCATCTAAATTTGTTTCTGGGTGATACCTTATACCACCTTTTGCAGGACCTCTTGCTGTATTATGTTGAACTCTATATCCTTCAAATATTTCAACTCTTCCATCATCCATTACTACTGGAAAATGAACAATTAGTGATTTTTGTGGCCAAAGTAAAAAGTTACCAATGTTTGGATCCAAATCCATGAGTTTTGCAGCTCTTAAAAATTGGTGTTGAGCCATTTTATAAAGTGGTCCAGGAGCTTCTAATCTACCAAGTTCACTTAATCTCATTTTCAATACCTCCCTATGTTGTTGTAATACACTTAAATTATCACTTATATTAGCATATTTATCAAACTTTATATTTTGTGAAAATCCTAACATAAAACTGAATTATTGAAGAATATAACATAATTCTTTAATATACTAATCAAAGCTTTTAATAGGATACATTTATTTTTTCAAAAATTGTGATAAAATACTCTACGAAATACTACAATAAAATAAGTAGGGCGCAAAAGTGCACCCTATTTTCTATTTCCATCTATTTCGTGGCCTACTCATTGGAGGATAACCATTCTCATAAGGACTCCCATAGTGTGGCATCATCGATCCAAATGATTGCTCTGGTCTTCTTTGAAATCTTGGGACCACATTATTTTGAAATTTGAGCCTTTTTAAATTTGCAATTCTTTCTTTTATCATTTGTTTGTAAGGGATTTCTACTGTAATACCGTCACTTGTAAGTTTGTATGCTAAATAAAATGATGAATCTTTGCTAAAGTTAATTTTTACTACTTCAAGTTCTACTTTTTCTCCAGGTTTAAATTCAAAAAATCTCCACATAGGTCCAACAAATATCTCAACATCGCTTCCTTCATCTGTTTCAAGTATAATTTTTGACTTTGAAAAACCTGGATTTACTACTATGTAAACTTCTTTTATTGTACCTGTGTATGTTGCAGGTTCACTTACTTCTACATTTTTTAACTTCTCCCATACATTTTTATAATCTGCTGACTTGGCTGTTTGATAATTATAAGGGAAAGCAAATAATGCACTTATAAATACAATTGAAACAAGTAAAAATACCAATTTTCTCATAACTTCCACCTCCTATTTAAGAATTAGATTTTTAAATCTTTTATATTCTTCCTCACTAATTTTTCCTCTGGCAAATCTCTCGTTTAAAATTTTCAAACTCTCATCATTTGAAAAATTGTACGACGAAGACCTTTTTTCATTAAAATCTTTTATTAAACTTTTTAATATTCTATAAAACAAGAACACTACTAAGATAAATAAAGCAAGACCAATTATTGGAATAATCCATCCATAAAAGCTGTGGTGCCATACTGGAAAGAACCAATGCATTTTCTCACCTCCTTGCACTTTACATCTTCATTATATATATTTAACCTTAAAAAATCCTTAGAAACTCTAATGATATAATAAAAAAGGTGAGGTGATCAAAATTGAAAAAATACATTGAAAAATTAATTAAACTTGTTCAATTAGAAAGAAATGAAGAAATAAGAAAAATGGAGTGGGAAATAAAAAATTTATCTGGCTTTGAGCGAGAAAAAAAAGGAAGAGCAATATTAAATTTAAAACCAAAAGTAATCGGAGAAGAACTTGGATTATATCTTATTAAATTTGGAAGAAGTAAAATAATTGAAACAGAAATTAATGTTGGTGATGAAGTATTAATAAATAAAAATGAAGGAAAAGTTAGAGATGATTTTAAAGGTGTTGTAGTTGAAAAAGGTTCAAGATTTATAGTAGTTTCGTTAGATAAACTCCTTCCAAAAAGTTTTAAAGAAGTTAGAATTGATCTCTACGCAAGTGACGTAACATATAAAAGACAAATTGATAATTTAAAAAACTTATCTGAAAATGGCAAAAAAGTTCTTCTTTACATTCTAAAAGATGTCAAATTTGATGATATTAAAAAAATTGATTTTAAACCTTTTGATGAAAATCTTAATTATTCTCAAAAACTTTCTATTTCTAAAGCACTTTCAAGCAAAAATTTTTTTCTTATTCACGGCCCTTTTGGAACCGGAAAAACAAGAACACTTGTTGAATATATTTTACAGGAAGTAAGGAAAGGAAAAAAAGTTCTTGTCTCGGCAGATAGCAATATGGCTGTTGATAATCTTGTTGAAAGACTCTCCGAAAAAGTTTCTCACGTTAGAATTGGTCATCCTTCAAGAGTATCAAAAAAACTTTTATCCTCTACTCTTTTGTTCAAAATACAAAAACATGAAAGATATAAAGAACTCAATAAATTAAAAGAAAAGTTTTCAAATTTAACAGAAGAAAGAGAGAAATTCCAAAAGCCTATACAAAAGTGGAGACGTGGACTTTCGGATGAACAAATTCTGAAGCTTTCAAAGGAAGGTAAAACAACACGAGGAATACCATTAAAAATGATAAATACCATGGCAGAGTGGATAACTTTAAACAATAAAATAGAGAAAATCAAAGAAGAAATGGAAAAATTTGAGGAAGAGATTTCAAAAGATATAATTGAAAACTCAAGTGTTGTATTTTCAACAAACTCATCCTCATATTCAGAAATTTTAAAAGGAGTTGAATTTGATATTGTCGTTATAGATGAAGCAGCACAAACTACTATACCTAGTGTTTTAATTCCACTTTCAAAAGGCAAAAAATTCGTGTTAGCTGGAGATCATAAACAGCTTCCACCAACTATTATCTCTGAAAAAGCAAAAGAACTTTCTATAACGCTATTTGAAATACTCGTTGATAAATATCCACACACGAAAGAACTTCTCAACATTCAATATAGAATGAATGAAAAGATAATGGAATTTCCAAATAAAGAATTTTACAATGGAAAACTCAAATCAGGCGTTGGAAATATAACTTTAAAAGATCTTGGATTTGAAGGGAATGATAAAATCACAAAACCTGAAAATACAATTATTTTCATTGATACAAAAAATAGAAAAGATAAGACAGAAGGCCAAAAAAAGGATTCAAATTCATATTTTAATGAGCTTGAAGCAAATATTGTAAAAGATATTGTTAAAAGATTTCTAAAACTTGGATTAAATAGAGAATTTATTGGTGTTATAACACCTTACGATGACCAAGTCGATTTAATTAAATCTTTCAATCTTGGAGTAGAAGTTAATACAGTTGATGGATTTCAAGGAAGAGAAAAGGAAGTTATAATTATTTCATTTGTTAGATCAAATCAGAGAAAAGAATTAGGATTCTTAACGGATTTGAGACGTTTAAATGTATCACTTACACGTGCAAAAAGAAAATTAATTTGTATTGGTGATTCATCAACCCTTGTAAACCATCAAACTTACAAAAAATTTATTGAGTTTGTAAAAAATAAAGGAATTTTACTTGATTTTACTATCTAAAAAATATTGCCCCAGACATTGGGGGCAATATTTTGGTTGAGTTTATTTTCTTGGAGTAACTATAAATTCATCTAAAATTTGGTTTACTTTTTTCAACTTGTTATTCTCTTGCTTTCCAACCGCTTTTACTATAAATTGTATATGATCATCTTCTATATTCCCAATTATATAGTGTAAATAACCTGCATATGCTGCCTTTGAAAATGGAAGGAAAGAAACATCACTTGAGTATAGACCAAAACCAAGTGGAGCACCTCCACCACCAGTTGTAACATACATAATACCATCTTTGTAAAATCTCTCATAATGATGTATGTGTCCATTAAATACCACGGAAACTTTATATTTTACAAATAAATCATGCCAGGTTGGTCTAAATTGTTGCCCTCTGTTTTTCACATTTGAGAAAAATGGATGATGAAACAAAACAACTATGTAAGGTTTATTTGTATTTTTTAGATCATTTTCTAACCACTCAGTCTGGATTGAATCTTCGACGGTATTTTGTTCTACGTCACTATCAAGAAAAATGTAATGAACAGGTCCAATATCAAAAGAATACCACTGCTTATGGAAATCTCCTCCACCTTCGGCTGTCATAAATGCTTGATAGTACAATATAGAATTGTGTTCATGATTTCCAAGAGTTGGGAAAAGTGGAGTTGTTGAATAAAGATCATGTACAGCATCAAAGAACCTATCCCAATCAATTGGAACAATTCCACTTTCCACAAGATCACCTGTGTGAAGAACAAACAATGCATTCTCTTTTGCCATTTCATCACAAACTACTTTATGCCAATCATTATTTGTTCTTGTATCACCATATACTAGAAATTTATATCTCTCTTGACCAGCTGTTTTAAAATATACATTATCAATTAATGAATTTCCCACAATTACAGTTGCTGCATAAGTAGTCATAGGTTTAAGGTTGTCAAGTTTAATCATATGGAAAGTATCGTACAAGTTATCAATTACTTTGCTATGATCAAATAAAACTAATGCGGTAGAAGGTTTGTTTGTTCTAAAGGCAACATAAACACTATTAGTTGAGAGATCCGTAAGATACGGTTTCCATTTAAAACCAAGATTTTCAGGAAGGTTTATTATAATCTTTCCATCTTCAACATCCTTAATTTCTAAATCAAGATTTAAAATTTGATATTTATAATTTCCTTGTGGTAGTGAAAAGACAAGTTCACCATCTTTTGATGTAGTTGAAACATCCAAAGGAATATAATTATTCAAAGCAACTACTTTTAAATCATTTATTGGACGTCCCCTTTCATCAACAACTTTCATATTAAAAGTATCTTTTACCAGTTCAAGATCTTTTTTTAAGCTAAATACATCTTTATCAACAAGTATATCAAATTCAAAAGAAAATTTTCCATTGTCTATTTTTGGAGTTCTATTTAGTATCATAAGTGCCCCAATTCTGTACATAGACATTGAATTTGGAAATGAAATTGCATATGCAACATGGCTACCTTGAACAAAATGATAATTTTTGCCTTTAAAAATTACAGGATTAACGTCACTGTCTTTGAAAAATACTCTTAATTCTTGTGAAGTAGAGTCAGTTGTGATTTTTACATGTAGCCCGTTTGAAATAAGTGAATATTCAGCTTTGACACTTTTATCCCCATTAGTACCAAAAGCAATTAACTTATCATTAAGTATTTGTGAGTTGTTAAAATACACTCTTTTTTTATCTAGTGCATAATATAAATTATCAATCGCATCATACATTACATCCTTTTGTGCAAGATTTTCAAGCACACCTTCTTTAGTAAAACTTGCTACAATTTTATTATTTGAAAGAATGTAATCACTATTACCCAAAAATGGTGTGATCCCTTTAAATGTTACACTGGTAAAAGAAATTACAGATACAAACATTAAAATTAGAATAAAAAGTTTCTTTTTCATATAAACCCTCCTTTTCAAAAAATATTATTAAGTTTTTTCCATTTTTTAAATATCATTCAATTATACAATACAATAACAATAAATTCAAAGATAATAATTTTTTAAAACAGACCAGTATATATGATAAAATAATTTTTGAAAATAATAGTTTGGAGGAATGTGATGAACAATATTTCTGAAAAACTCTTAGAATATATGCTTGAAGGAAATAAAGTAATGACTGAAAAATTGTTCAAAGATATTTTTAATAAAAAAGATGCTCTTGTCTTCACTGAAAAAATCCTTACTGAAGTCATGGACAAGGTCGGTATAATGTGGGAAGCAGGTGAAATTTCTCTTGCACAGTATTATCTGATTGGTATTATTGCAGAAGAAATGGTAAATAAATGTTGCAAAAATAATTGTGAATCAAATGATGAAAAAAAACAAAATAATTTAAATATCGCAATCGTTACTTTGGAAGATTACCACGGACTTGGTAGAAAAATAGTTCTATCATTTTTGAATTCAGCAGGTTTTGTAGTTAAAGATTATGGTATTGGAAGAAAGGTTGATGAAGTTGTCAATCTTTCAGTTAAAGATAAAGTTGATATCTTGCTGGTATCTACATTAATGTTACCCGCTGCTTTGAAAGTAAAAGATCTAACCGAAAAATTAAAAGAAAAAAATCCAGAAATAAAAATAGTTGTTGGAGGTGCACCTTTTAAAATTGACAAAAGTTTGTGGAAAGAGGTAAAAGCAAATGAATTTGGTGAAACAGCAACTGATGCAGTAAAAATCGTAAAAAGGATGGTAGAAAATGAAAAATATAACATCTAGAGAAAGAACATTAAAAGCATTGTCATATAAAGAGCCAGATAAAGTACCACTCTTTTTAGCCTTCACATTTTATGGCGCAAAAGAGCTTGGTATAACAATAAAAGAATACTTTTCAAAGTCAGAAAATGTTGTATATGCCCAAAGAAAATTAAGAGAAAAATATAATCATGATTTTTATTATGTATTTTTCTATGCTTCTCTTGAAATAGAAGCATTTGGAGGAGAAAGTATATTTATTGACAATGGCCCTCCAAATGCAGGAGAACCTATTATTAAAAAACTTTCAGATATTGATAACTTAAAAATCCCAGATGTAAGAAATTCTTTTGTCTTGAAGAAGGTTTTTGAGACTGAAAATGCATTAAAAAACACCGATATCCCTGTTATAGGGGTTATAATTTCTCCATTTTCACTTCCAATAATGCAAATGGGATTTGATAAATATATAGAATTAATATATTTTCAAAGAGATTATTTCTGGAAATTAATGAGAAAAAACATGGACTTTTCATCAAATTTTGCAAACACACAATTAAAAGCTGGTGCTGATATAATTGTATATTTTGATCCTCTTCTATCAACAGAAATGATGCCCAAAAAAGTTCTTAAAGAAACTGGTTTTTTAGTTGCAAAAGAAATGTTTAAAAAGATTGCAGGCCCTATTGCCATACATATGGCATCTGCTAGAGTATCAGATTCTGTAGAAGATATTATTGATCCAAAAGTAAGGGTAGTGAGTTTTGGAACAGACGATGATATAGAAAAACTAAAAGAAACTTTTAAAGGAAAAATTGCATTCGTTGGAAATCTTGATGGCATATCAATGAAACATTGGACAGTTAAAGAAGCTAAAGAAAAGGTTAAAAAATTAATACTAAAAGGTGCAAAAGGAGGAGGATTTATAATAGGTGATACTCATGGTGAAATTCCATGGTATGTGAGTGAAGAGGTATTACTTTCAATTTCTGAGTCAGTACAAAAATATGGGACATATCCAATAAGAGGGTGAAATAATTGGAAAGAATTACTTTCCTTATCTGTGAAAATTTTAGAAAAGAGTTTGAAACAGTATCTAAAAAGCTAAATGAAAAAATTGATATTATCACTTTCCCTTCTTTTTGTACTTTAAAAAAGGAAAATAGAAATTATAAAATAAAAGAGAAACTTTTAGAAAGCAAGAATTTAGTTATTTTTTGTTGTAAGTTTTGTGATATCTTAAAAAAGATACCAGAAAAATATTTAAATCAAATAAAGCTATACAAATTTGAAAACTGCTTTTACATGTTTGGAAAAACAAATATAGATAAATATCTTAGTAAAGGTGCATATCTTGTAACTCCAGGATGGCTTGTTAGGTGGAAAGAAAATTTATCCTCATATGGTTTTGATAAAGAAACTGCACAAAGCTTTTTTAAAGAAATCACAAATAAAATAGTCTTATTAAATACAAAAGTTGAAAAGAATATCGAAACTATATTAAAAGATTTTTCAAATTTTCTTGAATTGCCTTACACTATAGAAGACATAGGACTTGATTATTTTGAACTTTTAATAAATAAAATTTTGGCAGAAATAAAAGCTGAAAAGAAAATAAAAGAACTTACTATAGAAAAAAGTAATTACATGGCAGCTTTCAATATTTTATCGAGAATATCAAGTTCAAAAATTGAGAAAGAAGATGAACTAATAAGTATAATAGTTGATCAAATTAAAATATTACTTTCTCCAGAAATAATAGAATATTTCCCATTTGAAGGAAATGATATTCTAAAAGGAGATGAATATAAAATAAACAATAACATTGAAATAATCGTAAAAATCAAATACAACAATGAAATATATGGATTTTTAAAAGTTGGAAAATTTTTGTTCCATCAGTATTTTGATTCATACGTAAACTTTTTGGTAACTATCAAAGATGTCCTCGGACTTGCCATTTCAAATGTAAGAAAGATTGAAAAAATTCTAAACTTGGCAATTACTGATGCACTAACAGGTATATACAACAAAAACTATTTTGAATTAAAACTTTCAGAGGAAATAAATAGGTGTAAAAGGGAAGGAAAAACTTTTTCACTAATAATGTTTGATCTTGACAACTTTAAAGGAATTAACGATAAATATGGTCACCACTTTGGTGATAAAGTTTTAATTAAGGTAGCAGAAAAAGTCCAAAAAAGACTTAGAAAAACTGACTTCTTTTTTAGATGGGGTGGTGACGAATTTCTAATCATATTGCCAAACACTAATTTAGAAAATGCTGAAAAACTATCTAAAGAGCTTAAAAAAATTATTAATGAAATAAAAATTAAAAATGAAAAACTAAAAGCTAGCTTTGGAGTTGTAAGCTATAATGGCAAAGATGATCCTGAAGCAACCTTTAAAAAAGTTGATGAAGTTTTATATAAGGCAAAACAATCAGGAAAAGATAGAATTTGTGTTTACAAATAAACAGCTCCCGATCGGGAGCTGTTTATTTTATGATAGCCCGATTATATTTCCTTCTTCATCAATGTCTATATTAACCGCATTTGGAATTTTTGAAAGCCCTGGCATTCTCATAATGTCACCGGCAAGTGCTACTATAAATCCTGCACCAGCTGAAAGTTCAAAGTCTCTTATTGTAAAAGTATAACCAGATGGTGCATTAATCTTTTTTGGATCATCAGAAATACTTGATTGTGTTTTTGCAACAATTACCGGTAGTGTATCATATCCATGCTTTCTTAAGAACTTCAATTTACTTTTTGCTTTATCGGTATAAATCACGTTCCCTGCCCTGTAAATTTCTTTTGCAAGTGTTTCAATTTTCTCCTCAAGACTCATTTCAGAAGTTATTAAAGGTTTATACTGAGCTTCTTTTATGTTTTCAAGAACAAGATTTGCTAAATCAATAGCACCTTCTCCGCCCTTTTCAAAGGCATAAACAAGTGCATGAGGAATTTCACAATTCTTTGAAAATTCATCTAATTCTCTTTGTGTATCACTTCCAAACACATTAAGAGCCACTACAACTGGAACGTTATATTTTTTCAAATTTTCAACATGAACTCTAAGATTTTCCATACCTTTTAACATAGCTTCAACATTTTCTTTGTCAAGCTCATCTTTCTTTACACCACCATGGTATTTTAAAGCTTTTATTGTAGCAACTACAACAACTGCATTTACATCGTAACCTGCTGTTGGTGAAACAAAATCAAGAAACTTTTCCGCACCTAAATCTGCTGCAAATCCTGCTTCTGTTACTACATAATCAGAAAGCTTTAATGCTAATTTTGTTGCAATTATACTATTTGTTCCATGGGCAATATTTGCAAATGGCCCTCCGTGTACAAATGCAGGTGTATTTTCAATTGTTTGAACAAGATTAGGTTTAATGGCATCTTTCAATAAAACTGCAAGTGCTCCTTCAATTTTTAAATCTTTTACTTTAATAAGCTTTTTGTCATAACTTTGAGCTACAACTATATTTGAAAGTCTTTCTTTTAGATCCTTAAGATCTTTAGCAAGACACAAAATAGCCATAATTTCAGATGCAGCAGTAATTATAAATCCATCTTCACGTGGTTGTCCATTTGCACTTCCTCCAAGACCTACAACTATATTTCTAAGAGCCCTATCATTCATATCCATGGTTCTTTTCCAATATATACGAGTGGGATCAATTCCAAGCTCATTTCCAAACTTTATATGTGCGTCTATTACTGCTGATATCAAATTATGAGCCGCTGAAACTGCGTGTATATCGCCGGTAAAATGAAGATTTATATTCTCCATCGGGAGAACTTGAGAATAGCCACCCCCAGCAGCCCCTCCTTTAATTCCAAATACCGGACCAAGTGATGGCTCTCTAAGTGTTACTATTGATTTTTTTCCGAGTCTATTTAACGCCATAGAAAGTCCTATACTTGTTGTTGTTTTACCTTCTCCGGCTGGGGTTGGTGTCATTGCAGTTACCAAAATTAACTTTCCATCTTTGTTATTTTTAACTTTTTCCCATATTTTTAAATCAACTTTTGCTATGTACTTTCCATATGGCTCTACATATTCTTCTGGTATGTCTATTTTTTCTGCTATTTTTGTTATTTTCTCCAATTTTGCTTCTCTTGCAATTACAATATCAGTTTTCATCTTTTTCACTCCTTTCAACTACAAATGTGGTATATTTATCATCCTTAATGTAAATATTAAGCCCCATTTGATCACAAAGTTTCTTTACTATATATAGTCCTAATCCATGACCTTTAGATTTTCTCGACTTATGAAATTTCTCAAATATCCTTTCTTTTAAATCATTGCTTATACCTTCTCCATGATCTGTTACTTCTATTCTGCCTTGGTACAATTTTATCTCAATAGGTGCTTTCCCATGATATATAGCATTCTCAACTAAATTTTTAATTACAATCTCTAAAGCTTCTTTATTGGCCAAAATTGTTCCATCTCCGATTATTTTAATTTTACTATCTTTATATCCTACTACTATCCCTTCAACTAGTGTTCTCAAATTAATTTGTTCCATATCAAGTTCCAGATTTTTTGAAAGTAATATCATATTTTCAACCAAGTCTTTCATCTGTTTGGAAGTTTGAGAAATAGAATCTATAGCCTCTTTTAAAATTTGTTCATCTTTGTGACCCCATCTTTCAAGCATTTTCGAATAACCTATTAAGTTCGCTATCGGGGTTTTTAATTCATGAGATACATTTGAAACAAATTCTTCTTGAAGTTTGTAATTTTTTTCAACACGATCCATGAGTTCGTTAAATTTTTCAACAAGCTCATCTACCTCATCATGAGTATTTGGTTTTATAAATCTATAACTTAAATTATCGCCTTTGATTTTTGAAAGCTCGCTGACAAAATTTCTTAAATGTTTTGTTGACTTCTTTGTTATAAAATATGTTAGAAAACTAATAAGTGACAATGAAATAACAAAAATATACACAAAAATTTTCTTTATGTTATTTAAGTAATTTACTATAGGAGTAATATCTTTTCCAACTATCAAATTTTCTGCTTTTAAAAAAATGTAAGTTCTACCATTAATTTCAAACTTTCCTATTTTATTTATTGGCCCAATTTTGTAAGGATCAACAATAACAACCCCATCTTTTGAAATATAAATATCATTTTTGGGATTGTGCATCCTTCCCATGGGTGTAATAAGCCATGGTCTAACACTTTCAATTAGATCTTTTTTAGTCGACTGATAGATCATTAACCGAATACTTGAGTATAAAAGAATTAAAACTATTGCCATTGTAATAGCTGTAATAACAGTAGTTATATAAGTTACTTTAGATGAAATACTCATTTTTCTTCTTTTTCCTCCAAAATCTTTTCGATATCCTCTTTTTCAATATAATATTTTGTACTACACCATTTACACTCAACTTCAGCTTTTCCTTCATTTAACATTTCTTTCAGCTCATCTACTTTTAAAAGCTTTAATGACTCAACAGCCTTTTGATATGAACAATTACATTTGAATTCTACTTTTCTTTCTTCAATTTTTTCAATTTTATCCCCAAATATATGTTTTACAGCATCTTCAACAGTATTATTCTCTAAAAACTTCGATATTGGAGTAACTTCTTTAAATTTTTTCTCAATTTCTAGTATATCACTTTCAGGTAAATTTTTATCCAAAATTTGAATAACTATTCCACCGGCTTTTTTAATACCATTTTTGTCAACTAAAACTCCAAGTGCTATAGCAGTTGGGAGCTGCTCTGAAACAGCAAAATAATGTGCAAGATCCTCTGCTATTTCTCCGCTTACTAACTCAACTGGTGTAACATATGGAGTTTTTAAATTTAGATCTCTTACTACCTTTAATGTACCTCTTCCTATAGCCTTTTTTAAATCAAATTTTCCAAGTTCGTTTGTCATTGTTTCAACTATCTTTGGGATAACGTAGCCTCTTACAGTACCATCACTTTTTGCTTGAGAAGCTATGTACTTTATTTGATTTGAACCTTCTATAATATAGGTTAATGTTTCTTTTTCAGAAAGCCAAGGAATCATTAATGCAGCTCCAGTCAACAATCTTCCTAATGCTACCGCAGAAATTGGAGAAAGTCCATGTTTTTCTGTTGCAGTCCTAACAATTTGTGTACTATCTATAACTGAAAACCTAACAAGAGCCTTGTAAACAATACCATTTTTCAACATATAAAACCACCCTTCTTAATTAAGATATTTTTCAGTAACCCTCTTAACTGCTTCAAAATTATCTGAAAACATTACCCTTTTGACTTCAAAATCAATAAGTTTGTTTTTGTAAATCGTTTCAAGAATGTTATCGACATGAGATTGAGATGGGACAAAAAGTATTGGTAAAATATGGTACTCTTTTTCTCCAAGAAGAACTAGCCAATAGTAAGGGGTGTTCCTCATAATTCCACCTCCTATGAAGTTTTTTGGTAAAGCTTGTTTCCGTTTACAAAATGTTGCTGGTGGAACATGGGACACAATAAGAAAAAATAAAAAGATGGAGAGAAAATTAGAAATGCAATTATATTATACAACATTTTTTTAAAAAAACTAAATTCTTTTAATTAAATTTTAGTTGTGGTAAAATAATTACAAAAGAAAAAATAAAAAAGAAAGGAGTAGGATAGTGAAATGGGAATTAAAAAAATTTAATAAGGAGCTTGCTCAGAAGATCTCTGAGGAGTTAAATCTTCCTTTTTTAACTTCTCAGTTATTGGTAACAAGAGGCTATACAGATTTTGAAGAAATTGAAAAATTCCTATACCCATCTAAAAAACACCTTCGCTCTCCATTTTTGCTAAAAGACATGGATAAGGCTGTTAAGTATTTATTGGAAGCAAGAGAAAAAAAGCTTCCAGTGTTTGTTTATGGTGATTACGATGTAGATGGTATCACCGGTGTGGCCACCCTAGTAACTTTCCTCTCAAAATATGGTTGGAAAGTTGATTATTACATTCCAAACCGTCTTGATGAGGGTTATGGTATACAACCACAAGTTGTAGAAGAATATTTTAAAAAAGGCTACAGAGTTCTCCTGAGCGTTGATTGCGGAATAACAAGTTTTGAAGCAGTTGAAAAAGCAAGAGAACTAGGGATGTACGTCATTATAACCGATCATCATACGATCAAAGATAAAATTCCTGAAGCTCACGCTGTGGTTGATCCAAAAAGAGAAGATGAAACATACCCTTTCAGGGACTTTGCAGGAGTTGGAGTAGCATATAAATTAATTTCAGCAGTCGCACAAGAACTTGGAATTCCAGATGATGAAGTTGATGAAGTATTAGATATTGTTGCATTAGGAACAATAGCTGATATGGTGGATTTGGTAGATGAAAATCGATATATAGTAAAAGAAGGTTTAAAGAAACTTAATGCAACTCACAGAATTGGTCTTTTACAACTTATGAAAAAATTAAATATTACAAATATATCAAGTCAAGATATAGGATACAGACTTGCACCAAAATTGAATGCAGCGGGAAGACTTTATTCAGCAGAAGATGCCTATAAACTAATAATGACTGATAATATTTCTTCTGCAGAACAACTTGCTGAAATGTTAATGGGATACAACTTTACTAGACAAGAGATTGAAAACAAAATCTTCAAAGAAGCAATAGAAAAAATTGAACATTCTAAAATTAAAGATCTGCCAATTTTAATTGTGAGCGGTGACAACTGGCATGCAGGTGTTTTAGGAATTGTGGCTACAAAATTAGTTCAAAAATATAACAAACCTTCTTTAGTTGTATCTTTGGAAAACGGAATTGGAAGAGGTTCAGGTAGAAGTGTGGACAGTGTAAATATTTTAGAAGTTTTATCAGACTTTGCAAGTTATTTCGAAGAATTTGGTGGCCATCCAATGGCAATCGGATTCAGCATAAAGGACGAGAAAATACCAGAATTAATTGAAGCAATATCAGAAAAATTTGGAAATACATTTTTCGAAGTAGACTCAAAAATTGAGATAGATTCTATTTTAGAAGTCGATGATATAAATGATGAAATTATAGATTCCCTCAGGTATTTGGAACCATTTGGCCATGGAAATCCTGAACCTGTTTTCTTAATTAAAGATAGTATTGTTGATAGAATACGATTCTTTGGAAACACCAACTCCAACGTAAGGATGATCCTTAAAGGTAAAAACAAACAAACTGTGGAAGGCATCGGATTTGGTCTTAGAAAGAATTATTATGATATACCTGCAATTCAAGCTTTTCTTACATCATTAGATGTTGTTGCAAATATAAGAAAAAATGGAGTTGGACCTATTTTAAATATTTTAGATTTTAAAATTTCTTCCGTCCATGAAGAAGATTACAACGATAAATACTTTATATATTCATTTACAAATGACTGGAAATCACAAAAACAAGAAGAATTCAAACATTTTGGAGTTTTTGATGAGCTTTCTCAAAGGTATGAAAAAGTTGAAAAGTATCTTCATATCCAAAGGCCTTTTGTTTTACAAATGGATCCAATGACAAGAAATGCCTTTTTAATGCTTTTAATGCAAAAAGGAAAAACTTTAATAGTAAATCCAAATAACATTGAGGCACTTCATGTATATGAAAGCCTCTCAAGGCACTCACCTAAGGACCTTTCATTTGTAAATTCTTTAAATAGAAAAATTTCAAACCATGTCATTACAAATGCGGTTATGATAGTTGAAGAACAAATTCCAGTTGATGATTTCGACTTTATCGTATTTAATGAAATGCATATTTTGTCAGCTCTATCAACTGAAATGTATGAAAAACTTCTAGAGAAATTAAAAAAAGAAAAATTGATAATTACTAGTCTATATAAATTTGATACCAACATTCCTTTATACAGCGAAGAAAGAAAACTAAATTTTGGCCTTGAAGATAGAAGAAATTCAAAAAAGACTATTGACTATGAAGTTGATTCTATTGCATTCTTGTTTTCAAACTATAATTACGTAACAAAATTCTATGAAAAATTAATTACCAAAGGATACAAATTTAAAGATCTGGTATTCTACAGCCCTATTTTAGAGGATTTCCAAAAAAAGGCTATAAGTACACTTATTAAAAAAGGAAGAATAAAAAAATTGGTATCATCAACAAATTCAGATGGACTTCCTTCGATGCTTCCTAATGGTTCAGAAATAAGACTTTTTGATTTTCCACTTTCAGTTAAAGAATTGATAGATGCAGTTTCAGGTGATTCATATACCATTTTGCAACTCTATTTCGACGAAGAAGACGCCAAAAAAAGAATGGAACATCTAAAAAAACTATTTCCAGAAAACCTAGAAAATGTAGTAAAAGAATTCTTTGAAAATAATATAAAAAACAAAGAAGAATTTTTAAATTTCTCTAAAAGCGCATCAATTTCTCCGAAAATATTAAATCAAGCGATAAAGGATTACAAAGAAAGAAAAAAGATACTTAGAAATATTGAACGTGAATTTGAACTTAGATACTTTGAAAGATATACTATGTTTTTGCTAAATAACTCGATAAAGGATATTTATAAAATAATAGAAGAAAGAGATATGTATGATACATATCTTGAGATATAGAGGTGTACAATGATAATAGCAATAGACTATGGAAATAACAAATGCGGATACGCAATAGGAAACAACTTTATTTCAAAAAGTGGCACTGTAAAAACTAAAGATATTATGAAAATTATCTCAAATACCAAAAAAATCGTCATGGGCATACCATTGTCGATGAGTGGAAATTACTCAACACAGAGCCTTAAAGTTCTAACATTTGCAAATAAATTAGTAGAAAAAGGATACGATGTTTTTTTAATAGATGAACGGCTAACTACAAAAATGGCAAGCTCCTTTGGTATTAAAGATGATGACGCCTTTAGCGCAAGACAAATCTTTATGGATTTTGTACAAAATCCAAGTGTTGCTCAAAAATTTAGAAAAGAAAAATTTTTAAATTTAGATCTAAGGGAAGAAAACGTATTATTTTATGAAGTTCCACCTTCAAAAAAGATTAAAGCTGACGCACTAACCAAAGATTATTCAATAGCCTTTTTGCACTTAAGTATTGGAAATTTTACATATTCAAATCCCGATACACTTGACAAAAAATATAATATAGTCATTACAAAAAAAGAATTTGAAAAAAATGGGAAGAATTTTTTGAAAAGTGGTGGTAAAATTATATTAGTTTAGGTAAGTGCCTGTAGCTCAATTGGATAGAGCCCTGGACTCCGGATCCAGAGGTTGCGGGTTCAAATCCCGCCAGGCACACCAAGTGAAAAATGAAAGGGGGAAAATGATGAATTTAGTAAATTTACTAAACGAAAAAGGATTAGATACTTTATTAGTTCTTAATTTTGAAGGCTCTAACAAACCAACTACAAGATTTATTTCTGGTTTTAGTGGAAGCTTTTCTGGTATAATATTTTCAAAAGATAAAAGGATAATTGCAACTGATTCAAGATATTGGGAACAAGTAAAATTGGAATCAGAATTTGATCTTGTAAAGTTCAAAGGTGATAAAAAATTTTTAGATCTTATAGTTGAACTCCTAAAAGATATTAAAGCAAAAAACGTTGGAATTGAAAAAGATAAAACGTCAGCAAAAGTTATGGAATATTTAATCAATAAGCTTGATGGTGTTGAATTTATAGATGTCTCACAAGAGCTTTTAAGGCTTAGAGCGGTTAAAACAGATGAGGAAATTGAATTAATAAGGAAGGCAATTTATATTGCAGAAGAAGCTTTCAAAAAAACTCTGGAAATCGTTAAAGTTGGTATGACTGAAAAAGAATTTGCAGCTTACCTTGAATACCAAATTAAAATGCTTGGTGGAGATAAATTTTCATTTGATACAATCGTTGCGTCCGGATGGCGTGGTTCCCTTCCACACGGAATAGCAAGTGAAAAAACCATAGAAAAAGGCGAGCCTGTTGTTGTTGACTGGGGAGCATTTTACAAAGGATACGCAAGTGATTTAACTAGAGTATTCTGTATCGGTGAGCCTTCTGAAGAAGTCAAAAAAGTTCACAATGTTGTATACAAAGCTCAAGAAAAAGCTATAGAAATTGCTAGAGCATCTTTAACAGGTGCTGAAATTGACCTTGCTGCTAGAGAACACATTAAAGATGAAGGATACGGAGAGTATTTTGGACACTCATTAGGGCATGGTATAGGATTAGAAGTACATGAAGAACCAAGATTAAGTTATTTAAACAATGAAAAATTACCAGCAAATTCCGTTGTAACTGTAGAACCAGGAATTTATTTACCAAACAAGTTTGGTATTAGAATCGAGGACGATATTCTGCTCACTGAAAGCGGCTGTGAAGTTTTAAGTAGTCTTCCAAGAGATATTTTTATAGTATGAAAAAGGACAATGTCATAAAAGAATTAAACAAATTAAACCTTTTAACTCTTTTTGGAGCAACGGTAATAGGTAATATCGTAGTAGGCTATTTTATTGGAAAATGGCTTGATAAAATTTTTGAAAAAGACAAATTATTCGTAATTATTTTTCTGTTTTTCGGTGCTATATCTGGTATTTATAACGCTATACGGCAACTACTGAAAGAAGTTGAAAAGGTTGATAAAAATGAAAGACGAAAAAATAGTTAAACAATTTATTTATGTTATAATATTTATAGCTTTAATTGTAATAACTATTGGTAGTATTATTACAAAAAACAAAACGACGTTTATAGTAAGTTACATTTTAGGTACACTTGGCGCAATTTTATACATAATTTCGCTATATCACGATATAATTAGTCTGAATTTGAAAAGAAAAATCAGCAAAAAAGGATATTACATTCGTTACATTTTTTCAGCCAGTATTTTTCTTTTAGTGGGAGTCATTTTTGAAGAAAAACTCACAGCAATTATTAGTGCTTTTTTAGGATTGATAAATGTAAAAATTTCTGCGTATCTAGTGGGCTTTTTATTTGGAGGTGGCTGGCATGAAAAAAAAGATTAGCACAGGTCTTTTAATATTTTTAATAATTTATACTGTAGTTGGAATTATCAATGCCATCTACTTTGTACCGAAAGACACTGCTGAGGTAACAAAAGGACTTGCCAACAGATGGATAGTACAATTTTCTGATACAAAAGCTTGGTACACACGAATTAATCCTCTAACTCTAATAATGAGTTGGGCTATAATTATAGGCCTTATTATTTTCGCAGTACGCGTTGGAAAAAATTTTAAAGTTATTCCAGATAGAAAGCAAGCTCTATCTGAATCTGTAATGGACTTTATGTATGAAGTTGTAGAAAGTGTTATTGATGATCCAAAGTTTGTAAAGCCTACCTTTATGATTGCAACCACCTTGTTTATCTACATATCGATCGCTAACATAATTGGTGGTGCAATTCCAGGTATAAATGTAAGTGTGATAGATGGTCACGTTAAATTTACTCTCTTCCAGGATACTTGGTTTTCACCAACCGCTGATCTGAATACAAATCTAACTTATGCATTAATGGTCTTTGTAATAAGCCATGCGTTTGCAATTAAAGCAAAGGGATTTGGTGGATGGCTTAAATCATGGATGGAACCAACACCAATAATGCTTCCGATGAATATCATTGGTGAACTTGCAAAACCAATCTCTCACTCTTTAAGGCTTTTTGGAAACATTGGTGGAGGTGCAATTTTAACATTTATGCTCTCGTATCTAGTTAAGTATCTATTTATGCCTGTTGTATTTTGGGGTTACTTTGGTATGTTTGTCGGTTTGGTTCAAGCACTTGTGTTTTCAATGTTAGCAGTTGCATATATTTCAGAAAAAATATCATAAATCTTTAAGAGGAGGTTGGTACTTATGGAAAAAAGCTTGGCAGATGCATTAATCATCATGGGTAAAGCAATCGGTGCAGGTCTTGCAATGGGTATAGGAGCTATTGGTCCTGGTATAGGTGAAGGTAACATTGGTGCACATGCAATGGATGCAATGGCAAGACAACCTGAAATGGTTGGAACAATCACAACTCGTATGTTACTTGCAGACGCTGTTGCTGAATCAACAGGTATTTACTCCCTTTTGATTGCTTTCTTAATACTTCTTACATTATAATGTGAGGCGATATTATGGATATGTTTGAAATTAATTTGACATCAGTTGTGCAACTGATGAGTTTTTTGTTACTTTTATACTTCTTAAAGAAATTCCTCTACGATAAATATTTTGAGGTTATGGACGCAAGAAAAGAAAAGATAGAAGGAGAAATAGCAAAAGCTGAACAATTAAGGAAAGAAGCTGAAAAGCTTAAAAATGAAGCAACAGAAGAACTAAGGAAAATTAGAAGCGAAGCTGATTCAATAATTAAAAAGGCAAAAGACGAAGCTGAAAATATTATAAGCGATGCCAAGAAAAAAGCTGAAGATGAAGCTTCTAAAATCATAGCTGCAGCAAAAGATGAAATTGAAAGGCAACGTGCAGAAATGATAAAGGAAGTGGAACAAAGGGTTGGAGAAATCGCGGTTGCTCTTGCAATGAAAGTTCTCAAAGGCACATTGGACGAAAAGGCAAAGAGGGAATATCTTGTGAAAGTTTTAAAGGGGTCTGAAAAATGAGATATTCTGTTATAGCCAGCAAATATGTTAAAGCGTTATTGATTGTCGGGCAAAAATTAAATAAAATTGAAAAATATGGTGAATTTCTATCTTTTGTAAAGGATATTTATGGAAGTTTTGCAACATTTTTCAACAATCCAATTGTAAAACCAGAACAAAAGGTTCTTGTAATAAAACAAGCATTTGAGGAAATTTTTAAAGAAAGCCCAGATGAAGCTTTCTTAAACTTTATCAATATTGTTTTTGAAAACAAAAGAGAAAAATTTATTCCTCAAATGCAAGCACTTTATAAATATGCTGCTATTGATATTGAAAATAAGATATTGGTTAATGTTAAAACTGCTGTAAAGTTATCAGACCAAGAGATAAAAGTTATAAATGATTTTGTAGAAAAATATGTCGGTAAAACCCCTGTAATTGAAGAAACAATTGACGAATCTTTAATTGCAGGAGCAGTTATAGAATTTGCTGGAAAAATGATAGATGTGTCAATAAAGGGAAGAATGGACAAGATTGCTAAGGAAGTTTTTTTCTTAAGAAAGGGGTGAAATCTTGAGAATAAATCCCGGAGAAATTGTAAAAGTACTTGAATCAAAAATTGAAGGATTTAAAGAAGAAATTAATTTAGAAGATGTTGGTAAGGTTATACAAGTCGGTGATGGAATTGCAAGAGCATACGGCTTAAATAACGTTATGGCCAATGAAATGGTTGAGTTTGTTGAAACCGGGACAATAGGTGTTGCATTTAACTTAGAAGAAGATAATGTAGGTATAATAATTCTAGGTGATTATAAAGGAATTAAAGAAGGACATACTGTAAGAAGATTAAAGAAAATAATGCAAGTTCCTGTTGGTGAAGCACTCCTTGGTAGAGTTGTAAACCCACTTGGTGAACCTGTAGATGGCCTTGGACCAATTGAAGCAAAAGAGTTTAGAGATGTTGAAGTAAAAGCACCTGGTGTTATTTACAGAAAACCAGTTGATACACCTCTTCAAACAGGTATAAAAATAATTGATGCTTTGATTCCAATTGGAAGAGGTCAAAGGGAATTAATAATTGGTGATAGGCAAACAGGTAAAACTGCAATAGCAATTGACACAATAATAAACCAAAAAGGAAAAGGTGTATATTGTGTATATGTTGCAATAGGTCAAAAAGCATCTGCTGTTGCAAGATTAGTTAGTAAACTAAAAGAAGCAGGAGCAATGGAATACACCACAGTTGTTGTTGCAAGTGCTGCAGATAATGCCGCATTGCAATACATTGCTCCATACGCAGGCTGTGCAATGGGGGAATACTTCCTCTATAATGGAAAAGATGCATTAGTTATTTATGATGACCTTTCAAAGCATGCTGTTGCATACAGACAACTTTCTCTTTTACTTAGAAGGCCACCTGGACGTGAAGCTTATCCAGGAGATGTTTTCTATTTACACTCTAGACTTCTTGAAAGAGCAGCAAGATTAGATGAAAAATACGGTGGAGGCTCTTTAACCGCTCTACCAATTATTGAAACTCAAGCAAATGACATATCCGCATATATTCCAACAAATGTTATTTCAATAACTGATGGACAAATTTATCTTGAACCATCTCTATTCTATGCAGGGCAAAGACCTGCTGTAAATATAGGACTTTCTGTTTCCCGTGTTGGTGGAGCTGCACAAATCAAAGCCATGAAAAAGGTTGCAGGTTCATTAAAACTCGACCTTGCACAATACCAAGAACTTGAAACATTTGCTCAGTTTGCTACAGAACTTGATCCAGCAACTCAAGCACAAATTACTAGAGGTCAAAGATTAATGGAACTAATGAAACAAGAACAATACGCTCCTATGGAAGTTGAAGAACAAGTTGCTGTTCTATATGCAGGTATAAACGGCTATCTGGATGATCTTGAAGTGGAAAAAGTAAGACTCTTTGAAAAAAAATTAATAGAATTTCTAAAAGATAAAAAGTCAGAAATTTTAAACAAAATTAGAGAGGAGAAAGATCTTTCAGAAGAAACTGAAAAAATGCTAAAAGAAGCAATTGAAGAATTCAAAAGTGAATTTGTCAAAGTATATGGGAAGTGATGCTAAATGAGTAGAGGAAAGTTACTTTCAATTAAAAAGAGAGTTCAATCAACCGAATCACTAAAAAAAATCACCAAGGCAATGGAAATGGTTGCTACTGCCAGAGTAAAGAAAGTAGAAAAAAATTTGGAAGGTGTTAGAGAATTTTTAAATGAAACAAAGCGAATTCTTGAAAATATAGAGTTTGTAGGTAATCATCCATTTATAACCGGTGAAGGGAAAAAAGCTCTAGTCGTTATTTCAACCGATATGGGTTTGTGTGGTGCTTTTCCAACTGAGATAGGAAGAGCCGCATTGAATTTTGTTGAAAAAGAAGGTATTGATTACGTTTATGCGATAGGAAATAAAACAATTCCCTTCTTTAAAAAGCATAAAAGTACCAGGAGAATTTATGAAAGAATTTATGATGTTCCTACATTTGATTTTGCCAAAACATTAACAAATGATTTAGTAAATGATGGGGTTGGAAAAATTTTTGTAGTATACGGAAAATTTAAAAATAGACTTATGCAAAAACCTGAAATTGTACAACTTACCCCAATTGAAATTGAAAACACCAAATCTTCAAGATATGAATACGAACCTGAACTAGAAAATCTAGTAGATTCAGCTCTGGTATTTTATGTAGCAACAAGTATATACTCTTACGCATATGAAACAAAAGTTAGTGAATTATACTCACGACAAAATGCTATGAGAAATGCTACAGAAAACGCTGATGAAGTGATTAGAGAACTTACTCTTGAGTTTAATAAAGAAAGACAAGCTTCAATAACCCAGGAGCTTATTGAAATAGTTTCTGGCGCTCAAGCACTGCAAGAGGAATAATTTTAAAGGAGCGTGATATAAAGTGTCAAAAAAGTCTAAAGGAAAGATCCTAAGAGTAATTGGTCCAGTTGTTGACGTGCAATTTGAAGAAGGAGATCTACCTGATATATACGATGCTCTTGTTGTCATAAATCCACAAACAGGAAAAAAATTAGTACTTGAAGTTGAACAACTAATTGGTGATAACGCTGTTAGAACTGTTGCACTTGATACAACAGATGGTTTGATGAGAGGATTAGAGGTTGAAAACACAGGAGAACCTATTAAAGTACCTGTTGGAAAAGGTGCTCTTGGTAGAATGTTTAATGTTATTGGAGAGCCTATAGATGGTAAAGAAAATGAAATCAAAGACGTTGAATATTGGCCAATCCACAAAGCTCCACCTTCAATCACTGAACAATCAACATCAGTTGAAATTTTAGAGACTGGTATAAAAGTTATTGACCTTCTTGCTCCATTCCCAAAAGGTGGAAAAATAGGATTTTTCGGCGGTGCTGGTGTTGGAAAAACAGTTTTGGTTATGGAGCTTATTAGAAATATAGCAATTGAGCACCACGGATTTTCTATGTTTGCAGGAGTTGGTGAAAGAACTAGGGAAGGAAATGAATTGTATCTTGATATGCAAGAAGCAGAAGTTTTAGATAACACTGTCCTTGTTTTCGGGCAAATGAATGAGCCACCAGGAGCAAGGTTTAGGGTAGCATTAACTGCATTAACAATGGCTGAATATTTTAGAGATGTAGAAGGAAGAGATGTATTATTATTTATTGACAATATCTTCAGATTCGTTCAAGCAGGTAGTGAGGTGTCGGCGTTACTCGGAAGAATGCCATCTGCTGTTGGTTACCAGCCAACATTAGCAACCGATATGGGTGAATTACAGGAAAGAATTACTTCAACCAAAAAAGGGTCTATTACTTCAGTTCAAGCAATTTACGTTCCTGCAGACGATATTACTGACCCTGCACCAGCAACTACATTCACTCACCTTGATGCAACGGTTGTTTTGTCAAGAAGAAGGGCTGCACTTGGTCTATATCCTGCAGTTGATCCTCTTGATTCAACATCAAAAATGCTCGATCCTAACATTATTGGCCAAGAACACTATGAAGTAGCAAGAGGTGTCCAAGAAATATTGCAGAGATATAAAGATCTCCAAGATATTATTGCTATTCTTGGTATGGAAGAACTTTCTGAGGAAGATAAATTAATAGTTCAAAGAGCTAGAAAAATAGAAAGATTCTTAAGTCAACCAGTTCACGTTGCTGAAAAGTTCAGTAACATTCCTGGAAAATATGTTCCTATAAATGAAACAATTAGAGGATTTAAAGAAATATTAGAAGGAAAATATGATGACTTACCAGAAATGGCCTTCTATATGGTTGGAACAATTGATGAGGCTGTTGAAAAAGCAAAGCAATTACAGAAAAAATAATGCGTGGGCAAGTTGCTCACGCATTTTATCTGGGAGGGATCATTTTGAAGCTAAAAATTTATTCACCAAACGGTTTAATGTTTGAAAAGGATGTTACCGTGGTAACTGTTAGAACTGTTGAAGGGGAAATGGGATTACTTGAAAGGCGTGCTCCAATAATTGCTAAACTAAAAGTTGACAAAGTTGTTGCAAAAGATAACACACAAACATACGAATACGTTATTGATGACGGTTTTTTACATTGTGATGGCGAAAATGTTATAATAGTAACAGAGGATATAAAAAAAGAAATAGATCCACATAAGTATTTGGGAGGATAGTTATATGATTGCATTTATAGCTGATTCTTCCTTTGATATGCCAAATGTTAAAACAAAATATCCAATACTCTTTGCCCCACTAAGGGTTATAATTGACGGTAAAGAGTTTGTAGACAAAGTTAATTTAACAGTTGATCAATTTTACGAGATGCTTAAAGATGCAGAAAATTTTTCAACTTCTTTGCCTAACCCTAAAGAAACTGAAGAACTAATTAAAAAGTTGTACGATGAATATGACAAAATATACATGCTTTCATTATCAAGTAAATTAAGTGGAACATTTAATATGTTCCAAATGATAAGTCAGAATTTTAAAGACAAAGTAAAGGTATTAGACTTAAAAACCACAAGTATAGAATCATACGCAATTTTTAGAAAACTAGTTGAATATGCAGAAAAAGATATAGAAATCACACAAGATATAGTTGATAAGATAAGAAAAAATTTAAAAATGTACTTTGCCGTTATGGATTTAAAATACCTTGAAAAAGGCGGACGAATTGGAAAAGCAAAGGCTTTACTTGGAAAGATGTTAAAAATAAAACCAATTTTGAGTGTTGATGAAACGGGTGCCGTAGAATCAATTGCAATGGAAAGAAAACTTTCTTCACTTGTAAATAAGCTTATTGAGCTTGGTGAAAGCTTCTTAAAAGAACATCAAATAAGCGATCCGTATTTTTTAGCAGCCTATGGTAGTAAAGAATATAAGAAATATATAGATAGATTAGTGCAACATTTCAATATAAAGGATATTACTCAAATAAGCGCAGCAGTCGGAATCCATACTGGTCCAGAAGTCTTTGGATTTGTTGTCAGTAGTTAATATTTGAAAGGGGGGAATGGAGGAATTAGCCTCCACATTATGGAAAAAAACCTTTCTAAGTTATTTTCAGCCAGCCTTCCTGGTGATGACCTCGTAGCTTTTGTATCTGTATTTTTCTCACTAGGCTTTGCTGCAAATTTCTTTTTCAGTTTCACAAATAAAAGTATTTATATATCTAATACGATATTCTTGGTAGGGATCCTTGGCTATCTTTTAATAGCATATAAATGGTGCTCAAGTTTACCAGAATTTCTTAAAAATAATGTTTTAATTTTCTATAACTACGTTATTTTATCTATTTTGTTTTGTTTTTTATCATATTTCTTTCCCTTGTTATTTCTTATTTCCGGCTCACTTGTGATATCATTAATAATAGCGATAGATAAAAAGATACATCAAAGTAATATATTTTTAAAAATTATGTTCATATTATTAACGTTAACTTTTTATTTGCTAGAATTAGCACCAGATGTAAACTTTAGACTTAGAAATCTGAAAGAAGAACTTTAGGAGGTGGTTTTATGGATTACAGAGTATCTGCAAAAGGATTTGATTTAACAAATGCTGTAAAAAATTATATTGAAAAAAGATTTCAAAAGGTTGATAGGGTTTTAGAAGACGAAGTCCATCTTGATATTAAATTAGAAAAAGATGCTACTAGTTTTATTGGAAAAGCAATGATGCATTATCTCGGCAAAGATCTTGTAGTTACAGAAACTTCCGATGATATTTACAACTTAATTGATATCCTATCAGATGCATTCGAAAAAAAATTAAAAAGGGAAAGAGAATATGCAAGAACTAGAAATAAATCAAATTTGAAGGGTCTTGGTGAGGTCTTTACAGACGAAATGCCTGTAGAAGAGTCTAAAGAAAAGATATCATCAGTTAAAAGAGTAAATCTAATGATAACAAGTGTTGAAGAAGCAATCGCGCAAATGGAAGTTATGAATCATGAATTCTTCGTTTTTAGAAATATGGAAACAGATGAAATCAATATGTTAATTAAGGGAAAAGATGGTAATTTCGTTTTATATGAATTTCAGGAATAATTAAAATCTAATACAAAATTTCTAATGGCTTCGGACTCTTCCGAAGCCATTTTATTTTTTTAATAGGTTATATTTTATGTTAAAATTAGATTGGGGTGATTTTAATGATAGAATATTCATTAATATATGAGGCTGTAAATAACTTGTTTGAAAAAGGATATCCAAATGAAAGTTTGGAAAAGTTAGTTGATTCATTAAAAAAACATCTTAAAGTCAATGAATTAAGTTTAGCAATCTTTGAAGAAAGAAAAAATATTTTCAGGATAGTTGCTGGTATCAATGCTGGAAAAAAAATAAAAGCTAATGATGAAAATTTCAACAAACAGATTATACCTTTAGAATTTGAAGGTAGAAAAATAGGCGCAATAATAGTAGGAGGAAAATTTGAAAAAGATCAAATTTTTATAGATGAATTTTCAAAGTTTTTTGCGTTAGTTTATGATCTTTTCTTAATTAATAGAAGAAAAGAAAAATTAGAAAAGATACTACAACTTACAGACATATTTGAAAAAAGTGATAGTCTAGGAGAGCTCAAAAAAAATTTTGTAGGAAAACTTTATAAGTACATTCCAAGTGAATTTGTGTTTTTAGCCAAAAAAGCAGGAGAAGATTATTTTATTGAATATTCCTATCCAGTTGAACCTTCTGAAAGTTTAATACCAGGTTTTTCTGATTTTTCAATAAATGTATTTAAAAGTGAACCGCAAATTTTGAGAAGCATCAATATAGATTTTAAAAATTTTAATGTAAAAATAAAGTCGGTAATGAGTATACCTTTAAACGGCACAGAAGATGGGTGGTTGATTTTCATAAACAAACTACACGGTGAAGGATACATCCCGGAAAAAAGTTATGAAGATTTTGATCTAGAACTTGTGGTTGCCTCAGTAAAAAGATTCCAACTTGCAATCTCAAGACTTGTGTATTATAAAAAGCTCCAAAATGAAATTGACAAACTAAATGAACTAAAAAAAGAACACGAAAGGTTAATAGAAGAGCAAAAAGAGCAACTGCGAAAAATGAGCATAGTTCACTATATCAGTCAGGCAATGCGAAGTAGTAGTGATCCAAAAAATGTCTTGAAGATATTATTAATAGGTCTTACATCCGGAAGAACCCTTGGATTTAATCGAGCACTTTTACTTTTAAAAGATTTTGAAAAAAATTCTCTTATCGGTAAAGCATGGATTGGACCTGCAAATGAAGAGGAAGTAGAAACAATATGGAAAAAAGCAAATCAACGTGCTATGAGATATGCAGATGTGGTTCAATACCTCCGTGAAGAATCATTGGGCTTAGATCTCGAGGGAGAATTAACTAAGCAAATTAAAGATAAGATTATTCCATATGGTGCTAGTAGATTTCTTGAAAGGGCTGTTCTAAGAAGAAAAATTGTTCATGTTAACAAAAAAATTTTAGACGGATTAGAAGAAGTAGATTTTCTAGTACCGCTTCTTGGAGTAGATGAATTTGTAATTGTACCTTTAATAGGTAAGAATGACACAATCGGGGTTGTAATATTAGACAATAAATTTTCAAAGCATGAAATTGATAGTGTAGATATAGAAATCTTAAGACTTATCTCGGATAGTGCAGGGCTTGCAATTGAAAATTCAATAAATTACCAAGAGTTAAAAGAAAAAACATTGAATCTTGAAAAACAAAAAAATCTTGTAGAGTATTTAAAGGAATTTTCGGATCTTATTTTACAAAATCTTTCAGCAGCTGTTGTTGTCTTAGGAAAAGATGGTAAAATAACCGAATGGAATGAAAGAGCAGAATATTACTTTGGTAGAACAAAAGAACAAATGTTAGAAAAAAGATTAGCCTTTTTAGGTGGGGAATTTGAAGATATAGAAAGTATGGCTCTTGAAGTGTTAAAATTAAAAGAAGAGATTAAACTTTCAAATTACCTAATACCAGTAATGGGACAGGAAAAATACTTTGATGTATCTTTTTCTCCACTATGGGACTCTGAAAGAATAATTCTTAAAGGTGTAATTGTAACTTTTGAAGATGTCTCGGAAAGAGTTATTTTAGAAAAAGAAAGAAAGAAGCAAGAAAAATTAGCTGCACTTGGTGAAATGGCTGCAAGAGTTGTTCATGAATTAAGAAATCCAATTTCTGTTCTCGGAGGATTTGTAAAGCGACTTGAAAAATACGCAAATGATGAAAATAAAAGATCAAAATATTTAAAAATAATATCCGACGAAATTGTAAGGCTTGAAAGTATTGTTTCAGAAATTCTTGAGTTTAGTAGAGATAAAAAAATTATAGAATTTTCAGAATTCAATTTAAACGAATTGATTTCTGAAGTCTACATTCTACACGAAGATAGGATTAAGGAAAAAAACATACTCTTTGAATTTAAGACAGATCAGGAAAATATAGAAATTTATGCGGATAAATCTAGAATCAAGCAAGTTTTAATAAACTTAATTCAAAATGCTATTGATGAGACACCTATTGGTGGTAAAATAATAATAGAGGTTAAAAAGTTATTAAAAACTGTACAAGTAAAAATATGGAATGAAGGAAAACCTATATCAAGAGATATTCTTGAAAAATTATTTACCCCATTTTTTACTACAAAGGTACACGGTACAGGTTTAGGTTTACCGATCTGTAAGAAAATAATTGAAGATGAACATAATGGAAAAATTTGGGTTGAACC
Organism: Thermosipho japonicus; assembly: GCF_014201655.1. Classification (NCBI taxonomy): domain Bacteria; kingdom Thermotogati; phylum Thermotogota; class Thermotogae; order Thermotogales; family Fervidobacteriaceae; genus Thermosipho; species Thermosipho japonicus. The sequence goes on from NZ_JACHEX010000002.1 coordinate 238,742, forward strand.
CGATGAAAATGGGAATGGATTTATATTCGAATTACCTTTAGAAAACAAGGAGGATTAGTATGCAAGAGATAATGTTAAAATCTAAAATTCATATGGCCAAAGTAACAGACAAAAGCATTAATTACATGGGAAGTATAGGAATTGATACGGAGTTGTTAGAAAAGGCCGGCTTGAAACCTTATGAATTAGTTTTAGTTGCCGATGTAAATAATGGTCAAAGATTTGCAACTTACATTATTCCCGAAGAAAAGGGAAGTAAAAAGATAGTGGTAAATGGTGCTGCAGCAAGATTAGTAGAGCAAGGAGACAGAGTAATTATAATGGCGTTTGCTATGTATGATAGCAATGAATATAAAGGCCCAAAAGTGATTATAATGAATGAAAAAAACGAAATAGTTGAAATTAAGCAAGAGGGAGTTTAAAAGAAAAATGGTATATTTCGGCCCCGAAAAGTTAAGTTATATTGGTAAAAAGTTGGAAAATATACTATCCAGCGACAAAGAAAAACTCTTAGATTTTCTAAATAGTTATAAAGAAAAATTGGATGTTTTTCACAAACATCTAATATTGGTTTCTGTTTCAAGCGATAATGATTTTGCATTAAGTGCTGGCTTTACCCCTGATGGTAAGTTTTTTTATGGTATTTCAATCACAAGTCCGTTTTTAAAATCTCCATCGTTGTACAAAATAAAAGATTATGTCAACGAAGAATTTGAAGCATTATACAACGCTATTTTTAATAAAAGCACAATTTCTAAGGTTCAAGCTGGAATTATAAGGTTTCCACTTCAAACTCATTTTCTTGCTGTTGGTGGTGAAAAATCACTGGTATCAAAAGAAATGTTTTCAGAAGAAATTACCGGAAAGCCTTGGCTTAATTTTGCAAAAATAATTGACAATGAAGCTTATGAAAAAATTATGAATATAAATGGTAAAAAAATAGGATTTCTAAAAATGTCATTAACTGATGATGGTATATATTTCTTCGGAATCATTAATGATCCACATAAAAATCTATATGCCGAATTCTTCAGATTTTTAAAGGAAAAATATAAACTGCCTTCTGGGAAATACTATCCTGTTATGGAAATTAAAGACAAAGTTGTTGGAACGTTTAAGCTTGAATTAGAAGAAATTTTTTCCGAAGAAAAGTGGAAAATTTTGGAAAAATTTATAGACGATTTTGAAAAATTTAGGAGGTTCGTTGCTCAAATGGGGGGATAGCTTATGATTAATGTTTCAAACATCGAGGAAGTATTAACTAAGATTCCTGGAATTCAGGCTGCAAAAGCTGTTGTTGAAGATGAAGAAATTGTTGAACTTCATGTAGTTGCAGATGATGAAAAACTTCCAAAGCAAATTGTCCGAGATATAGAGACAGTTTTATTTGCAAGCCTTGGTATTAAAATTGACAGAAAAGTTATAAGTATAGCACAACTAAATTCCAAAATTGAAACTTCTAAAGTCTTACCTTACAGACTTGAAAAATTAGACGTAAAAAACGAAGGTAAAAATATTAAAGTTTCTGTTGAAATCGTACATGGGCAGGAAAAAATGTCCGGTGAATTTTCCGGTCCTAAAACAAGTAGAAATATACCTATTGTAATTGGAAATGCTGTTTTAAATGCTCTTGAAAACATACACGATTTTGTAATATCCGTTGATGATATAGCTGAAGTTTCTTTAGCCGGAAAAAACTTTTTAATAACTCACCTTACCAAAGAATATAAAAATGTAGAAGAAAGTATTATAGGAGCTGCTCCAATAGAAAAGGATAAAAATACAGCAATTGCTGAAAGTGTCTTAGATGCATTTAGGAGGTTGTAAATGTTTTACATAGAGACTTGGAAAATACCTGGAGATTTGAATATGGCAATTGATTATGTTTTGGGCAAAAGCCAAAGCTCTTACTTTAGACTATATACTTGGAAAAATCCTACTTTATCCCTTGGTAAAAATCAATCAGTTGAAGTAGTAAATACTACATATTTGAAAGAAAATGGGATCGATTGTGTTAAAAGACCTACAGGTGGAAGAGCTGTTTTACATAGTGAAGAGTTAACATACAGCTTTATTATTCCAAATACCGACCCATTGTATAGACTCTCTGTTTTAAAGCTTTATAAAGAAATTTCTACTATTATTGTTGAGGCATTAAATAATATAGGTATCCCCGCTGAGATTGTTTCTCACTCTAGTAGGGGAAATACTCAGTTATGCTTTGATGCTCCATCATGGTATGAAATAGTACTTAATGAGAAAAAAATTATAGGAAGTGCACAAATGAGAACAAAAAGTTTTGTATTGCAGCATGGTTCAATAGTACTTAAAACAACTACAGGAATTGAAAAATGTTTTAAAGATGGAAATGAGCCTATAACCCAATATGGATTGGATCTTGCAAAAGAAATTGATATAGAAGAATTAAAGAATTCTCTCTACAAATCGTTTAGTAAAAGATTTCAACTTAAAAGATTCGAAAAAATAAATGAAATAATTTCCCTAGCTGAAAATGAAAGGATGAAGTTTAAATGCTATATTTAATTGGAACACCCATTGGAAATTTGGAAGATATTACATTGAGAGCGCTGAGAATACTCCGAGAAGAGATAGATTATATTTTTGCTGAAGATACAAGAAGAGCTTTAAAGCTCTTAAATTTTTTTGATATAAAAAAGCCTGTGGATTCATTTAATGAACATTCATCAATAAAAAAGAAAAACAAAATTTTAGAATTACTAAAAGATAATAAAAACGTAGCATATATCTCTGACGCTGGAATGCCTGTTATATCTGATCCAGGTACAGAACTAGTAAATATATGCCTTGAAAATAATATTCCCTGGGATGTTATCCCTGGCCCCAGTGCACCCATTACAGCATTAAGTGCGAGCGGATTCTATGGAAATAGATTTTTATTCCTGGGGTTTATGCCTCGTGATAAAAAAAGAAGAAGACTTTTAAGAATGATTAAAGAAGAAAATCTTGCAGAAGTTTTCGTGTTTTTTGAAAGTCCAGAAAGGTTATTAAAAACTCTAAAAGATATTTTTGAAATAATTGGAGATGTTGAAATATTTATTGCAAGAGAACTTACAAAAATATATCAAGAATACTTTAAAGGAGCAATTTCAGAGGCTATTGAACACTTTTCATCAGGTGTAAAAGGAGAAATTACTGTTGTTTTTAAAAACAAGTTGTTGACAAAAAATAATAATGGGTGTATACTCTAATCAACCCCGGAAGGAAACGGGGAATGTAAAAAGATTTACGAGGAGGCGTTTTTTTATGAAAGGTACAGTAAAGTGGTTTGATGCAAAAAAAGGTTATGGATTCATTACTAAGGAGGACGGAGAAGATATCTTCGTACACTGGAGTGCAATCCAAACAGATGGTTTCAAAACATTAAAAGAAGGTCAAGAAGTTGAATTTGACGTTCAAGATGGACAAAAAGGTCCACAAGCAGCAAATGTAAAACCTCTTTAATTTGTAAAGTTAAAGTAGGATAATAATCAGCCCCCATTTAATGGGGGCTTTTAATTTATTTTGAAGAACTATCACTTGAAGAAGTTGAAGAAGATTTTCTACTATCTGTAATATAAAAACCACTGCCTTTAAAAACTATACCAACTCTTCCAATTGCTCTTTCCATTTTTGAACCACAAACATCACAGGTGATATCAGGATTATCGTTAATAGAATGAAGTTCTACTTTTTCGTGACCACAACTCTTACATACATACCTATACATTGGCATATTCTCACCTCCTGTCTTATTTTCAGTAACTTTATATTTTCATTTTATATTATCTAATATCATTTATCATTCGTCAAGTATAAATGTTAAATTTTAAGGAAAATAGTTTTCTTATCTTAGTTATGATAAAATATCATATGTAAATACATCCTTTATATCTTAAATTTTAAGGAGGTTTTATATGCTCTATGTATTCGTTGGTTCTTTTATTCTGACACTTATTTTAATACCTTTTTTGAGAAAAATAGCTTTTAAATTTGGTATAGTTGACAAACCAGATAACAAACTTAAAAACCACGAGAAATCAACTCCTTATTTAGGTGGTGCAGCGTTTGTTTTCTCATTTCTGATTTTTACGCCATTTAGCCTATTTAGAAAACTGTATATTGTAGTTCTTAGTTTAATGGGACTTTATGACGATCTAAAATCAATAAACCCTTGGTTAAGATTAACTATAGAATTTATAATAGGATTTCTTGTATCTACAAGATTTTTAACAAATCCTATTGAATTAATTATTGCCACAATTTTTTACGCTTTTTTGATTAACTCTGTAAATATGATGGATGGAATGGATGGAGTTTGTGCAATAACTTCAACCATAGCTGCATTTGGACTTATATGGACCGTCACATTTCCAAATGATAAATATTATTTAATATCACTTATTGGATCATTACTTGCTTACCTTTTATTCAACTTTCCACCTGCAAAAATTTTCATGGGTGATATGGGAAGTTACACAATCGGAGCAATTTTAGGAGTTTCCGTTATTTCATCTTTTTCCAAGAGTTTATCACACACTATAGCAGCTTTAATAATTTTAAGTCCTTTTTTCCTGGACACATTTACAAGTATGACTAGAAGAGTTCTTGCTGGAAAATCACCTTTTGAAGGTGACAGAGATCACATTTATGATAAACTTTACAAAAGATTAAAAGATAAAAGAAAAACGTTTTTCACAATGGCTTTGATAAGTTCTATTTTTTGTCTACTAGGTATTTTATACATAAAATACGATAAACTTTCACTTTTTCTTACAGGATTTATGCTGACTATTTTAACAATTAAACTGTCTCTTTTAAAATATGATAATAAAGAGTTTGAAAACTAAAAAGAAAGGGTGTTCTATTTGTCATTAAAAAATAAAAATCTTTTGATAATGGTATTGGCAGTTGCTCTATCAATAATTACATATTTCTTATTCAGAGAAATGTATTATTCTAATTCCGACTTTCCCTATTCCCAAGAAATTCTTGCCGCTCTTATAGGAACCGTCATAACTATACTAATTACATCACTTCTTTTAAACAAACAAACTGAAGTAGAAATGCTTAAAGAAGAAAATTTAAAAATTCTTGAATTAAAAGCAAGCATTTATAATGAGTTATTTAGCTATTTAGAAAAAGTGTTTTTAAAGCAAGAGGTGACAAAAAGTGATATTATAAAGCTCAAACTCATAAACCAAAAGCTTTCAACAATAGCATCTATTGATGTTTTAAAAATATTTGAAAAATTTATTGAAGAATTTAACCTCGCTACCAAAGATAAAAAGATTTTAGGTGACGACATTGATGATTTGCTTGAAATATTATCATCGCTTTCCAATGCTATCAGATACGATTTACTTGAAGGAAAACACGTTGAAAAAGCATCAGAAAAATCGGAAATTTTCAACCAAATTTTAAAGAATACGGAAAAATTAGAAAAAAACGAAGTATAGGAGGAAAAAATGCTCTGGTCTTTTATTCTTTCGTTTTTATTATCACTTATATCACTTCCTATAATAAGAAAAATATCTATTAAATACAATATTATTGATAAAAAAAGTTCCATACCATATTTTGATGGATTATCTATTATTTTTTCACTATTACTTTGTACACCGTTTAATATTTTTCAAAAATTTTATATTATTATATTTGGATTTTTAGGTATTTACCTTGACTTAAAAACAATAAATTATTTAATAAAGCTTTTAATAGAAGCATTATTAGGGTACCTTGCAACAAGTCAATATTTATCAAATCCAGTTGATTTAATAATAGCTATTTTGTTCTTTATATTTATAGTTAACTCAATACAAAATAAAGAGGAAAAAAGAAAGCCTCTTTCTATTGTATTTTTAATCTCCTCACTTTTTTTAGTTTTAACTATCTCAGTTCCATTCAATAAATACTTTCTACTTTCCATTTCTGGCTCTTTAATCGCGTATGTAGTTTATAATTTCTCAATAAGGAAAGTTTTCCTAGGAAATACTGGGAAGTATGCTATTGGAAGTATTTTTGGAATTTCAGTAATTTCTTCCCTTTCAAAAGGATATATATACTTTTTTGCTTCTATCATAGTTCTTTTACCATATTTATTAGATACAACTGTGGTTATGTTTAGAAAAATAATCTACAAAAAGCACTTGGTAGAAGATGACAAAAACAATATCTTTGATAAAGTGTTTAAAAAGGTAAAAGATAGGAGAAAAGCTGAATTTCTTTTTCTAATAATATATTTGATCTTTTCACTAAATGGATTTTATTTCCTCTATTATCCATATATTTCTTTAGTTATTTCTGTTTTATTTTCAATTTTTATAATATACAAATTAGAACTTTTTAAATATGACGGTGATAATAAATGAAGAAAAAAGCAATCTTTATTTTCATAATAATCATACTTTGGATCTTACTAATATTTTATTTTTCCTCACGTAATCCTCTTTATTCATCACAACAATCATCTTTTGTCACTAGGGTATTAAGAAAAATAGACCAGATAATAGACTTTTCAGATACCACGTTGTTTAAAAAGATGGAAATATTTTTAAAGAAGCTATGGTTTAAAACCCAATACGTTCCTGCGGAAATGTTAGTAAGAAAAACCGCACATTTTGGCCTATATTTTATACTAGGCTTTTTTAGCTTTTTTGGTTTTCATTTGCTTATTAAAAAATTTTTTTCGATTCTACTTGCTATAACCTTCCCAAATCTTATAGCAGTTTTAGATGAATATACCCAGCAGTATTACAATCGTGGTTCCTCATTAAACGATGTAATTATTGACCTATCAGGCATTATATTTGGTGTTACTTTTGCAGTTATTGTATATTATACTTTTAAATTAATAAGGAAAATTTTTAAGAAAAAAGGAAATTCTGAAAATTTACAAAACTAAAGAAAGTGTAATAATTACTATATTATCGTGTAAAATGAGAATGATATAATCAATTTGAGGTGGTTATATGCGCGTAGTAACGGTAGGTGTATTTGATGGAGTACATAGAGGTCATCAAGAAATTCTAAACTCTCTAAAAAATCTTTCAAAGGAATATAATGCATCACCTGAAATATATACAATAGTTTTTCCAATGGAATATTATACAGGAAATTTTGATGGTCTCTTAATTTCACTTGAAGATAGAATTACCCTACTTGAAATGTACGGCAACGTTTATACGTTAAATCTCCATGAAATAAAAGATCTTTCGCCTTACGATTTTTTTGATTTTATTTCAAAAGACACCAAAGCAATAGTAGTTGGTCAAGATTTTAGATTTGGAAAAAATGCTGCAGGAAATATTAAATTACTTGAAAAACTTTCAAAAGAAAAAAATATTAATCTCAATGTAGTCAATGATCTAATCATAGATGGTAAGAGAGTAAGTAGTACTTTAATAAGAAAGCTATTGAAAGAAGGCAATATTAAAAAGGTAAATTATCTTCTTGGAAGAAATTATCCTATTTATGGAAAAGTATACAAAGACAAACAACTTGGACGCAAATTAGGCTTTCCAACAGCAAATATTAGAAGATCTAAAGAGTTAATTACTCCAAAATTTGGAGTTTATCTTTGTAAAGTCTACACACCAAAATTACATTTTGGATTAATGAATATCGGACTAAGGCCAACTGTTGAAAAAACAAAAAGCGTTAAATACGAAGTTTACATTCTTGATTTTAATGAAGAATTATATGGAAAAGAAATTAGAGTTGAACTTCTTGAATATTTAAGAGATGAAACAACATTTGATAGTATCGATGCTTTAATTGAGCAAATGAAAAATGATGAAAAAACGGCAAGAAAGTTGTTGGAGGAAAAATATGGAAATTGAAAAAGTTGCAAAGTTAATAATTAAGAATTTTCCAAGGGATCATAAAGAAAAAGATCCCTTTAAGGTTTTAATTACAACAGTTCTAAGTCAAAGAAGCAAAGATGAAAACACCGAAATTGCCGCTGAAAATCTTTTTAATAAATATAAAACACCGTTTGAACTTTCAAAAGCAAAAGAAAAAGATATATATGAATTAATAAAACCTGCAGGCTTATACAGGCAAAAAGCAAAAAGAATCATAGAAATTTCAAAAATAATAGTTGAAAAATACTCTGGAATAGTACCAGATAGTTTAGAAGAACTCTTAAAACTTCCAGGTGTTGGTAGAAAAACAGCAAATATAGTTTTATACGTTTCTTTTTCAAAACCGGCATTAGCAGTTGACACTCACGTTCATAGGATCTCAAACAGACTTGGGTGGGTAAATACAAAAACTCCAGAAGAAACTGAATTCAAACTCATGGAAATACTTCCTAAAAATCTTTGGGGGCCTATCAATGGGTCTATGGTGGAGTTTGGAAAAAAAGTGTGCAAACCTGTATCTCCAAATTGTAAAATATGCCCGATTTCAAAATACTGCAAGTGGGAGGGGAAAAGATGATACCTTTATTTGATATTACAAGACAATACTCAAAAATAAAATCAGAAATAATTGAAGCAATTGATAATGTTATTTCAAAAGGAAGGGTCATTCTAGGACAAGAAGTCGAAAAATTAGAACAAAATATTGCAAATTTTATTGGTGTTAAATTTGGAATAGGTGTTGCAAATGGGAGTGATGCGCTTGTTATCGCACTAAAGGCAATGGGAATTAAAGAAGGTGAAAAAGTAATAACAACTCCATATACATTTTTTGCTACAGCTTCGGCAATAGTTAGAAATGGTGGTATCCCTATATTTGTAGATGTTGACAGCAAAACCTATAACATTGATCTAAATCAGGTTGAAGACATACTAAAAAAGGAAAAGGTATTTGGTATAATCCCTGTTCATCTTTTTGGCCAAACCGTTGATCTTGAAGGGCTATATTATCTAAAAGAAAAGTATGGCATAAAAATTCTTGAGGATTGTGCTCAATCAATAGGCTCAGAAGGGATTTTAAACGGTCAAGTCAAGAAAAGTGGAAGCATAGGAGATGCTGCTATTTTTTCATTTTTTCCAACCAAAAATTTAGGTGCATACGGTGATGGTGGAATGATCGTAACAAATGATGAAACAATATATGAAAAGTCAAAAATGCTTAGAGTACATGGTGCAAAAAAGAAATATTTTCATGAAGAAATAGGTTTTAATTCAAGATTAGATGAAATTCAGGCTGCAATTTTAAATGTTAAATTTAAATATCTAAATTCATGGACTGAAAATAGAATTAAAATTGCGAAAAAATACAAAGAAGAATTTGAAAAACACAAATTAGAAGTAATATATCCGAAAATTCTTAATAAACCTTACAAATACCACGTATTCCACCAATATGTAGTAAAATTCAAAAGTAATAAAATAAGAGAAAAGGTTAGAGAATATATATCTGAAAATAAAATAGGAACAAGCCTTTATTATCCGGTTCCACTTCATCTTCAAAAATGTTTCACTTATTTAGGATATAAAGAAGGAAGTCTCCCTGTTTCAGAAGAACTTTCCAAAACAACTCTTGCTCTACCAATATTCCCAGAATTAGAAGAAAAAGAAATTGGAATAATTGTTCAAAAAATAAAAGAGGCTATAGAGGAGGTAGAATAAAATGGAAAACAACACACTCGAAGAATTAGTCAGGAGATATTTAAAGGTAAAAGAAACAATAAAGGAATTAAACAGAGAAAAAAAGGAATTAGAAGAAATGATCGTAGAATTTGTTGAGCATATGGACATAGATAACATCATAGTGGATGGGGTTATGGTAGAATTTACTAGAAAAACAAAAATCCAAATAAAATAAAGCTTTTTTCTATCTTTATTTCTCAAGGGGGAGGAGAGAGTATGGAAAAATTTTTTAAGTTGAAAGAAAGTGGCAGCTCTGTCAAAACTGAGATTATTGCAGGTATAACTACATTTTTAACTATGGCTTACATCATATTTGTGAACCCAAACATCTTGATCAACGTAATTCCCGGTGCAACTCCTGATAGTCCTCTTTATGCACAGTTTTTTGGTGCATTCATGGTTGCAACTATATTAGGTGCCGCAACTGCAACTTTAATTATGGGACTTTGGGCAAATTATCCATTTGCACTTGCACCTGGAATGGGACTTAACGCATATTTTGCATTTACTGTTTGTGGAAAACTTGGAATTGATTGGAGAGTTGCACTTGCTGCAGTATTTGTAGAGGGTATATTATTCATTCTACTTGCAGTTAGCGGTGTTAGAGGATTTGTAGTTAAAGCAATTCCAAATTCAATTAAACTTGCAACAAGTGCCGGTATAGGACTTTTCATTGCATTTATAGGACTCAAAAGTGCTGGTATCGTAATTGCTGATGGTGCAACTTACGTAACACTAGGTGATTTAACTTCCCCAACTGCTTTAGTAACAATAATCGGATTTTTCATTATTGCTATTTTATTTGCACTTAGAGTCCCTGGTTCAATTTTAATAGGTATTCTAGCATCAACATTTATAGGGATGATACCTGCTTTTAATGTAACAAACTTCCAAGGAATAGTAGGAAAAATACCAGATATCTCTCCTACATTTTTCAAATTATTTGAAAAATTCTCATGGGCCGATCTTGCAAGTGGAACATTCTGGATAGTCGTATTTACTTTCTTCTTTGTTGACTTTTTCGATACTCTTGGAACATTAACAGGACTTGCCGAAAGTGCAGGATTTATTAAAAATGGCGAATTCCCAAGGGCTAACAGAGCTTATCTTTCTGACGCGGTTGGAACAACTGTAGGTGCATTATTTGGAACTTCTACAGTTACTACATATATCGAAAGTAGTACAGGTATAGCAGAAGGCGGAAGAACTGGACTCACTGCAGTAGTTGTTGCAATTTTAATGCTTTTAATGCTGTTTTTTGCACCTCTTGGAATGAGCATTCCAGCTGCAGCTACCGCACCTGCTCTTATATTTGTTGGCGCGTTAATGCTTAAAGGTCTCAAAGGTGTTAACTGGGATGATATAACAGAAGCACTACCTGCCTTCATCACAATGATAATAATGCCTCTTACATATTCAATTGCAAATGGTATTGCACTCGGTTTAATTGTCTATCCAATCGTAAAAACATTCAGCGGTAAAACAAAAGATGTTCACTGGCTCAATTGGATTCTTGCATTCTTGTTTGTACTATACTTAATTTATTTAAGAGGATAAATATATCTATAGCAAAATAAAAAGCAGCCGCACATGCGGCTGCTTTTGTTGTAATTTTTAATACCAATCATTTGACATTTATGGATCTGAACACATCTTCTCCACTTACAGTTACAACTTCAGAAGCATCTTCAGTAAGCGACAACAAATCCAAATCTTCAGTTTCGTCTGGTAATTCTACATTCTTATACACTTTTATTAGATATTCACCATCTTTCCACTTTCCAAGATTAAATTCTCCATACTTGTTAGTCATCGTAATTCTTAATACAGTTGATTCATCAGTTGGCATTAAAGCTACTATAGACAATTTTAAAGGATTTCCTGATTCAAGAACTTCACCCTTTATAAAATACAACTTTCCTCTTCTAAATGTTGGTTTTAACACTGGATTTAAAATATATACATTTGATAATCCTTTCTGATGTAGAGAACGTGCTAAATCAAAATCAAGTACTAATTCCCCACCACTTAGAATGTTTAATGCAGATTTAATTACTTTAACATCTTTATTTTTAACTTCTACAGGGTATTCTTCTCCTCCAACTGTTACAGTAGCTTCTTCAATTGTTAGTCTTAACTGAGTTAATGACGCATTTTCAGGAAGTTCAATATTAAGCCATGAAACTTCTGTCCCTGCAAGACTTAATATATCTATAGTAGTTGCAACATTAGTAGGCGCTGCCCATTCCCCTTCTTTATCACCTATTGCGTAATGATATGTAAAGGAAGAAATATCAACTGTTAATTTATCAATATCTGAAACTGGTCTATCTGTTAAAAGCACCGAAACTGTTGTTGTATCTTCAAACAAATTCAAACAACCAAAAAATGCAAATAAAATAACAAATAAACTTGAAATAACCAATACCTTCTTCATAATCTTCACCTCCTTTTGAGTAATTCATTTCGAATAATGTTTTACCACGATTTTATTCATTTTTTGATTATATTCTGATAAAAAACTCCGAAGCTATCTAGCTTCGGAGTCTTAATTTTTGGCTTTTATTCTTTTACTATATTTTCAAGATATTCAATAATTTCTTCTTTCGTATTCAGTGGTGTAGCCTCAAACAATGTATTTGACCAATCCGAAATTACTGCTTCCCACATATTATCAGTCATTTCTTTATAATTATTTAGTAGTTGTTTTGCATTATATTTAAGATCATTTTCAACTAATTTATAATGTGCAATAAATCTTGCATAACTTTCATACACCATTGCATAACTAGGTGGATTATTTATTATTCCTTCAATTTTTCCTTTAATACTAATTATCGAATCCGTATTTAAGCCCAATTTTTGAAGTTCTGATAAAAATTCATTTAAATACTTTACGGATATGGAAGGCCAAATAGTATCTTTTGCCGTATCATACCAACTTATATAATTCTTTCCAATCAACGTTTTCATATACGTTGCCTCAAGTGATAGATAGTTATAGTTCAAAAATCCTTCTTTTATTTTATCAACTGTATCTTTAAACTTATTTACTATAACCTTTATTGCTTGTGGATGAACATTCTTAGACAAAAGTACATTTTCTATTTGCCTGCTATAAGATTCCTTTAAACTTTCCATTTGATTTTCAAAACCTTTAACATATTTTGCAACATCTTTTCTTGCTATTTCATACGATTCTTTATACTCATTCTTTATTTTCTCAAGCGTATATATAGATTCTTGAAATTGTCCATTTTTGTAATATTCAAATGCAGTTGCATGAACAAAATCCATAACACCATTTGGAACGCCCCAAATGCCTTTTAAAGACATATACTTTGCTGCTTTTATTTCCATGTTTGAAAGCCAATCTAAAAACTTCACTACTGATGGAATTGTAGGTGGTTGCAATTTAAATACCATGCCTGCAAAAAATCTATATATATCCTGACCTCTCGATGCCTTTGAAATATTAGGATTTTTCCAATCTGGAAATCTATTCCATCCACCTGGCATATTAACTATCGTTTTTTTAGAGTAGTTAACATATCCATCAAAAGTCTTTATAACTAGATCTTTAACATATTCATAATACTCTGAATCTTTTGGCAAATATGAAAGTAATTCCTTAAAGAGATTGTGTAAACTATGATATCTCATTGCAATTGCCTTGTAGGTATTTCTTTCATTAAATGCAAGAAGTGACGTTTCATAAATACCAATAGAATCTATTAATGCTTGAGTCGTAGCAAAATCAAATTTATCTAAAATTTCAATGTTTTGTTTAATAAACGGAGTAAGTTTTGAAAGCCATTTGTACTTATATTGCTCTGCAATTATCTTTTGATAATCATCGTATTCTTGATTAAATATCTTCTCGTAACTAGTCTTTATATTATTTTTCATCTTTTGCACTCTAAAATCTTGAACACAAAGAGTTGCAAGATAAAAATATGATTTACCATATGTATGTTCTACACTTACACTTTTCAATAACTTCTCTTTTGCAGTATCATAATATTGTTTTGCCATTTTTGGAAGTCTTACTTTTTGCTCTTTTAACTGCCTAATCTGTGAAAGTATCTGACTTCTTACATTATTTATTGCTGCTATTCTTTGGTTTTCAATTTCAATTTCATTGTACGGTAAATTCTTGCTTTCATACTCTTTTTTCTTAAGCTCTTTCCAAACTTCAGGTTTTAATTGTGAAAATTCTCCTCTAAAATTGTTTAAATCATCAAGCCTACCTTCAAGTTGATTGATATATGCATCAATTTTAGGATACTCCTCCATTATTTTTGCATATGTAAGGTATGCTGTATTACCATTTTTAAAATTGACTTCAGAAATAAATCTGTTCCATCTTAAATAAGTTGTTGTATAAACTAACAAAACAACAAGTATTGCTGTAACAATAGCTAAGATACCTTTTATTTGCTTATACTCCTTTTTGGTAAAGTATGGGCCAATAGCAACACTTGCAAAGAAAGTGGCCGCAAGAGCATTCGGTAAAAGATGCCCTGGAAAACTAAAGAAACTTTGAATTGCAAATCCAACTATAGATATTGAAAGTGATAAAAATAGTAGTAAATCATCCCTGTCTTCTATTTTCTTTGGTATTGTAAAAAAGTAATAGGCTAGTATAATCAAAAGAGCTATTAACAATGAAAAACCAACTATCCCAGTTTCACCCAACACTTGAAAATAATCATTGTGGGCTCTTTTAAAGTTATTCCAGCCATAATAAAGTTCTGGATGCTTTTCAAGGTATTCTCCCATTTTTGATATTGATAAAAGTTGATAAGTTGCTATTCCGCTTCCAAAAATTTTGTGATCTTCCCAAAGTTCTAGAGATGTAAACCACGACAAAAATCTTTCATCTTTACTTGAAATTGAGCTCATAGCAGAAAATCTGCTTGTCATACTTACTTTACCACCATTTGTTAAAGGATTATCAGTATTAAAAACAATCACTATAATAGTAGAAAGGACAATTAAACTTACAAATAGATATCTTGTAATAGCTCTTACCTTCTTTGGAATTTCTTTATTGATCTTTTTGCCCTTTCTCCATATAAAATACATTAAAATATAAAGTGATGTCATTATTATTATTGCAAGATACTCAGACCTTGTCTGTGATACTATAACTGCTACAAATCCTATTGCAAATGAAATAAACGCAAAAATTTTCATCAAAGCTACTTGCCAAAATTTCTTAAAAGATAATTCATTTGAAAGAATAAAATACAAAGCAATTGGAAGAAGCATATCAATGTAATTTGCAGTAAATATAACATTACCAACTGTTGATTTTATTGCTGCCCTTGAAAATGCTTGACCAACATTACCTAAAAACATAGAATATCCGCCATAAAAATTTAAAAGTGCATCAATTGAAATGACAAAGCCTGTAATCATAAATGTTATCAAAAACATGTGAATCCTCTTTTTTTCTTTATACTCACTGCTTATAAAAATTGCAAGTAACGCATTAAAAACAACATACAATGCTATATCAACAGATCTTCTAAAATAAAATGGATTATCTCTTAAAACATTAAATGATGAAATCACAGAAGATATAGAAAATAAAAACCATACAATATGTGCAGGTGTAATATAAAAACTTATCTTTTTTTCTTTAATCCATTTAAATGCAAGATAAGTAAACATTATTGACATAAAAAGTGTTAATATTGCATACTTTGGAACACTGAATTCATATGTGTATTTTGGACTTGCAAACAATGCTACTAACACTATCGCTATTTGAAATAACATGTCCTTGAATAACAAAGATACCCCTCCCTTTATCATTTTAATTTTCATATCAAATTATATCACTAATTTGATATAATTTCATTAATACAAGGAGGTGGATTAATGAAAAAGTTAATTTTATTATTTCTTGGAGTTGGTCTTACATTATTTTCTAATGTTCCAATCGTTAAAATAAATATTACAGCTCCAAGTTATATAGAAATTATTAATGCAACTATTTATGATTCCATAATAGAAAGTGGGAAATTCAAACTTTATTTGCAAGAAGAACTTAAAAAATTGTATCAAGAGCTCAGACTTCAAGATTTACTATCAAACAAAAATTCTATATTAAAAGAAAGCAAACAACCAATCATAAATTTCAATGTTGTAGTAAAAAATTTGCAAATAAAAGAAAAAAAAATAAAAAAAGATTATCTTATAAACAATGAATCTGGAGATTATGTACGAGTAGGTGAAAAATACATTAAAGTTCAAAAGGGAATCTATTATTCATATGACGTAAACACCTCAAGATATATTCCTTCAAAAGAGGGGTATTACATAAAAGGATACGACGGAAAATTTTATAACTCAAATAATTTTTACACAAAATTTTCCCATGAAGAGATAGTATATAAAGTTATTGGAAAAGTATATTACAATCTTTTTGGATATGCAAACGGTTCTTTTAGCTTTTCAAAAGAAATTAAAAAAAGATGGTATAAATGGGATGAAACGATTTTAAAGCCCTTAAAAAAAGAAAATAGTCAAATAGAAATTTTAAAATATATTGCATCAGTAATAAAATCAAACATACTTGAAAATATTAAAAATGCTTATAAATTAGAAGGAATAATTTACAACTTAAAAAAAGACAGAGTAATATTGAACATAGGCAAAAAAGATGGGGTGTTACCTGGAACAGTATTTACAATAGCAGAAAATAAAGGCCAAATAGTTATAAGAAATGTTGAAAACAATTATTCAGAAGCAGAATTTTACTACCTAAAAAAACATTCAAAAATAGAAATTGGAGATCAAGTAGTTGAAGATAGTAAAAAAATATTCATTCCTATATCACTAGGAATATACTACACAAATAACGGCTTGCTATTTTCTTTTGGCCTAAGACAAAGAGATGTTTACAATGATAAAAAGGCATTTTTAGTTGTAGATTACTTTCCAAATACTCGAAATTACATAATTACACTTGGATATAACATATTCGATTTTTATGAACTAAAAACTTACCTTCTACTATCAAATGATTTTTCAATAGGAGGTATGATAAAGTACGATTTATTTGATCTGATGTTTAATTATTCATTACAAAACAAGACATTTAATTTTGGTGGTGGTTTTTCATGGTAAAAAAAGTAATAATCTTAATTTTAATATTTTCAATATCACTATTTTCAAAAGTTATAATTATTAACAAAAGTGGATTCAAGCTAGACATAAATAGTGATTTATTCGACAAAAGTAACGATTTTGTTGTAATAAATATCTTTTCAGTTGAAAAAGAATTGGTACAAAGAAAAAAAGTAGAATTTTATCCTGATAGATACGGAAATTACATTTATTACAATGGAGATTATTATTACACCAGCAACCATCAAAGATATACATATAACCCTAAATACGATAGATTTATAGTAGATAATAAATATGGACAATACGTATATGCAAGCCGTTTCTACTGGGCTAGGAACGAAAAGCAAAAATATATAAAAAGTAATTTTTATAAAAAGAGAGAAAAAATAATAAAAGAAGAATATTACTATATTTCAGGTTATATAGTAGAAATAAGTTACCAAAATTTATTTTTAAAATCATTTACCCCTTTTGTTTTCAAAGTAAGATCATTAAATGATATAAACCAGCAAATAACAAATCTAAACAAAAACCTAAACAAATTTTACCCAGACAAAATAGATATTGTAGTAGATTTTGACGAAAAAATTCCTGACAAACTAAAAGCATTTATTTTAGGAAAACTTCAAGAAGATAATAGATACAATATATACGATAGAAAATATCTATATTACATATTTGATGAACTAAGACTAAGAGATCTTATAGGTAAAAATGCTGAAATAAAATTTAGAGTTCCTGAATACATAATTTCAGTTGAATCTATTAGTAGTCAACAGGAAACTACAACTCAAGATGAAATACTATTCTTTAGAAACGATATGAATGGGCAATACTTGTCAAACGGTTACAAGGTAGAAGTTGGTAAATATTATTCTTTCGACGGTAAAAATTACATACCGGACAGAGAAAATGGAAATTATGTAAAGATCTTAAACTTTATATGGAAAAAGGACAGATACACTACATTTTCCAATTTTTACGACGTTGTATCTATCGATAATTTAAAATATACAAATATGTATTTTTCAACACTTTTGAACGTTATAGAAACAAAAACAGCAAGAGTAATTTATTCTAAATATCTAGAAAAAAGTTTGTACTTTCCTGAAATAAGAATACTTGATAGATTTAAAAGTTATGAAACAGAAAGCAAAATAGACAACTTACTTAATTTATACAAAAGCTTCTCTTCTGACATTAAAAATCTTCTAAAAAAAGCTTTTCCGCTTTCTTCAATGGTAAAAAAAGTAGAAAAATTAAACGTTGAACTCTACGATGGAGAAAACATTGGTATAAAAAGTGGACAAGTATTTAGGATTTCAGATGACCACTGGACCGAAGGATATTTAAAAATAACTAATGTTTTTGCTACAAGTTCAAGTGGAGATATTTTCTATCTTCTTGATGAAAAAATTGAAAAATTTTCTCTTGCTTCTGAAGCATTTAAATACCCCTTAAGAGTTGGAATCAGCACAATGATAGGTTTATCAAATTTTGAAGAATATTACCTTCTTTTTAATATTAGAAACCTTGATATTAAAGGAAACGACAATTTTTCAGTTGGATTTGGAATTTTTAGTGACTATTACACATTTGAAATTTCAAAGAAGCTTTGGATTTTCGATGCCATTTTACGTTTATATTTTAAAGAAGAATCATTCGAATTTTTGCCAGCTTTAAGAATAAATACTGCAAAAAAATTTTCTTTGTTTTTAAATGAAATTTTTGGATTTTTCCTAGATGTTTCTCAAAAAGGATTTTCATCAGGTATTGTATTTGGATTTTAATATTTTTTTTAAGAATTAATTTATGTTATAATATTTCTTGGGGGTGGGAAAAATGAAAAAATTGGTAATATTTTTAGCGATTGTTAGTTTGTTTTCATCATTACTTGCTGTTACAATATCAGAAAAAATTGGAATAGTAATACTTCCTGCAAAAGTTGGAAATGGTTGGAATATGGATGAAGCAGATTTTCTCATATCAATTCTAGAACAAAAAGCCTTAGAACTTGGAAGATTTAGAGTATTCTCCCGTAATGATTTAGACATGATAGTTAAAGAAAGAAACCTTGGAGATCTAGGACTTGTTGAGCAAACATTTGAAGCTGGAAAAATTTTGGGGGCAAGATATGCAATTTTACTAACACTCACAGAACTTACATCAAATTATGAAAAAAACGGTTATACTGCAAGTTTAAGACTTTCTTTAAAATTATACGATCTTAAAAACGGAGAGCTTCTTGCTTCAACTCCATTTGCAAAAGAAACTTACGTTGAAGAAGAAACTCCCCAGAAAGCTATTAATTCTGTACTTATGTCTGCTGCCGACGATATCTGGTTATCACTAAGGGAATATTTCAAATTAGAAGCATATGTTTCAAAAATTGAGGGAAACAAAATTTACCTTGCAGGACTCGATCCAAAAATTGCAAAAAAAGGTTTTATATTCAAATTAGAAACTTCTACTGGAGAAGTTGGGTACGCTGAGGTAATAGGAATTGACAGAAATAATAATCTTGTAATTACAAAATTTAAGTATGGTGCAATGCCTTCAGTTTATGACCCTGCAATAGAATATCCTGTATCTTCAATGTTTGGCGGAATAAGTGTTGGGTTATACTCTGGAAAAATTGCACTTGGAATTGCGGGATGGCAAAATAATTTATACTTTGAAAGCGGTATAATTCTTTCATCTTTTGCAGGTTATATACCAGGCTATGTAACTTTGGGGGGAAGTTTTGATCTGATTGAAGTTGGGCAACTTACCGAAGCAATTTATGGAGGATTACAAATCTTAGCTATATATGATACAGAAACTACTAGTGAAAGTTCATTTTTACCTATATTTGGTATAAATATTGGAACAAGAATTAAATATGAATTTGAACCTAAATCTGGAATTTTTGTATCTGTTGGTGCATCTGCTCTATTCCCAGATAGTGTCAGTCAAAGCATTTATGATATATTATTTGGAATGGATACAACTTCATTCTTGCAAATTGGAGCAGGATACTTTATGTCATTTTGAGTAGGGGTGAACGAATGAAGAAAATACTTATTGTATTTATCTCTATCTTACTATTTTTCCTATTTTCATGCGATAATAACTCTTCAAGTAGTGAATCAAAAACATCAACAAACAATGTTGTTATTCCGTACGGCTTCATTGGAGCAGTAGGAGAAGGATATGGAAAAACCGATGTTGAATCAGAAGAAATTGCAAAAAAAGATGCTCTGAGAAAAATTGCAGAACAAATTTACGTGGAAATAAAAAGCGATTCTACTCTCAAAGAAAACCTAACACAAATTATTGAAAATAAACAAGTAAAAGAAAAAGCTGAAACAAAGCTTGAAAATATAGTTAACACAACAACTGATATAGAAATAGTTGGTGTTGATTTTACTTTGATCGATAAAAGATTAATCAATGGTCAATACTATACAAAAGTGTTAGGTCTTCTTGACAAAGAAACTGCATTATTTGCATATAGAACATACTTTGCCATCAAGATAGGGCAATCATTACTTGAAGGAAAAATGATATATTCAGCTCAAAAAATTGTTTCTGAATATGAAAAACTCATTTCCGAAAATAAGGATAAACTTCCTGCTAACATGGTTTCAGAGCTTATTTCAACCGTTTCTAAAATCAAAAAAAGCTGGAATAATATACTTGCACTTTATAATGATTTAGAAAATAAAGAAATTAATACGGTAGAAAATGCATTAAAGTTGCTAGAAGCAATTGATAAATTAAATTCTCAATGCGTTGATTTTCCACAAGATAAAATAGAACCTTTAAAAGAAAAGGCTAAAACATTTGTCAAAGATATAAAAATTACTTTAAATGGTCCAAAATCAGTTTCAGTTGGTCAAAGAATAGATATCTTTGTGGAGCTTTCTCCAAAAATAAAAGGAAATCACACTTTCAGTGTAAAATCTAAAAATGCAGAATTCCCTGAATTTGTAACAATTAAAGACGGAAAAGGTACTTTAAGTGGTATAGTAAAAGATAAAGATATCTTAGTAGAGGTATCACTTGGAAATCTCATTTTTGAAAGATACTCTCCAGGAACCAGCGAAGGTGCTGGCATTTCTTCACAAAAAGTAGGAGAGATAATTAGAATCTCATCACAAGGTGTAGCAACCCAAAGAAACGAAGCAATTGAAGAAGCGCTAATATTGGCTGTAAAAAAAGCAATCGGAATTGTCTTTTCGCAAGATGTTAACTTATTACTATCTATTCCAGTCGATAAAGATTTAATTAATGCACTTTTTGGTGTCTTAAAATACGAACTTGTAAATGAAAAATACGAAAACGGAACATATAATATAGTTATCAATGTAAGTTTCAACAGAGATGAATTTAAAGATTTAGTTACCAAGATTATAAGTCAAAAGCCAGTTGGATATGCAGTAATTGTTGTAAATAATGACCAATATGGATATATCGAACCAATTTTCGAAAATAAACTCTTAGAATCTGGCATTAACTTAGTTTCAAAGGAATATTCAAGAAAACTTGCGCAATATTCAGACCCAAATATTCTCTCAAAACTTGCAATCCTTAGTGCTGCAAAATATGTAATAAATATTAAAGTAAATTATGGAGAAGCGTACTCCAGTGAATACAAAATATGGTCAATGAGATTATTCTTAAACGTTCAAATAATAAATACTTTAACGGGACAAATTGTAAAAAGTGAAAACTTTGAAGATGTCGCAGCGGGGGCTACGAAAGAAGCTGCTTTATCAAAAATCCTAAATTCTGAAAAATTTTCTGATTTTATAAACAAGTTAATTGAGGAGCTAAAAAAGCCTTACTCATCTGCAGAAAAATCTAATGTAGTAAGAAAAATAAATCTAAAATTTTATTTTGAAAAATCAACTTACATATTAATTATGAAAGATTACTTATCAGAAAAATTTGGAAAAGTAGAATTAATCGAAAAAGAAGAAAATTATGGAATATTATCACTAAATACAAATTTAAAAAATGAAGAAATTATAAGTATAGTAACCTCATTTAGAAATTTAAATATTAAAGTTCTAAAAGTATCCTCCAACCAAATAGAATTCAAAATTAATTAAAAGTTATTCCCACCTTACCAACAAAGTAAGGTAAGGTGGGGTTTCATCCAAATGCCCACACATTAATCCATCTACCAAAGTGTTTCCCCAGAACTTGAAAAAATTGTTTTTTAATTTTTTTATTTATTTTTTACCATTACATAATTAATTTTATTTATTAATTTAAAGGAGGTGAGTAGTATGAAAAAACTTTTGTTTATCGCTTTACTTATTAGTTTAACAGTATCAGTTTTTCCATTCTTTTTAGGAGTAAGTGGTGGAAAAGAGCTAGGTGGTAAAAATAGATACATTCTAGGTGCAGAATTAGGATCTTACCAAAATTTACTAGGAATTTCAGTAAACGTATTTTATCCTCTTTCTGGTTCAGAAATCGATACATTTGAAAATGTTAATCTTTCTGAAATTCAACTTGTTGAAATTGATCCATATCTATTACTTGTTTTGAACTTGCTTGGTACAAAAGTTTATGCTGGAGCAGCGCCTATATTGATTGCAAATGTTCAAAGTGGTGAAATTGGTCTTTACTCTCAAGAAGTATTCCATGCAAAAGTGGGAATAAAATCTGGAACAGGCATTGCATTTTCTTTAGAGGCAATAACTACTTTTAACACGCAATTTTTAAGCACTGGAATATACACAGTAAACTTTGGAATAGGACTTTCATTTTAAAAATTTAGAAGGAGGTGAGTAAAATGAGAAAAATTTTATTAATAATATCCATTTCAGTTTCACTTTTGGTTATTTTGTTTAGTTGTACAAATATTCCAACACTTCCACAAATTATACCTGCCGATCCAGAAGGTGTAGTCAAACCTGATCCAAGTTTATACAATGATTTACAGGTTTATATTTCTAGCGATAAAACACCATTTTTGGTTCCAATATCAATTCCTGACTATGTAAGAGTTAAAATTAGTGTTCCTGAAATATCGAACTTAACTGAAGAAAATTTGAAAGTTTTTGAAGATGACAAAGCACAAGGATTTTTAGTTTTTAAAGAATCAGAAACAAGAAGCAATATAGATATAATGATTGTACTGGATACAACTGGTAGTATGGATAATGCTATCGAAGGAGTAAAAAGTAGTATAAAAAACTTTATTGATACATTGGAAGCTAGCGGCCTTGATGTTAGAGTTGGAATAGTACCATACGATGATGCAGCACCTGCAAAAGATATAACTCTTACAAAACCATGGCAAGATTTAACTGATCTTAATACTGCAAAAAATTTTGTAGACGAACTATCTGCATATGGTGGAGGTGATTTCCCCGAAAATCCATATGCCGGAATAATGTATGCATGGAATAATGCTTCTTGGAGACCTTCTTCACAAAAAATTATTATTTTAATTACTGACGCATCAGCTCACTATAAATCTGAGGAATATCCAGGAGATGCGGCAGGTGAGACATTATACGATAAAGATGAAGTAATCTCAGCAATTCAAGGATACGTTACCGTCCATGGGGCATTTGTACCTGGTTGGTATAATGAATCAACAACAGACTATACATCTCCAGATGATCCTAGAGAAATTGTTCAAAAAACAGGTGGTATAATAAAATATACTGATTCTTCTGGAAATGTTGATTTAACAACTCTTGGAATATTAGAATATGTTCAATCAAGTTGGATAATTGCATTTGAAAGTGACTCACCAAGTGCAACCCACACAATTGAAGTATTCATTGAAAAGGATGGAAGAAAGGGTTACAGTAAATTAGAAGACATTTCTTATTAAATTAAGAGATCTATATAATCAAAAAAAAAGGAGTGGCTTTTGCCATTCCTTTTTTACTAATTCATCTAAAGATCTATTTTTAAAATCTAATCAATATCTGGAAGTTTTCTTTCTTGGAAACTTTTTTCAAATAGTAAAGCAATGGAAAATAATTTACTTTCTTCGAATGCCCTTGCTGAAAAAGTAAGGCCAAAAGGTCCTTTTTCAGTAAAACCTGCTGGGACAACAATTGATGGATACTGCGCTTTTGCTGTAATATGTGCTCCATAATTTGCTGGAAACAATAATGCATCAAGATCATTTTCATTGAATAATCTATCTATCTCACCTTTTGCATACTTTTTATCATTTAAAAGATATTCTATGTATCTTCCTTCTTTAATATCAGTTGCATCTGAATGAAGCAAGATATTCTGCCCAAATGGTATAGCATCTCTATTTTCAAAATTATACTTTATAATATCACTCAACGTTTTAACCTTTAAATTTTTATCTTTTAGATAATTGTTAATCCCCAATTTAAACTCATAATATAAAACTTCTATGTTATTTATTTTATCAAGATTTTTAAATTCTACTTTTTTTATCTTTCCACCCAATTTTTCAATTCTTTTTAAATTTTCTAAAAATATATCTACCATCTCTTTATCGAGCCATCCAAATATTTGATCTGTATAGCCAAATTTCATACCATATAAATCGTGAATAATTTCTATTTTACTATCAAAAGAAGAATTTTCAATTGAGTATGTTGCAGGATCTTGATGGTCATATCCAAAAATAACCTTAAATAATTCAAAAGTATCTTCTACCGTTCTTGTTATTGGTCCTGCCGTATCCTGTGTGAATGAAATTGGTATAATACCTGTCCTACTTACTGTACCTACCGTTGGTTTTAAACCCACACAAGAATTCATACTAGAAGGCGAAAGAATAGAGCCCGAAGTTTCAGTTCCTATCGAAAGAAGCGCTAAATCTGCAGCTATTGCAACTGCTGACCCAGAACTTGAACCACCTGTATCAAAATCTCCATACGGATTTCTAGTCTGTCCTCCCAACCTACTATACCCATTGGGCATTTTAAAAGATACAAAATTTGCAAATTCGGTCAAATTTGCCTTACCTATGATTACACAGCCTGCTTCCCTTAACTTTTTAACTACAAAAGCATCGGAATTTGCAAAATTTCCTTCCAAAGCTTTAGCACCAGCTGTAGTTTGCATTTTATCTTTAGTATCAATATTTCCTTTGATGACAATAGGAATTCCATGTAAATTACTCCTTTTTTTTCCGTTTCTTCGCTCTCTATCTAAAGCTCTTGCAATAAAAAGTGCATCAGGATTAATTTCAAGAATTGCGTTCAAATTAATTTTTGAAATACGTTCAAGATAAAACTCCACCAGTCTTTCAGAAGTTATTTTGCCCTCATCGTATAAATCATTAAATTTCTTAACAGTTAAATTTTTCAAAATATCATCCTTTCACAGAACCTGCCGAAAGACCGGCAATAATCTTTTTTTGGAAAATCAAAACTAGAATAACCAGCGGAGTAGTTACAATTACAGCAGCAGCCATTATTTGCCCCCAAGGAATCTCATATTGCGAGGCTCCCTTAAAAAGTGCAATCGCTACAGGGACAGTGTACTTTTCAGGACGTTGCATAAACGTTAAAGCAAATAAAAACTCATTCCATGCTGAAATAAAGGTCAACAATCCAGTTGCAACAAGTCCAGGAGCCGCCATAGGAAGAACTATTGACCATAGTGTCCTTAATCTTGAACATCCATCAATAGCTGCTGATTCTTCAACTTCTTTTGGTAACTCTCTAAAGAAATTTTGCAAAATCCATGTTGTTAATGGCAAAGTAATAGCTATATACGGTAATATCAAACCAGGATATGTATTTATTAAATGCATTTTTCTCAAAAGGACAAATAGGGAACCCAATATAGAAACCTGAGGAAACATGCTAACAGCCAATATCAAAGACATCACTATTACTTTACCTTTAAATCTTAACCTTGCAATAGCGTATGCTGCAAGAGAACCTATCAAAAGTGAGGCAAGTGTTGTAACACCCGCAACAATTACACTGTTTAAAATATTAATATGAAAAGGTCTTTCAGTAAATACTTTAATATAATTTTCAAAGGTTATTCTCTTAGGAAACAAAGAAGGATAAACTTCAAACAAATCCTTATCAGGCTTTAAAGATGATATTATTGCCCAATAAAAAGGAAAAATACACCATATCAAAATGATAGCAACCAAGAAATACAATATAAATCTATAAATTATCTTTTTTGCCTGCATTTTTTTCACACTCCTTAATCAAACTGGAGCTTTAAAGACTTAATATAAATAATTGCAAAAATTGAGATTAATAGAAAAATTATAACCGACAATGAAGAACCATATCCAAATGAAGCACTTGTAAATGCTCTATCCATTAACAATACTCTATTGTAAACCGACAAAGTTTCCGTACCTACACTTCCTCGAGTCATAACATAAACAACATCAAACACCCTTAACGCATCCAATGTTCTAAAAATTAGAGCAACAGCTATGGTAGGAGCTAGCTGTGGCAATGTAATTTTAAAAAATCTTTGAATCATATTGGCTCCATCAATTTTTGCTGCTTCATACAACTGCTCTGGGATCAATTGCAAACCAGCCAATATTAAAAGAGCCATAAAAGGTGTTGTTTTCCAAACATCTACTTGTATAATAGCCCAAAGTGCTAAATTAGGTCTTCCAAGAATCGGTGTTCCAGGTTCTATTATATGAAGTGCTTCATAAAATCTTGACATAATCCCAAATTGATCATTAAACATCCATCTCCACATCTGAGAAGATATTGCTGTAGGAATTGCCCATGGAATAAGCATAGCAGCCCTTACAGCTCCGCGAAATTTAAAATCCTGATTAACAATCAAGGCAATCATTAAACCCAAAATTGTTTCTAGTGCAACCGAAACGAGAGTAAAAATTATTGTAGTTTTTAGTGCATCCCAAAATCTATAATCATTGAAAAGCCTTATATAATTACCAAATCCAACAAATTGTCTTGGAAATCTTGGATTTAAACTAAATGAATAAAAACTATCATAGAATGTTTTAAAAAGTGGAAAAAACGCAATCACTGAGATGACTAATATAGCCGGCAAAATCATCCAAAAAGCAATTAAAGGCTCCTTCCTCTGCATATACTCACCTCTTTATAAATTGTGGGGGGAAAGCCCCCCACAAATTTATTTTCCAAGCAACATTTTTAGCTCTTTTTCCAATCTTGAAATTGCTTGCTCAGGTGTTAGTTCCCTGGTTAATGCAGCATGTACATATCTTTGGATAGCATCAGAAACTTCTGCATAACTTGCTGTTCTTGGTCTTGGAAGTGCATTAATAAATACATCAAACAATTCAACCATAAATGGATTAGCTTCTTTTAATTCTGGTTTGTCATAAACTTCTTTTCTAGTTGGATTTTGACCTGCATTTACTGCCTTATAAAGTTGTTGTTCTGAACTTGTTAAGAACTTTATAAGTTTTTTAGCAGCTTCCTTTTCTTTTGGAGAAGAATATACATTTATTCCAAGATTCCATCCACCTAATGTTGCTGCATGTTTTCCATCTGGACCAGGTCCCTTTGGAAGTGGTGCAATTCCAACCTTACCTTTAATTGGTGAATCATCACTATTAGCAAGTGACCATGCATATGGCCAGTTTCTCATAAATACCGCATTTCCTGTCTGGAATATTCTCCTTGCATCTTCTTCCATATACGTTGTAACACCTTCGGGTGAAATCTTATACTTGTAGATTAAATCAACCATGAATTTTAATGCGTCAATAGCTTTTGGGTTATTAATAATTACATTACCATTTTCATCCAAAACATCTGTTCCAAATGACCAGACATATTCCATAAAATCACAAACAAGTCCTTCATATCTTGCACCTTGCCAGACAAATCCTTCAATACCTTCTGCCTTTGAAATCTTTTGAGCCATTTCTACAAGTTCATCCCATGTTTGAGGTGGATGATCATATCCATACTTTTCTAATAAATCCTTTCTGTAATACAATAGTCCTGCATCAGTAAACCAAGGAACGGCAACAATTTTTCCATCAACGGTAACAGATTTTACAGTTCCTGGTAAAAATTTATCAAGTTCAAAATAATTATAGTCATCTGTTAGGTCTTCTAAAAATGGAGCAAATTCTGGTGGCCAAATTACATCTAACATTAAAACATCTGGATCACTTTCACCAGCAGCCAAATAAGTAACGTACAAATCATGCCTTTCTGTAGAAGAATCAGGCATTGGAATTACCGTAACAACAATGTCAGGATTTTGCTTCATAAATTCTTTTAATTGTGCATACAAAACTTCTAGTTCCTTTCCCACACCTCCAGAAGTCATAGTAATAGTGGTAATTGAAAATGATAAAGCAAAAACTAAAAGCAAAGAAAATAAAACAAACAACCTTTTCATACTTACACCTCCTTATTAGAAATAAATCAGAAATATTTTTTCGATTTTCGAATTTATAATATCATATTACATACATCTTTCTAAACCATCAATAAAACAAAATATTTGCAAATAACATCAAATAATCGTCTCTAATTTAAATTATTTTACCAAAACGAAAAATGAAAAAGTTTACATTTTAACCCACATATTTTTTTCAAAAGAAAGCAAAATATATTTTTATTCTCGATATAACCTAAACAACTGAAATATTCTACTTATTTTCTATGATTAATCATTTTTGTATTTTTTTGTAGTGTGATATAATTTTTTCGAAATTCGAATTAAAAGAGGAGGGAAAGTATGAGAGTAAAACTTCCCATAAGGAAAATCAATGATTACAATACAGTGGCAAAAGAAGAGGTTGAAGAGTTGATAGAACTTTCAAAAGAATTAAAAGGTCTTAAAGTTGTCCACGTAAATGCCACTTCATATGGAGGCGGAGTTGCAGAATTACTCTATACTTTAGTTCCATTAATGAATGATCTAGGTTTAAATGCATCTTGGGAAGTTTTAGAAGCACCAAATGAATTTTTTAATGTTACAAAAAAATTTCATAATGCTTTTCAAGGAGCCGACATTGATATCTCAGATAATGAATTTAAACTCTTTGAAAAGGTTAATAAAGATAATGCTGAAAAGTTAAATTTGGATGCCGACATTGTTATAATTCATGATCCTCAACCGTTCTTTATGCCTTTATTTAAAGATGGAAAGTACATATGGAGATGTCATATTGATACTTCAAATCCAAATTTTAATGTTTGGAATAAAATTACTTTCAAAGCAGCAGATAAATACTCAAAAGCTTTATTTCACTTAAATGAATATGTTCAAGAACCGTTTAAACAAATAGCTGTTGAATTTCCACCAAGTATAGATCCTTTAAGTGATAAAAACAAGCAACTTTCAAAAAAAGTAATTGAAGAAATTGCTTTAAAGTACAATATTGACCTAAATAGACCTATTATTACAGTGGTTGCAAGGTTTGATCCATGGAAAGATTTAAAAAGTGCTATTGATGTATATAGGATTTTAAAAGAAAAAGTTGACATACAATTACTTATTGTTTCAGCCATGGCTAAAGACGATCCCGAAGGATGGATATTATTCGAAGATATATTAAGATATGCTGGCACTGATCCAGACATTCACTTTTTAACTGATCTAAAGGGTGTTGGACATATAGAAGTTAATGCTTTCCAGACTATATCAACAGTTGGATTGCACACAGCAACAAAAGAAGGGTTTGGGCTTGTAATATCTGAAATGCTCTGGAAACAAAATCCTGTGGTAGCAAGACCAGTAGGCGGCGTAAAAGTACAAGTAATAGATGGATTTAATGGTTTTTTAAGAAATGATATAAAAGAACTTGCTGATGCAATATATGAAATAATAACAAATGAAAGTCTAAGGAGACAATTAGGCAAAAACGCTAGAAAAGTAGTTAAAGAGAAATTTTTAACTACTTCACATCTAAAAAGGTATTTAAAAGTTATAAAGGAGGTTATCAGTTGAAATTAAATAATTCAAAAAAAATACTTTTAAACCTACTCTTTAAAAACGAAGCCTACAGAAATCAACTGCAAAAATCTTTAAAAGTTACTCCTTCCACCCTTTCGTATATATTAGATAATCTAAAAAAGAAAGGGTATATTACTGTATTAAAAAGCGAAAGTGAAACTGTAGGAAGACCTAAACATATAATCAAAATGGATAAGGATTTTTGGAAAAGCATTGGAATTAGAATCGGTAGAGAAAGTGTAAATTTGACTGTTTTTAATGGATACTTTGAGGAAGAAGAGAAAATATCAATAAAGTTAACTAAAAATGATATTGGAAATGAAAATATATCAAAAATTATAGAGAAAATTATCAAAAAAGTATCATCTTTAGATAAAATAAAAGCTATCGGAATTGCTCTTTCAGGAAATATAGATAAAGACAAAGCAAACTCTAAGATCTTAAAACTCGAAAACTTTAATCCACACTATATAATTAAAAAATTACTTCCTAATGCCACTGTAAGCCTACTTAACGATGTTGAAGCAATTGCAACTGAAGAATTTTTAAAACATGGAGGAAAGAAAATTCTGGTAATAAATTATGGAACTGGTATAGGAGCATGCTTTTATGAATCACATGGAATATACGAAAAAAGTGAAAGAAAAATAATCGAACTTGGGCATTTCTATGCAGGAACAAATGAAAAGTGCTACTGTGGAGCAACTGGCTGCCTTGAAACCATAGCTTCAGATTATGCAAATCTTAAAAGATATAAATTTTCAAACTTAAAAATTGAAGATTTCATACTAAATGAGGAGTTATACAACAATGACTTAGACGTACTTAGAAATTTGCACAAGAGATATGAAAAAAAAGCCCAAGAAATCTACAACGAATCTTTCAAATACCTTGCTATTTTTCTTACTAATATTTTTAAGCTTTTCAACCCTGAAAAAATAATTCTTTCTGGTGAAGGTGTAACAAAATGGTTTTCAAATGAGCTAGAAAGAAAAATTAATTCCATTTCTACTTTTCCAGTATCTATAACGTACAGAGGGCTTAAAAACAATATAGAATTTGGTGCAGCGGTAGATGCTTTAAGAGAATATATCTTAAAATCTAATCTTTAAAAAAATAGGGGGAAACATCCCCCTATAAATTATTTAATTCATCTGATTTTTGAGATATTTGCTTAATCATTTGTGAAATTTCTTCCTGCTTTCTTCTTAATTCCTTGAATTTTTCCTCAACATCTCTTGCTATAGTTTCTATTTTTTGAACTTCTTCTTGAACATTTTGAGAAAGCTGATTTTGCATTTCCGTCATTTCTACAATTATCTTAAATTCTTCAAACATATCGGACATATCATTTGTATTTTCATCAATCGAATTTAAAACACTCTGATTTTTATCAATTACAGTTGAAAGATTATTTGACAATTCCACAATTACTGAATTAACTTTTGAAAAAGTTCTTCTTGTACTACCCACTGTTTCATTTATAGATTCTACCAACCTTCCTGTATCTTGGGACAATTTTCTAATCTCTTCTGCAACCACAGCAAATCCTTTTCCAGCTTCTCCTGCCCTTGCTGCTTCAATTGCAGCATTTAAAGACAACAAATTAGTTTGTTCTGCAATATCTTGAATCTTTGTTGTAACATCTTCGATCATATCAATTCCCTTTGAAAATTCAACAAATGATGCATTAAGAGATTCATTTACTTTTATAAGATCTTTAGTCATCTTCAGTACACTTGAAAGATTTGCTAAATTTTCTCTGGAAGATTCCTCAATCTTTTCACCTATTTTACTTACTTTATTGATCTTTTCTGAAATTTCATTTGTCTTTTCCTCTACTTCATTTAAAAATCCGTTAAATTTTTCAAGCACAAATAAAAGATTATTTATATCACTATCAACAATTTTTGCATTCTCATATAAACTCAAATCTATTTCCTGAACTTTTTTAGTTGTATCAAAAACAACATGAGAAAGTTCTCTTGCTTTCTGAGACCATTTTTCAAGAATTTTCATGTTCTCTCTTTCCTTTTCTAGCAAATTGTTAATCTTTTCATTTGCAATTTTTGTTTCATTGTTAATTTCAATTATTTTTACAAAAGCATACATACCAATGGTGATTCCAAAGCCTGTTTGAGCAAGATTAAAAAACATATAGTTTATCTCAACTATTCCTAAGATTGAGAAAATAGACAATAATATTCCAAATACTACGCTTCCCAATCCTAGTGTTACAATTCTTTCAGAAAAATTCTTAGAATTCTTTACAAAAATATATGAGATATAGAATAAAGCCAAAATTGCAAATAGATAGAATTGGGAATAATATTCTCTAACAGTTGAAAGATTTGCAGCAAATAAAACTCTTATATACAAAATCCAATACATTATTACATAGATTTTGAATAATAGATTTTTCTTTATTTTAAACAAACTATATGCAAATTCTAAAGCAAAATACATTGATAAGGCAGCTCCTAAAATTACGATCTTCTTCCAAAATAATAAGGGAGGCATTAATAAATTCATCTCATCCAAAGACAATAAAACAGGACTTAAAACTGTTATTGCTCCAAACAATAAACTTTTATCTCTTATTCCAAAATACATAAGGAGCATTAATATAAATATAGCGACTGCAAAACCAGATGTAAAATAATGAAGCATTTCGTTAGCAAAATTATGTTTTTCAACCACACTCTGAATAGCTTTTAAATTACCTATATACCAGCTTGATTCAACACCACCGACATTTTTTGAATAAAATAAAAATTTTGTTGTCCCATTTAATGGAAGATAATAATACCTATGCCATGAATTTAGATCTGGTCCAGTTAAAGAAAATATTAATTTTCTATCTTGATAAACTTTCACTTCTTGATTTGCAGTAACCGTAAATGCTACATACTTATTTTTTTGATCTAAAACAACTTCAAATTCATGCAGGTTTTCATCATCAAATGTTAAAAAACTTTCATCTAAAAGTGCCCCATCAACTTTAAGTTTTGGCAAAAATTCTTGTAGTCCATCCTCTTTTAAATACGAATTAATTGAAAAAATAACTAAAAGAATTACAATTCCTCCAAGTAAAAAGTACAATAAATTCTTAAACATAACAAACCTCCCTTCAATCTTTTATTAATCTTTTGATTATTTTACCATACCTTGACTTTAACCATAAATACATGATATAATCTTAACTGACCATGTGGTCAAATAGTTAGGGGGTGATTTTTAAATGATTAAGGTTAAAAATTTGAAAAAATATTATGGAAAAAATGTCGGTATTGAAGATGTAAGTTTTGAAGTAAAAGAAGGTGAAATAGTTGGATTAATAGGTCCTAATGGTGCTGGAAAAACAACAACCATTAGAATTTTAACGGGTTTTCTAACTCCCAATAATGGTGAAGCATATATTGATAATAAAAAGATGCCATTTGAAATTGACAAAGTCAAAAAAAATATTGGATATATTCCAGGTGAAGTAAATTTCTATGGCGATATGAAAATAAAAGACTTTCTAAAATTTAACAGGGCATTTTATCAAAACATAGATCAAGATTATGAAAAATATATTATCAAAACATTAGGAATAGATTTAAATAAAAAATTTAAAGAACTTTCTCTTGGAAACAAAAAGAAAATAGCAATTCTTCAAGCACTAGTACACAAACCAAAATATTTAATATTAGACGAACCTACAAGTGGTCTTGATCCACTAGTCCAGCAAAAATTTTACGATCTTTTAGAAGAACATAAAAAAAATGGTGCAGCAATATTGTTCTCATCTCATATATTATCAGAAGTTGAAAAATTATGTGATAAATTTGCAATGATAAAAGAGGGAAATATTGTAAAATTTGGAAATATAGAAAGTTTAAAAGATTTTTCCATAAAGCTAGTTAATGTATACGGCTTAAAGGAATGCGATTTGATAAAAAAATACAGCTTCAAAAAAGACTCAAAAAGTTACACATTCGAAATAAGATCAATAGAATTAAAAACATTTTTAAATGATCTTTTAAATTGTGAGTTCAAAGATATTGAGATCAAAAATCCTGCACTCGAAGATGTCTTTTTAAAACTTTATAAATAGGTGGTGAAAATATGAATATACTAAAAAAAGAAATAAATCAAAATATAATAGTCATCTTAATATGGATGATAGTTATATCGCTTTTTATTTGGATGTTTTCAGCTGCAACAACATTCTTTTTAGACGAAAATACACCTGCTTTAAAAATAATCCAAAATATGCCAGAAAAATTATTAAAAACATTTAATATTGAAATTGACGTTTTATCCAAACCGGAAGGTATCTTTGGAACCGAAGGTATGACATTTATGTATATCTTCTTTGGAATATTTTCCTCAATAATCGCAAGTAAAATTTTTGCAGGTGAATTTGATAACAAAACAATAGAATATTTGCTTGTTAAACCAGTTAGTAGAACTAAAACTTTTTTATCGAAAATAGCAGCTACAATTTTACTTATAACAATACTTTCATTTAATTTCTTGCTTTCAGAGCATATATTCTTCCCACTTTATATTAAAAATTTTAGCAAACAGGTTATGAATTATTTTTTTATTTACATATTTATTTCTTCCATTTTCTTTGCATCATTTTCTACATTTTTATCTATGATATTTAGAAAAAGAAAGCTTCTAAATACTATATCTATATCGTTTGTCTTTTTAATGT
Organism: Thermosipho japonicus; assembly: GCF_014201655.1. Classification (NCBI taxonomy): domain Bacteria; kingdom Thermotogati; phylum Thermotogota; class Thermotogae; order Thermotogales; family Fervidobacteriaceae; genus Thermosipho; species Thermosipho japonicus. The sequence goes on from NZ_JACHEX010000002.1 coordinate 273,116, forward strand.
TTTTTCTAAATTCTGTTACCGAAGGTGTAGAAAACTTTGAATTTCTTAGAAAAATAAGCATTTTCTATTATTTTTCAACAATAAATATACTTAAAGAACTAACTATAAATTACAGTGCAGTAGCTTCAATTATCTTTATTTCAACAATTTTATTTATTTTATCACATTACATATTCAAAAATAATGATATTTCAATCTAAGGGGAGGTGCAGAAAATGTTAATTTTAAAAAAAGAATTGAGATCTAATATAAAGTTATTTATAATTTGGGCATTCGTATTATTTTTATTTTCTTACATGATCGCCCCTTTTATAGATACCGTAATGAAAGATTCAGAGGAAATGATAAATTTTATTAAATCACTTCCAAAATTTATGGTTAAAATTTTTAACATTTCTGAAAATTCAATAACTCCAGAAGGATTTTTTGGAATGAAAATAATGATGATGGCTCAAATATTTGCAGGGGTTTTTTCCACAATACTTGCATCAAATTTTTTTGCCAATGAATTTGAAAATAAAACAATAGAATATTTGCTTGTTAAACCAGTTAGTAGAAAAAAAATATACCTTGAAAAACTAATTGCTATTCTTATTTTCTACACACTCTTTTTTTTAATATTCTGCGCAAGTGTGTTAGTACTTTTTAAGGTATATGTAAGTTATGAATACAGCCCTTACATCTTATTTGGATATTCCCTATATCTATATGTCATAGAAATTTTCTTTGGCTGTTTAACAATTTTTCTATCTATAATATTTCAAAAAACAATGTTTTCTATATCATTATCACTCTCAACTTTTATTTTAATGTACATAATCGATATTCTAGGAAGTGCAAACGAAAATTTTTCTTTTTTAAGGTATTTATCAATCTTCAAATACATTTCAATTGGTGATACTATAAATAATAGGGTAGTGTATATAAATAATTCAATAATACTTATACTTATAGGTTTTGTAATTTCCCTTTTTGGACTCAAAATCTTTACTAGAAAGGATGTCAATATCTAAATGACAAAAAAGGAAAAAATTATTAAATATGCCCTAAAAGAATTTGCAGAGAAAGGTTTTCTTGCTGCCTCCACAAATACAATTTCAAAAGCTTCAAAAGTTTCAAAAGGAGCAATTTTCTACCACTTTAAAAATAAAGAAAATCTATACATAGAATGTTTAAAAAAAATCCAAGGTGAATATGAAAAAGAATTTTTGAAATTTTATTCTAAAAATACTCATCTTGATTTTTTTGAATTTCTAATAAAATGGAGCTATAGAAAAATTGAAATAGCAAAAGAAAAACCTGAGTACCTTCAATTTTTTAAAACACTTGAATCTATACCTGAGAGTCTAAAAGAAAAAATTTTCAAGTTAAATCAAGAAATTTATTCAAAATATATTTCTTATTTTTTTGAAAAATTTGAAAAACTTGAATTAAAGGAAAACATGGATAGAAATTTTTCCTTTAAAATAACTTTCGAAATTTTGGAATATTTATCAAAAAAATACTACTACGAATTTGAAAGTAACTTTGAAAAAATAATGGAAGAAATAGAAAAAGTTATAAATATAATCAAATTTGGAATACTAAAATAGTATAGATATTCTTTTCGAATGTGATATAATATTTTAGGTCAAATTGGAACCGTTTCTATGGAGGTGACATGATGTTAAAGGACTTAGAAAAATATTTAAAAAGCAAAATAAGTGGGCACAAAAATTATACAATACCAAAGCTTTGGATACACTCAAGTAAAGAAATATTTGGAAATATATTTGAAGAAAAAGGAAATACAATTTTTGCTGATCCATACGAGTTTTTCTATAAAGTTGTTTCATATATAAACTCGCAAAGAAAAGAAAAAGTAGAATATTCAAAATCAATTTCTAATATAACTGGTGAAAAAGATTGGCATAAAAAGGCAATAATATATGGTAGTTTGCCAAGAATGACAGTTGCATACAATCACAAGGGGTTTGCAAATTTTGAAGAAACAGATATATTAGGTTTTAAAGAATCAGGCACATTTTTAAAAATGATTGCTTTACTCATTTATCTTAAACACTTTAATGTAAATACACTTTACATGCTTCCCATAAGCCAATCTAGCAATTTATTCAAAAAAGGCAGTATTGGTTCACCTTACGCAGTTAAAAATCCTTTAAAACTTGATGAAAATTATCATGATCCTCTACTTGAAGGATTCAACGTAGAAGAAGAATTTCAAGCGTTAGTAGAAGCAGCTCATATCCTTGGTATTAGAGTTGTCCTTGACTTTATTCCAAGAACCGCTTCAAGAGATTCTGATTTAATAAGGGAACATCCAGATTGGTTCTACTGGATAAAGGTAGATGATCTTTCTGAATATAAACCTCCAATCATTGATAGCCTACCGTTTAAAATCCCAGATGCAGAAGATATACCTGTAATTTATAGAAACGCAGAGGTTCGAAAACATCTAAAAAAATTTGTCGATTCTCCAGATAAGATCGATCCAGAAAAATGGGAAAAGGTAAAAAAAATGGAAGGAAATATTCTAGTAAATATAATAAAAGAATTTGGTATAGTTACACCCCCAGGATTTTCAGACTGGATAAATGATACTCAGCCAACATGGGATGATGTTACATTCCTAAGGTTGTACCTAGACAACCCAAAACTTGCAAAACCATATATATCACCTGATCAAAAACCTTACATTTTGTTTGACGTAATCAAATCTAGTAAATTCCCAGGTGAAGATGAAAACATAGCGCTATGGGAATATATTTCTGATATAATTCCTCACTATCAAAAGAAATTTGGAATTGACGGTGCAAGAATTGATATGGGCCATGCACTTCCTAAAAAACTTCAAGAAATGATTATATCAAAAGCCAAAAATAATGATCCAGAATTTATGTTTATAGCTGAAGAACTTGAAATGAAAAATGACAAAAAGGCAATGGAAGAAGGCTACAACGTTATACTAGGTAACAGTTGGTATTCCGTTGCAAGAAGAGAAGAAATGTACAAATTGGTAGAAGAAACATCGGTAAATTTAAAAATCCCATTTGTTGCTTCAGTTGAAACACCCGATACTCCTAGAATAAAAGCAAGGGAATTTGGAGATAAATTAAAATTTCTTTCACCATTTTTAATGTATTTCATACCTAACGGACTTCCCTACATTAACTCAGGGCAAGAAATAGGAGAAATCCAACCAATGAATTTAGGACTAGACAATACAATCTGGGGAAAAACTGTTCTTCCACCCGATGATGAATTTTATGGAAAACTTGCATTTTTTGATCATTACGTGCTTCACTGGAACAGTTATGATGAAAAGGTATTTTCTTTTTTGAAAAATCTTCTGCTTTATAGAAAAAAATACGAAGATTTTATACTTTCAGGTGAATTTAAATATGTTTATTTTAACTATCAAGACGGATTTTTGGCAAACTATTCATATTGGAAAGATGATAAGGGTATACTAATTATTGGAAACCTTGATCTTTCATGGGAAAGAGAGTTTGAAATACACCTTGATAAAACTGTTGGAAAACAAATCAAAATAAAAAGTGTAAAGTTATGGAATGGTTTTGAGGAATATTCCTTAGAGGAAAGTAATATTTTAAGATTAAAACTTAATGCGGGCGATTTTGCTTTAATTATCATAAATGAGTAAATTTGGGAGGGATAGTATGGACAAAAAGGTATTATTTTTAATTTTTGTATTAATTTCTTTGGTTGCATTTTCAAAAACAGTTATAACCGTCCATTATCACAGATTTGATGATAATTATGCAGGATGGAATCTCTGGATATGGCCTTCAAAACCTGTTTCAATGGAAGGAAAGGCCTACCAATTTACTGAAACTGATGATTTTGGTGTAGTTGCAAAAATAGAACTTGATATTGATTTAGAAGAAGTTGGAATAATAGTAAGATTAAACGAATGGCAAGCAAAAGATGTTGCAAAAGATAGATTTATCAAAATAAAAGATGGAAAAGCGGAGGTGTGGATCTTGCAGGGAGTCGAGGAAATATACACAACAAAGCCAGACACAAGCCCAAGAGTGTTTTTCGCTGCAGCAAAAGATTACAACGTAATAGAAGCATACCTTACAAACAAAATCGACACTAAGACATTTAAAAACATCAAAGTAACTGTTGATGGAAAAGAATTACAAGTTGAAAAGATAGAAAAAGCAGATCCTACAGATCTTTCAAAAACAAACTATATTAGAATAATTTTAAAAGATGCACTAACAGAAGAAGATTTAAATAAAGATGTAAAATTATTTATCGAGGGCTTCTCTCCGTCTACTGTTTATATGTTAGATGTTTTAGATAACATTTACTATGATGGAAAACTTGGATACTTATATAGCAAAGAAAAAACTATCTTTAAAGTATGGTCTCCTGTATCTAAAAAGGCCCAAGTTTTACTCTTCAAAAATGGTGAAGATGAAAAGCCTTACAAGGTTGTTAATATGAAATACGTTGGAAATGGTGTCTGGCAAGCAGAAGTTGAAGGAGATCTTGACGGAGTATTTTACAAATACAGATTTGAAAGTTATGGAAAAGTTAGAGAAACTGTTGACTACTATTCAAAAGCAGTCTACAAAAACGGAACAAAAAGTGCAGTAGTAGATCTAAAAAAGACTGACCCAGAAGGTTGGAACAATGATATTAGACCAGCAATGGAAGCACTAGAAGACGCTATAATATACGAAATACACATTGCCGATATGACAGGACTTGATAACTCTGGAGTAAAAAACAAAGCAACATACATAGGATTAACTGAAGAAAATACAAAGGGACCTGGTGGAGTTTCTACAGGGCTTTCTCACCTTGTCGAGCTTGGAATAACACATGTTCACATACTTCCAATATTTGATTTCTACACTGGGGATGAAGAAGATAAAGATTTTGAAAAAAGTTACAACTGGGGATATGATCCTTACTTATTTACAGTTCCAGAAGGAAGGTATTCAACAAATCCAAGAGATCCATATGTTAGGATAAATGAAGTAAAGAAAATGGTTCAAAAATTCCATGAAAAAGGCATTAGAGTTATTCTTGACATGGTATTTCCACACACTTTTGGCATTGGAGAACTTTCACCATTTGACCAAACAGTACCTTACTATTTCTATAGAATTGACAAAACAGGAGCATATCTCAATGAAAGTGGTTGTGGAAATGTAATTGCATCAGAAAGACCAATGATGAGAAAATACATAATTGATACTTTACTTTACTGGATAAACGAATACCACGTTGATGGTTTTAGATTTGACCAAATGGGACTTATTGATAAAAAAACAATGCTTGAAATAGAAAAGGCTGTTCACTCAATAGATCCAACGATAATACTGTACGGTGAACCTTGGGGTGGATGGGGTGCACCTATAAGATTTGGAAAATCAGATGTAGCTGGAACACATATTGCCGCGTTTAACGATGAGTTTAGAGATGCTTTGAGAGGCTCTGTCTTCAATGAAAAGGTTAAAGGATTCTTAATGGGAGCAATAGGAAAAGAAACACGCGTTAAAAGAGGAGTTGTAGGAAGCATCTATTATGATTCAAGAATCAAAAGTTTTGCCAGTGATCCTGAAGAAACAATCAACTATGTTGCATGTCATGATAACCACACCCTTTGGGATAAAAACTATTTAGCTGCAAAATATGATAAAAAATACAAATGGACCGATAAAATGTTGAGAAATGCTCAAAAACTTGCTGGCGCAATCTTACTTACTTCTCAAGGAATTCCTTTCATTCATGCAGGTCAAGATTTTGCAAGAACTAAAAACTTTAACGAAAATTCTTACAATGCTCCAATTTCAATTAATGGTCTTGACTATCAAAGAAAATATGAATATTTAGATGTATTTGAATACTATAAAGGATTAATTAAGCTAAGAAAAGAACATCCAGCATTCAGACTAAGAACAGCAGAAGAAATCAAAAAGCACCTCAAGCTTTTAACAAGTAGAACTAGAAGGATAGTTTCATTTATGCTTGTTGATAATGCAGGTGGAGATTCCTGGAAGGATATTTTAGTTATATACAATGGAAACGTTGGACCAGTTGAGTATGAACTTCCAGAAGGAATATGGAACGTTGTAGTAAACGGGCAAAAAGCAGGCATTGAAATAATAGAAAAAGTTTCTGGTAAGATAAAACTTGAAGGAACTTCTGCATATGTTTTGTACAAAAATGAATAATATGATATAATTTAGAATGGTGTACTTTGTACTCTAAGGGGTGATAATATGTCAAAGAAAAAAATTCTTGTCGTTGAAGACGAGGATAACATGAGACTTTTAATAACTGAAGAATTAGAGGAAAGTGGTTACGATGTTGATGAAGCAAGAAACGGTGAGGAGGCACTGAAAAAATTCAGAGAAAAAGAATATGACCTTGTTACTGTAGATATTGAAATGCCCGGTATGAATGGTTTGGAAGTTGCGGGAAAAATCAGAGAAATAAAAAAAGATGCAAAGATAATAATTTTAACTGCTTATTCTCATTATAAGAGTGATCTTGCTTCATGGGCTGCTGATGCATATGTCGTAAAATCTTCGGATTTAACTGAATTAAAAGACACAATTGCGAAAATAATTAATATGTAAGGCATTGCCCTCCCCAAGAAAAAAAGGTGGCGGGAGGGCCACCTTTTTTGTTAATTTAATACCTAAAAGCAAATAGATCAAGTGGAGGTGTTTATATGGATTACAAAGAAACGTTAAACCTGCCTTCAACAGAATTTTCCATGAGGGCAAATCTTGTAAAAAAAGAACCAGAAATGCTTAAAAAATGGAAAGAAATGGATGACTATAACCTGGTCTTAAAATCAAGGGAGGGAAAACCAAAATTTGTTCTTCACGATGGTCCTCCATACGCAAATGGAAACATTCATATTGGAACTGCCACAAACAAAATATTAAAAGATATAGTTATTCGCTACAAAACTATGAGGGGATATTATGCCCCATATGTTCCAGGTTGGGACACTCACGGTCTTCCAATAGAACATAGAGTTTCTGTAGAAATGGGAGAAAAGATAAAAGAAATGTCTCCTGTCGAAATAAGGCAAAAATGTAAAGATTTTGCACTCAACTTTGTAAATATTCAACGTGAACAATTCAAAAGATTAGGAGTAAGAGGTGATTGGGATAATCCATATTTAACACTAGATCCAAAATATGAAACTCACATATTAAATATTTTCAAAACACTTGTTAAAAATGGTAATGTATACAGAGGAAACAAACCTGTTTACTGGTGTCCAACTTGTAAAACTGCTCTTGCAGAAGCTGAAGTTGAATATCATGATCATTCTTCACCTTCAATCTATGTAAAATTTAAATTAATTGGTGAAGAAAATACATATGTTGTAATATGGACAACAACACCTTGGACACTACCTGCAAACGTTGCTATTGCAGTACATCCAGAATATGATTATGTAAAAATTAAAGTTGACGGTGAATACTGGATAGTAGCTGAAGGATTATTAAATAAATTTGCAGCAGAAACTGAAATTAATTATGAAGTTGTTGAAAAATTCAAAGGTAAAGATTTAGAGTATAAAAAGGCAAAACATCCATTCATAGATAGGGAATCATTAATTGTGCTTGCTGATTATGTAACACTCGAAGATGGTACAGGTTGTGTTCATACCGCCCCAGGGCACGGTGCAGAAGACTATTTAACCGGTTTAAAGTATAACCTACCAGTTCTTTCACCAGTAAATGAAGAAGGAGTATTTACTGAAGAAGCAGGAAAATATGCTGGACTAAAAATTTGGGATGCAAATAAAGTAATTATAGAAGACTTAGAAAAATTAGGTGCACTTATAAAGACACAAAAAATCGAACATAGCTACCCACACTGCTGGAGATGTAAAAATCCAATTATATTTAGAGCAACTCCTCAATGGTTTATTTCTGTTGATAAAAATAACTTGCGTGAAAAAGTTCTAGAAGAGATCAAAAAAGTTGAATGGCACCCAAAATGGGGTGAAAATAGAATTACAGCAATGGTTAAAGAAAGACCTGACTGGACAATTTCAAGACAAAGAGTATGGGGAACTCCAATACCTGCAATAAAATGTAAACATTGTGGTGAAGTATTTATTGATGAAAAAGTAATTGATAACTTTATAACAATCGTTGAAAAAGAAGGAACAGATGCATGGTTTAAGCTTTCTGAAAAAGAGATTATTCCAGAAGATGTTAAGTGTCCAAAATGCGGACATAATGAATTTGAAAAAACATACGATACTTTGGATGTTTGGATTGACTCAGGTTGTTCATTTGAAGCTGTCATAAGATCAAAGGGTGAAAAATTTCCAGTTGACTTATACTTAGAAGGCGATGATCAACACAGAGGTTGGTTCCAGAGTTCTATCTTTATGTCCGTTGCACATACAGGACAAGCACCATACAAATCTGTTGTAACACATGGATTTATAAAAGACGAACATGGTAGAAAAATGAGTAAATCTCTAGGAAATGTAATTGATCCAAAAGAAATTGTTGATAAATACGGTGCTGATATTTTAAGACTCTGGGTTTCCAGTATAGACTTTTTTGACAACATCCGCGTTGGTAAAAATATCATTCAACAACAAGTTGAAGTATACAAAAAGATTAGAAATACGCTTAGATTCTTACTCGGTAATTTAAGCGACTTTACAAAGAACGATTTAGTTGAATTTGATAAACTTTTACCACTTGATAAATGGGCTCTTGGAAGACTACAAGAAGTAATATCTCAAGTTACAGAACATTACGAAAAATACGAATTCTCAAAAGTATACAGTCTTATAAACAGATATTGTACCGTGGAATTAAGTGCAACTTACCTTGATATATTAAAAGATAGGTTGTACGTCGAAGCAAAAGATTCAATATATAGACGTTCAGCACAAACTGTTATGTTCTACATCTTAGAAGCATTAATAAAAATGCTTGCTCCAGTACTTGTATTTACTACAGAAGAAGCTTATCAATTAAGTCCACTTAAAGAATTTGAAACAGTACATCTTGAGTATTGGCCACAAGTTAGGAAAGAGTTTGTAGATGAAAAGCTAATGGATGAATTTAAAATACTATTCATGGTAAGAGATGACGTACTAAAAGCTTTAGAAAACGCAAGGAAAAATGATGTAATAGGTCATTCTTTGGATGCAAAAGTAACTTTAAAGGGTGTAAATGAAGAGATTAACAATATTCTTCTAAAGTATAAAGATTACCTTGAAGAAATTTTCATTGTCTCTCAAGTTGAAATAGGAGAAGGAAAAGTTAAAGGTGAATTTGCAAATGTAAGTGTAGAAAAGGCAAGTGGTGAAAAATGTCAAAGATGTTGGAAATATAGCGAGGAAACAGGAAAAAATGAAGAATATCCAAATACATGTCCAAGATGTGCTGCTGTCTTAAAAGGTGAAAGAAAATAAAAGAACAAATATGTTTGAAACAAGAATCTTCATTCTTAGTTGTAACAAAACCCCATCCTGGTATAACCGAGGATGGGGTTTGTCTATACTCAGAGCTAACCTTTTAAAACAATTAAAAAAGATTAAAATGATATAATATATATTGTTCAAAAGCAAATAAGGAGTGAATTAAAAAATGAAAAAAGTAGCAGTAATAGGTTCTTCAGGAAAAATAGATGAAAATCTTGAAAAATTATGTGTAAAACTTGGCAAAGAACTGTCAAAAAATTATATAGTAATTACAGGTGGAAGAGATGGAGTGATGGAGGCTGTTTCAAAAGGAGTTAAAAATAATTTAGGAACTTCTATCGGCATTTTGCCATATGATGAAAAAGGAAATGAATTTAACACTATAGAAATTTTAACAGGTCTTGATTTTCCCACAAGATCGTTTATCATATTAAGAAATGTTGATGCCGTCATTTCAATTGCCGGAGAATGTGGCACAGCAATTGAAATATTTGGAGCTTACGCATACAAAAAACCTCTAATTTTATTCAAAGGTACAGGTGGTTGGACTGATAGGATACAAAATGTTTTAATTGATGGGAAATATCTTGATAATAGGAAACATTCAGAGGTATACATAGCAGATAGTATAGATAAAATTTTAAAAATTCTTGAAAAAATCTTAGGAGGTAGCTGATGCAATATATATCACTTATTTTAGTAATAATAGTTTGGGGACTTTCATTTATTGCAACAAGTATTGTGGTTCAAAATATTTCACCTTTACTTGCTGCTTTTATTAGATTTTCTATAGCTCTTTTGACACTACTTGTCATTCCAAAAAATAGAAAAATTAACTTGTTTAATATTCACAAAGTCCTTGCAGGATTTTGGGGAATTACAATCTATTTTGTCTCAGAAAATTTTGCGCTTAAATTTACTACTCCAACAAATGCTGCTTTAATAGTTTCAACAGCTCCAATTTGGTACGTTTTGTTTACACAAATTGCTCATAAAAGAAAAACTCATTCTCTACAATACGTTGGATCTCTAATTGCACTTTTTGGCGTGGGACTTGTAATTTTAAATGGAAGAATTATTTTAAAATTAAACCCTATTGGTGATTTACTTGCTTTTTTTGGAGCAATTTCCTGGGTGTTATATACACATCATATTATTAAGCTTGATGATCATTCCTCAATCACAGCTGTATTTGAAATTACTTTTTGGGGTGTAATAACATTAATTCCATTTACTATTATTGAAACTATCTTCTTTAAAACCAGTTTCAATTTAAATCTTAATATTATTTTTTCGCTACTTTACCTAGGAATTTTATGTTCTGCAATTGGATATCTTCTTTGGAATAAAGCAATTGAAACACTTGGAGATAGAACCACTACAAATGCTGTATATATAATTCCAGTTGTAACAGCAGTGTTTGAAAGCTTAATATTCAAAAAGATTCCATCAATATTACTTATTTCGGGTATAATATTAGTGATTATAGGACTTTTAATATTTGAAAAATTTGAAGAAAGGGGAGTAAATCATGGGAAAAAATGATCTAGGAATAGACCTTGGAACAGCAAATTTTCTGGTTTATCAGAAAGGAAAAGGAATTGTTCTTTATCAACCATCTGTTGTAGCAATTTCTAAAAAAAATGGAAAAATAATTGCGATAGGTGAAGAAGCAAAAGAAATGCTAGGGAAAACTCCAGAAGATACAATTACTGCTGTAAGACCTATGAAAGATGGAGTGATTGCAGATTATACAATAATCTCTGAAGTTTTAAAAATATTTATAAAAAAAGTAACTAAAGGATTTTTATTTAAGCCAAATATGGTTATAGGAATACCTGCAAAGACAACCACCGTGGAAAAAAGAGCTGTTTTTGACGCTGCATCAAGCGCAGGAGCCAAAAAAGTTTTTGTTGTTTCTGAACCGCTTGCAGCTGCAGTAGGTGCAGGCATTGATGTTACAAAACCTGAAGGAAATATAATTATAGATATAGGTGGTGGAACTACAGATATCGCAGTTATTAGCCTTGGTGGAGTTGTGGTAGGAGATTCTGTAAAGCTTGCCGGTGATGCCATGGATGATGCAATAGTAAAAAGTGTAAGAAAACTTCTTGGTTTAATAATTGGTGATTCAACAGCAGAAGAAATTAAAAAAAGAATCGGGAAAGCACACCCAGATATAGAAGATTTTGAAATGGAAGTAAAAGGGCGTGATGCGGTAACTGGCCTTCCCCGAACGGATAAATTAAACTCATCACAAGTATACAGTATGCTAAAACCGATTATTGAAAGTCTTATTTCCAGGATCAAGGTGGTTCTTGAAAAGACTCCACCAGAACTTTCTGCAGATATTATGGAAAAGGGAATAGTAATCACCGGCGGTGGAGCACTACTAAGAGGAATAGATAAGGCAATTTACGATGAAATAGGCGTTCCCTGCAAGGTAGCTGAAGATCCATTAACTTGTGTAGCAAGAGGTACAGGAATTTTATTGGATGATGAAGAATTATTAAATGAAGTAGCTGAAACCTACGAATAAAAATTTGAGGTGATTAAAAATGTACAAAGGTGTTTACCTTGCTTCTATGGGAATGTTGGCTGATATTACAAAACTTGATACGCTTTCAAATAATATATCTAATGCAGAAACTATTGGCTATAAAGCTGATAACTTGGCATTTAAGACATATCTTGAAAAAAGATTACACTCTTTTAAACCAATGCCTCAAGAAAAAAAGGTCGAAATTAAGGATATTGGAAAGTTCGAGCAAGCAGTTATTTTAGATGAAGTAAAAACTGATTTCACTCAGGGAAATATCGAACATACTGAAAATATGTTAGATTTTGCAATTGATGGTTCTGGTTTCTTTGTAGTAGAAAAAAACGGAGAAAAGCTATACACAAGAGCAGGAAATTTTAAAATTAGTAGCGACGGTTTTTTAGTTACAAGTGAAGGGTATTATGTATTAGATAAAAATGATCAAAGAATTAAAATATCCAATAAATCAGATCTTATTAATAATATCAAAGTTGTAGATCTTGATAATCCAAGAAAGATTGGTTACACCTTCTACAAAGGCCAAGAAATTGAAAAAGAAAATTTTAGGATTTTACAAGGATATGTAGAAAAATCAAATGTGAACATTGTAAAGGAAATGGTAAAAATGATAGAAGCAAATAGGCATTACGAAGTTTTATCAAAAGCTGTAACTGTACACGATGAATTACTTAACAAATCTATTAATTCCGCGGGTAATTTAAAGTAGGAGGTGTAGTAAATGATTAATGGACTTTATACAGCAGCAACAGGAATGTGGGCACAACAATTTAAACTCGACACGCTTTCAAATAATATTGCAAACGTAGATACCGCTGGGTATAAAAAAGTTAAATCAGAATTTCAAGATCTTCTTTATGATTATTCAAAAAATGCTGGAGCAGCAACCGCACAAAATTCTTTGCATCCAACAGGTTTATATGTAGGACACGGAACAAAATTATCAGCAACCACAAGAATTTTTACTCAAGGAAATTTAGAAAGAACGGGAAATTCTCTTGATCTAGCCATTTCCGGTGATGGCTTTTTCCAAATCCAACTTCAAGATGGTAGAATAGCATATACAAGAGATGGGCAATTTAAAATTGATGGCAATGGTAGGATAATAACCAGCAATGGTAATTTACTATCACCAAACATTGTCGTACCACAAAATGCTGTATCGCTAAGTATATCTCCAGATGGTATAGTTACCGCAGAGCTTCAAGACGGAACTCTACAAAATCTTGGAACAATTACATTGGTAAGATTTATCAATCCTTCTGGTTTAAAGGCAATTGGGGATAACCTTTTCTTGGAAACACCAGCAAGTGGTACTCCTGTTGAAGGCACCGCAGGACAAGATGGTTTTGGCTCTATATTACAAGGTTATGTAGAAAAGTCAAATGTAGATATAGTTAAAGAAATGGTTGACATGATTAGTGCTATGAGAGCTTACGAATTAAATTCAAGAACAATCCAAACTGCTGATGAAATGTTGAGAACTGCATCAAGTATGAAAAGGTAATTTTTAAACAAATAATTTTTTAAATCATAAAAACAGGGCTCTAATTAACACTAGAGCCCTGTTTGCTTTTGATTTTATTTGAAAATTCCAAATTCTTGTATATTAATATCTTATTCGACAGTAACACTCTTTGCAAGATTTCTTGGTTTGTCAGGATCATAACCTCTCATATCAGCAATTAAATATGCAAAAAGTTGTATAACAGGAGAAATCGTAAGAGGATACATGTCTTCTGGGCTATCAGGAACATAAATTATGTCATCGGAAATACCTTCCAAATCCTTATTTGATTCATTAGTTACAGAAATTATTCTTGACTTTCTTGCCTTTGACTCTTCAATATTACTTTTTGTTTTTTCAAATAATCTATCCTTTGGTGCAATAGCAAAAACAGGAAATGTCGGATCTAGCAAAGCAATTGGTCCATGTTTTAACTCTCCAGCTGGATATGCGGTAGCATTAATATAACTAATTTCTTTCAATTTCAAAGCGCCCTCTAACGCAGATGGATAATTAATTCCACGGCCTATGTACATAAAATGATGGTAATTTTTGTAATATGCTGCATATTCTTCTAAGTTTATATCACTCAATAATTTTCTAAAAATTTCTGGTGCTTTTTTCAAAAATTCGAAATCTTTTTCAAGTTCTTCATTCCACATATTTTTTTCTTTTAAAATATACATTCCAAGAATGTATAAAACAACAAGTTGATTTACATAAGTTTTAGTAGCTGCAACTCCAATTTCTGGGCCAGCATTCATCAAAATTGTAACATCACTTTCTCTAGTAATAGTTGAACCTACTACATTAGAAATTGCAACAACTCTTGCTCCTTTTGATTTTACAAGTCTAACAGATTCAAGAGTATCTGCAGTTTCACCAGATTGAGAAATTGCAATTACCAACGTTTTATCATCTATATGTATGTTTCTGTATCTAAATTCTGATGCTACATCGACTTCTACATCAATATTTGAATGTTTCTCTAAAAAATACTTAAAAACAAGCCCAGCATGATAACTTGTTCCACAAGCAACAAGTTTTATTTTTTCAACCTTTTCTAAATTAAACTCTTTTAATTCCGTAAGTATTGGCCCTTCATTAGTAATTCTCCCCACAAACGCACTTTCTATTGCTTCAGGTTCTTCATTTATCTCTTTTAACATGAAATGCTTGTATCCGCCTTTTTCTGCAGAAGCCTCATCCCAATCAACATGATAAACTTTTCTTAAAACAATATTTCCATTCACATCTGTAATTTTATATTCTCCATTTTTCAATAGTGCAATATCTCCATCTTCTAAAAAAACTACGTCTTTTGTATATTTTATAATTGGTGTAACATCTGAGGCTAAAATAACCTTATTTTCTGCCCTGCCCAAAACTAGTGGACTGCCTTTTCTTGCCGCAACTAAAGTATCCTTCATGTCAGAATGCATAACAACTATAGCATATGCACCTTTAAGCATTTTCACAGATTTTAAGACTGCTTTATAGAGATCCCCTTCAAAATTTTCTTCGATCAAATGTGAAATAACTTCCGTATCAGTCTCTGATTTGAATTTATGTCCCTTTCTCTTTAACTCTTCTTTTATCTCTGCATAATTTTCTATTATTCCATTATGAACAATTGCAATTTTACCAGTACAATCCGTATGAGGATGAGCATTTTCGTCAGTTGGAGCACCATGAGTCGCCCATCTTGTATGAGCAATACCAACTGAAGTGTTAGAATTTGTAATTTGTTCTCTTAAATTTGAAATTTTTCCCGTAGCTTTTTGAATAACAATACTTCCATCTTTATAAAAAGCTATTCCTGCAGAGTCATAACCTCTATATTCCAACTTTTGCAAATCATCAACAAGCTCTTTTATACTAAATTCCGTTCCAATTATTCCCACTATTCCGCACATTTTAAAAGTGCCTCCTTAATTTTTAAAGGAAGTTCTTCTTCTACTCCCTTTTTTGCAACCTTTAACGCGTTAAATATCGCCGTCCTATTTGAATTACCATGAGCCTTTACTACTACTCCCTCTACACCAATAAAGAATGTTCCTCCATATTTTTTTGGATCAAGTTTATTTTTCAATGAATTAAATACAGGCTTCATTAAAAGAGCACCCAAGGCAGATATTATATTCTTTTTTACTTCAGACTTTATAAGCTCTGTAATCATTTTTGCTGCACCTTCCATGGTCTTCATAGCTATATTTCCATGGAACCCATCTGCAACAACAACGTCTACTTTCCCCGTATTTAAATCGTTACCTTCAACATTTCCGATAAATTGATTACCAAATCTTTCTTTCAAAACCTGGAATGCTTCTTTTTCTTTTTGTGTTCCTTTATTTTCTTCTGTTCCAACATTCAAAAGTCCAATAGTAGGATTATCTTTGCCAAGCAACTTAGCATATTCAACACCCATAATGGCAAACTGGAGAAGGTTAGAAGGTTTTACATCTATATTTGCTCCTGCATCAGCTAAAACACAAAAATCATTCTTAGTCGGAATCGGTACTGCAAGAGTAGGTCTTTCAATTCCTTTAATTCTTCCTACAACAAAAGTTGCACATGCCAAAAGTGCACCAGTATTCCCTGCACTAACAACCGCATCAACTTTCTTTTCTCTAGCAAGTTGACAGCTAACATACATTGTGCTTTTTCTTCGCCTAATCGCTTCTGTGGGTTTTACATCCATTGGCAAAAAATCGTCGGTTACTACCTTTACACAATTTTTTGGTAGTTGCACGTCTTTAAAATTTTCTCCAATTCCTACAAGATAAAGTTCCACATCTTCATTTTCTTTTGCAAAGGAAAGAGCGCCAGCTAAAATTTCTGCTGGCGCATAATCTCCTCCCATTAAATCAATTGCTATTTTTTTCATAATCATTCTGCAACTTCAAATACTTGTTTTTTACCGTAATATCCACAATTTAAACAAACTCTGTGAGGAAGTTTTGGTGCACCACAATTTGGACATACGGAAACAGGAACAGAAAATGCTTTGTATATTTTTGCCCTCTTGTGATGTGTTCTGCTTCTTGACCTTTTTTGCTTTGGTACTGCCATATAAATCCCTCCCTTTTAATTTATATCAATTCTTATTTTGCATTTCTTCTTTTAATTTTAAAAGCTTTTCAAATCTCGGATCTATATTAAATACTTCCATTTCTTTGCAAACATGATCTGGATGTTCATTTAAATTCTCCCCACAGAAAGGACATAAACCTTTACAATCTTCTTTGCAAACAAAAACGTCAGGAGCACTAACAACAAGTGCTTCAAGTATTCTTTCCTCAAGATCTATTTCTTCTCCTTTGTAGTATATCACATTTTTCAAATTTTCTATTTCAGAATTTTTAAAATTTGGTTCATTTTTTAAGTCATACACAGCCTCTATCGTTCCTTCCAAAGGCATTATAGCCATTTCAAGACATCTATCGCATGGTCTTTCAACTTTTCCAGAAACATATCCTCCAACTACAATTGTATCATCTGAATATACTATTGAAATTTTTACTTTAAATCTTTTATCAATTACTTTATACGTTCCTGTATGTAGCTCAATGTATTCGCTTTCATAATAGTCCTCAATCTTAACATTTTTTTTAGCAATTATATCCTTTATTTTTATTTTCCATTTCATTTAATTCACCTCATCTTTTCATTTTTATGGTATTATATAATGGGAGGGAAGTGTATGAAGAAAATATTCTTTCTGGTCATTTTATTTATCTCAACAATAACTTTATCTTTTTTATTTGATCCTTTAAATTATATAACAAAATCCAACATTGGTCTACAATTACAATTTTATAACAAAGGTGGTAAAATTTCCATATATAATCCCTTTGTTTACAAAATTGTTTCATTTGATAGTTTTACCGATACTATGAGATTCCCTGAAATAGTAAAAGGACTTGCATATATCGAATCTGGTTTTAATATACATGCACTTTCTCATGTAGGAGCAATGGGTATAACTCAATTCAAAGCTGATGCCGCAATTGATTATGGAGTATTCAACGCATGGAATCCTCAGCAAGCACTCCTGGGTACAGATAGGATGATAAGATACTATCATCAAAAATATAATGACATCTATAAAGTGTTAGCTATATACAATATAGGTGAATCAAATTACAAAAAAGGAAAATATATAGAACAAGGCAACGCATATGCAAACAAAGTAATTGCTGCTTCAAGAAAGATAAGTAGAAAATCTTATTTGTACGATAGATACGTTTTATATTTGCAAGGAACACTCACAGAAAATTCCAGTCAAACTTACACTGCTTTTTCTTTTGGTGGCATTTTTGATTATTTAGGAATAGTTTATTTTGATATTTCTTCAACTATTCATTTTAGAAAAGGTTATTTTCCAATTGAGTTGGGAACAAAATCTTACATTAGAATAAATCACTTCGATTCTTTTGTAATTGGATATAATTTGGGGTATAATTTAAATTATGAAAATGAAATATCAATTGGCCCAATAATTGGATATTCTCATTTTAGACCTATAGGCGAAAGCTACGAAATATACTACGATTTTTCAAAAGGGTTTAGTTTAAGTAGCTTTTTTATTTCTGTTGGGTATGGAAATAAATATTGGAGGATAAACTTTGGATTTGAACCAGAGTTTGATAATTTATTTCTTAGTATAACAATATGAGGTGATGGGGTTGGAGTGGTTTAGAAAATTTTTAGATTCATTTTCTAAGTTTCCTGATTTTTGGAAAGGCTTAAAAAAGAATCAAAAAATTACTATGCTTTCACTTTTAGCAGCAATTTTAATTGCTATAGTTTTAACTGTTATATTAAATGCTCCAAAGTATGTTCTCTTAATCTCAGCCAATAATGAAACAGATGCTGGAGCTATTATTCAGCAACTTGAATCACAAGGGATACCTTACAAAGTAGAAGCTGGAAATAGAATATTTATTCCATCATCTTATAACGTATATGAAGTAAGAATGAAATTAGCATCTAGCGGAGCTTTAGGCTCTTCAACTAAAGGTTTTGAACTACTTGACCAAAGCAGTTTTGGTGCTACAAGCTTTGACAAACAAGTAAATTATCAGCGAGCATTACAAGGTGAATTAGAAAGAACAATTGCAACAATCAATGGAGTAAAATTTGCAAGGGTACACCTTACTTTGCCAAAATATACATACTATGTTCGTGGTGAAATGGCAGAAACAAGAGCCTCTGTCCAGTTAGTGCTTGATCCAGGCGTTAGTCTTTCAAAAGAGCAAATTAAGGGTATCATTTAACTTCTAACTGGAGCAGTAGAAGGTTTGAAACCAGAAAACGTTAAGGTTATCGACAACTATGGAAGGGCTCTAAGTGATTTAGTAAATTTCGATGATAATACAGTTTCAGCTTCAACAAAAGTCGAATTAAAAATGCAATTAGAAAGTTACTATAAAAAAAAGATTCAACCTGCACTTGAAACAGTATTTGGTTTTGGTACAGTAGAAGTCATTCCAGATGTAAAATTGAACTGGCAAAAGGCAGAAAAAACAATAACAACATACAGCACACCAAAGGGTGGGCTTATCAGAAGTCAAGAAACCGAAAGTGAAAAAAGTACTACAGCTCCTGCAGACGGTGGCCCAGTTGGAACTGAATCAAATATACCAACTACATACTATCAAAGTGCTGAAGGATCAAACATTACTTTATATGAGAAAAATCATCAAATTACAAACTATGAACTAAATAAAATCGTTGAAAACATTGTTCAAAATAACGAAGGTGAGATAGAAAACATATCACTTTCCGTTATTATAGATTCTTCCTCAACAGTGTTTAATAAAATTTCAAAAGATGAAATAAATAAAATGGTTTCAGATGTTATAGAAAAAAGCATAGCTGCAAATTCTAGTCCGTCCGCAATTTCATACTCTCTTGCATTCATTCCATTTAGCAGAGAAACAGAAGAAGAATTTTCAAAAATAATAGAGCAACAAACAAAACAAAAAGAGTTTCTTTACAAAGCAGGTCTCTTGCTAATAGCTACAATTCTTGTATTTTTTGGAACATATGGTTTTCTAATGCAATTAAAGAAAGTAAAAGCAAGAAAACTTGTCTTGCAAAGGTACAAAATGCTTGAAGAAGAAGTTCAAAAGGTTATGGAAGAAAAAACTAGCGAAGAAGCTGAAGAAATTCTTTCAGAAGCACAGAAAGTTATTGAAGAGCTTAGAGATTATGCAAAACAACTTGCAGTTAAGTCACCAGAAGAAGTAGCATCAATAATAAAGATCTGGATTTCGGAAAGAGGGTGAACATATGGCCGAGAAATCTAGTATACCTGGAAAAAGAAAAGCCGCTATTTTACTTGTTTTAATGGGGCCTGAAAATGCTGCAAATGTACTTAAAAATCTTGACGAATCAGATGTAGAACAGTTGACAATAGAAATTGCAAATTTAGGAAATGTTAAAGATGATGAAAAGCAAGAAGTTTTACAAGAATTTAAAGAACTATCAAAAGCTCGTGAAATGTTACTATCCGGTGGTATTGAATATGCAAAAGAAATGCTCATAAAGGCATTTGGTCCAGAAAGAGCAATGAAAGTAATAGAAAGACTTGTTTCTAACCTGCAAGTTAAACCATTTGAGTTTATGAGACTTGCAGATCCCATGCAAGTCGTTAACTTTTTACAATCAGAACATCCCCAAACTATTGCTTTGGTATTAAGCTTTTTGGATCCACCGCTTGCTGCAAAAGTCTTATCTGCACTGCCAGAAAAAATTCAAGCAGAAGTCGTTAAAAGAATTGCTCTGCTCGATAGAGCTTCACCTGATATTGTTAGAGAGATTGAAAAGAATCTTGAAAAGAAATTCAGCGGTCTTGGTGTCCAAACATTAAGTCAGGTTGGCGGTATAGATACTGCTGCTGAAATTATCAATAACATCGATAGAGCCACTGAAAAATCTATCATGGAAAAGCTTGGGTATGAATCTCCAGAACTTGCAGAAGAGATTAGGAGAAGACTATTTGTCTTTGAAGATCTTCTTAAACTTGATGATAGATCCATACAACTTGTTTTACGTGAAGTTGATACAAGAGACCTTGCCGTAGCACTAAAAGGTGCTTCTGAAGAACTAAAAGAAAAGATATTTAATAACATGTCAAAGAGGGCTGCTCAACTATTAAAAGATGAATTAGAATTTATGGGACCAGTTCGTATTAAAGATGTTGAAGAAGCACAACAAAAAATTATTAATGTTGTAAGAAGACTTGAGGAAGCTGGAGAAATTGTTATCGCAAGAGGTGGAGGAGAAGAACTAATAGTTTAGGAGGAAACTTAATGTTAGATGAAAATGTATACTGTGTCATGGATACAGAAACAACGGGATTAAACCCTTATTTTGGTGATAGAATAATCGAGATTGCAATTGTACCTGTATACAAAAATAAAATCGTCAAAAAATGGATCTACCACTCTCTTGTAAACCCGAATATAAGGATACCTGCTCTTACTGAAAAGATACACGGAATATCGAATGATGCTATAACAGATGCTCCGTCTCTTGAAACTATTATTTCAAATGTTAGAGCATATGCAAAAGACACTATTTTTGTAATGCATAACGCATATGTTGACCTTTCTTTTATTGATATTGCTACAAAAGAAATAGGAGAATTTCCTATAAATTTTAGATATATTGATACACTTGAAATTTCACGGGTATTGTACAATAAAAAAAGAAGCTTGGAAAGCCTTGTAAAAGAATTTAAAATAGCAAATAAAGTACCACACCGTGCTCTTGAAGATGCCATATTAACAGCGAAGGTCTTTTTAAAACTCTCAGAAAAAATAGGCTATAATAACATAAATGAATTTATAAGAATATGGGGGGATAGGTAATGGTTAAAAATTTTATTTTAGATACAAACGTTTTAATACATGATCCACAATCAATTTACTCTTTTGAAGACAATAATGTAATAATACCTCTTCCAGTTTTAGAAGAATTAGATAACTTGAAAAGACATTCCGGGGGACTTGGAAAATTTGCAAGAGATGCTATAAGGGAGTTAGACAATTTAAGAAAACTTGGAAAACTCTCAGAAGGTATAAAACTAAAAAATGGAGGAACATTAAAGGTAATTTCGCTTAAAAAAAGCGATCATGAAAATATAGATTTTTTATATGAAAAGTACATCGACAATTGGATATTAGTTTACACACTACATGTAATGAAAAATTCTAAAAATCCCACCTTTTTGGTTTCAAAAGATATTAATTTAAGGGTTAAAGCCGATGCTCTTGGAATCCCATCTCAAGATTATCTAACTGATAGATCAGATCTTGAAACTCTAAATCCTGGTTATTTTGAAACATCTAACGTTGATATGCTCGATAAATCAAATTTATTTCCTAATTCCTATATAATTTCCAGAGATAAATACTTTAGATATGACGGGGAAAATTTACTTGAAATGAAAAAACACATTCAAGCCTGGAATGTAAAACCAAGAAATAGAGAACAATTTTTTGCAATGGACGCATTACTAAATGATGATATAAAACTTGTTTCACTGATCGGAATAGCTGGAACTGGCAAAACCTTTATTACACTCGCTTGCGCTCTTGAAAAGACTGTAACAGAACAAAAATACGAAAAGATAATTGTTGCAAGGCCACTTGTCGCTATGGGTGGAAAAGACATAGGATATTTACCGGGAAATATTGAAGAAAAAATGAAACCATGGATGTCACCAATATACGATAATCTTGAATATCTTTTCAAAATTTCAAACATAAATATGAAAGAATTTATGAAAAAGGAAATAATAGATATAGAAGCTTTAACATACATTAGAGGTAGATCAATACCTAATCAATTCATTATTATTGATGAAGCACAAAACCTAACACCACATGAGATAAAAACTATTCTTACAAGAGCAGGAGAAAATACAAAAGTTGTTCTCCTTGGTGATCCATATCAAATAGATACACCTTACCTTGATAAAGATAGCAACGGACTTGTATACGCTGCAACAAAATTCTTAAATAGCAAATTATCTGCACATGTTGTTCTAAAAAAAGGTGAGCGTTCACTACTTGCTAGTGAAGCAGCAAATCTTCTCTAAGGGGGTTTTAGATATATGGAAATAAAAGTTTCTAATCTAGAATTATTCAGTGTTCCATTTGGAATAAGTGTTCTCTGGAATCTTATTTTTCAAGCAAAAATAAATCTTATTGACAAACTATCAAAGCAATACGAAAACGCTCATTTTGTGTTTTCAAACATTCTTGGTGAGTTTGGAATGTATGATAAGGTAAATGAAATTCTTTCAGCATATTTTAACAACTACAGCATAACTGACGAAGAACTTGATTTTAACTCCTCACCTATAAACAATATACCAATTATACAAATAGATAATGAAAAGCAAAAATTTGAAACTGAAACAATTGGAATTTTTTATCCTTCTGATCTTTCAAATCTTCCTGAAAAGAAATACTCAAAAAATATCATTGTTTTAAAACAAATTGTTGATCAAAAAAAGTATGAAAAATTATCCGAAGATTATATTGTTATAGGAGATTTTGAAAAGCTAGAATACAAAAATCTTCTTGAAAGAAAAGTGACAGATCTTACCCAAGATGACACCACAAAATCTTTCTTGTTAAAGGTTTTAAGAGGTGATAAAGTATGTTGATCAAAAAAGTTAAAATCAATGGATTCGGAAAATTAAAAAATAAAGAAATAAAATTTAAACCAGGCCTAAATGTTATTTTTGGGCCAAATTCATCTGGAAAAACAACACTAGCATATTTTCTATTAAATTCTCTTTCAAAACCAGGTAATGAAATAAAGAAGTACGAGCCATGGAATCATTTTGAATTTGGCGGAGAAATTTCAACCGATGAAGGTGATTTTAAAGTCGACTTTCTCAATGGTGAATTTAACTCTTTAGTCGACAGAGAACTTTTAGAAACTATTGGATTTATAATGGAAGATGAAAAACTTGATACAATAAAGGAAAAAGATGCTTTTGTAATAAGTTACATGAAAAAAAGGATGCAAAAAAATGAATGGGGCTTAAAACTAACAGATGCAATTAACAAAACTGATGAGTATGCAAATGAAATTCAATTATGTATTGAAAATATAAGCAAACAAATATCTGAAATTGATAGCTACATTGATTCAGTAAAAGAAAAAATAAAAAATTATAACAATAAAATATCGAAAAAAAATGAATTAAAAAGAAAGAGTGAGCAGTTAAAGCAAATATTAGAAGAAAAAGAAGAAGAAATATCAAACTTAAAAAGAGAGTATATTCAAGAAATAACAGAAAAAATAAACTCTTTAAAAACTGAAAGAGATAAACTTAACTTAAACCTCAAAGAATATCTCAAATTTTCAAAGATTGACAGAGATACAGTTTCTCAAGCAAAAGAACTCTTGGAAACAATTGAGGTTTTAGAAAACAACATCAAATCAATTTCTTCTCAGCTTGAAGAACTTGAAAATAACTTTTCTTCAATAGAAAATACCCTTAATGAAAAGATGAGAAACTTAAATATAGAAAATGAAAAAGACCTTGAAAAGGTAAATTTAAAGATCAAAAATTTATCACTTTTAAAGAAGTTGTATGATGAAAAGAAAACAAAACTTGAAAATATATTAGAAGAAAATCCTCTCTGGAAGTTATTTACAGAAAATGAAGAAATAATTGAAGAAGTTGAAAAGCAAGAAGCAATTTATAGAGAAAATCAAGCAAAGATTCAAAATAAAATCGAAGAAAACGAAAAAGTACTAAAAAAATTGAATTCATCTATAAAAGTTCATAAAGACTTTTCGTTTGTCTTCTTTTTTGCAGCTATAATATCTTTACTTCTTGGGTTTGTTATGAGAAATATAAATATATGGTTATTTTTTGGAGCAGCATTCACCGGCTTTATAGGTTTATTTGAAACAATTCTTTGGAGAAAGATAGAATCAAGAATGGATGAAGTGAAAGCAGAAATTCAGGAACTTACAAAGAAGAAAATGATACGTCCAACCTACTTGAGCATTTTAAAGGACTATAATCTAAAATCAATAAAGGAATTAAGACAAAAATACTATGAATTTATAGAATGGAAAACCAGAAAAAAAGAATATAATCAAGTTAGTGAAGAATTTAAAAATTTAGAATCTGAAATACTTAGAGAGTTAAAGGATTTCAACTTGGGAAGCGCAGCTCAAATAATTGATTCAGGTATTGCATACCTTGAAAAATTATACAATGATATCCAAAAACTACTCCTTTCAAAATCCTCTATTGAAAGAGAAATTGCTAAATTAAACGAAGAATTAGAAAGAATGAAAGCTAAAAGAGAAGAAAGCTTTACCAGCTTAAACAAGATGTTGGAGGAACTTAAAATTTCAATTGATGAAATAAAAGACTTTGAGAATATATACAATGAATATTTGAAAATTAAAGAAACAATAACAAAAATAGATTCTGAAATTGAAAAATTTGAAAATATCCTTTCCGAAGAAATATACCCAGAATATATAATGTCAAAAATATATGAAACCGAGAAATTAAGAGATGAACTAAATTCATATGAAAAGGAGCTACAAGAAGATGTTGAAAAAGCTCCAGAATTTAGTGAAATACTTGAAAATTTAAAAAAGAGAGATGAACTTTCAAGAAAACTTGAAACTCTAAAAGGATATTATTCAAACATTGAAGTATCAAAACAAATTCTTCAAAAAAATCTTGAAGAATACGTTGAAACATATGGTAAGAAATTTAAAGAAGAATTTACTAAAATACTTCTTTCTATTACAAACGAACCCTTACCATTAATAGTTGAAGAAAACCTATCAGTTAGATTGAACATTAACGGTGAAAAACTCAATCCAAATGAATTTTTAAGCGCTGCAACATTTGACCAATTATTGTTTGCATACAAAATAGCATTATATAGAACTATGTCTGAACACAACTTGCCACTTGTAATAGATAACGCACTTATAAGATATGATAATACTAGATTACAAAAAACACTGGAAATATTAGATGAAGAATCAAAACGAAGACAGATAATCCTATTAACAAGCGATGAAAGGCTCAAAAATAAATTTAAAGAAGCCTTGATATTGGAGGGATAAAAGATGTACAAAAGGGTTCTTTTAAAATTAAGTGGTGAAGTACTTAGTGGTGAAGGTGAAAAAGGATTTAATATTGACAAAATTATTTACCTTATCAATGAATTAAATTCCGTCCTGGAGTACGGTACTAATATTGGGATAGTAATAGGAGCCGGAAACCTTTTCAGGGGAAGAGAAATGAAAGAATTATCTCCCACAATTGCAGACCAAATTGGAATGTTAGGAACCGTAATCAACGCATTATACCTTAAGGATCTATTTGAAAAACATGGGCTAAGAACTGTTGTGGTTTCACAGGTTACCTCACTTCCATCAATTAGACCTATTCATTATGATGATATAAATCTTTATTTTGATGCGGGGTACCTTGTAATTTTTGCAGGTGGTACAAGCAACCCATTCTTTACAACTGATACTGCTGCAGCTTTGAGAGCTGTTGAAATGAAAGCAGATATATTAATTAAAGGCACAAAAGTTTCAGGAATATTTGATAAGGATCCAAAAAAATTTGAAGATGCAATAAAATTTGATAAATTAAC
Organism: Thermosipho japonicus; assembly: GCF_014201655.1. Classification (NCBI taxonomy): domain Bacteria; kingdom Thermotogati; phylum Thermotogota; class Thermotogae; order Thermotogales; family Fervidobacteriaceae; genus Thermosipho; species Thermosipho japonicus. The sequence goes on from NZ_JACHEX010000002.1 coordinate 299,314, forward strand.
TTTTGATGATGCAATTGAAAAAGAATTAAAAATTATGGATACAGAAGCATTTTCGATTTGTAGACGATATAACATGAAAATTTTGGTAATAGACTTCTTCAAAAAAGGAAATTTACTGCGTGCAATTAGAGAAGAAAATGTTGGTACTTTGGTGGTGCCAAAATAAATGTGGTATCCCGGTCATATAAGTAAGGCAAAAAGGAAAATAAAAGAATACCTAAAAGCTGTCGATACTATAATGATAATTCTTGATGCAAGAGCTCCTCTTGCAACAACCGCCTTTGAAGAAAATATATTTTCACATAAAGATGTTTTGTTTGTTTTAAACAAAGCTGATCTTTCAAATGAGACATACAATAACCTCTGGGTTAAAGAAATTAGCAAAACTAATCCTGTTATAACATTTTCAAAGAAAGAGTCAGTTGAAAAAATTAAAAAGTTTATTAAAACCTATTCAAAGGAAAAATTAAAAGAGACAAGGATACTAATAGCTGGTGTTCCAAATGTTGGAAAATCATCTATAATAAACAAAATTTCTGGAAGAAAACTTGCAAAAACGGGAATGGCTCCTGGGATTACAAGGGGGCTTCAATGGATAAACCTTGGTAAAGTAAAGCTGCTTGATACTCCTGGAATACTATATTCAAAACTTTTTAATAAAGATGTGACCGCAAAATTACTTTTGATTGGTAGTATTCCTGTAGAATCGGTTGATAAATATGATATAATTACACGTGCGTATGAAATTTTTAGTAATGAATTAAATATTAAGGAAACATTTGAAGAATTTATAGAAAATTTTGGAAAAAAGCGTGGATATCTAGCAAAGGGCGGACTTGTAGATTTTGAAAGGGCAAAAAACAACTTTTTTAAGGCTGTTGCTGAAGGTAAATTTGGAAGGATGACATTTGACAAGGAGGTGCAACTATGGATGCAAAGATAATAAATTCTTTAATAACTGCGGTTAATTCAACTTTTAACATGGTATTACAGGTAGAACCTAAGGTCTTAAAACCAGAGATCGCAAAAGGAATTGATCCAAAATACCCTATAGTCACAGTTATAGGTTTTAACGGCGATATAGATGGAAATTTAATTTACTCATTTAATGAAGAAACTGCAAAAAACGTTGTAAGTAAAATGATGGGAATGCCATATGACAACCTTGACGAGCTTGCACTAAGTGCATTAGGAGAACTTGGAAATATGGCAAGTGGTTCAATAGCAATGAACCTTGAAAAAAACAATTATAAAGTCGACATAACACCTCCAACAGTTATAACAGGAAAAGAAATACAAATTACGGCTGAAGGTGTTATTCTAAAACTTCCTTTAAACATTTTCTCAGAAGGAGACTTTGAAATACACATGGTAATTAGAAGCGGGGGGAAATAATGATAGTAATAACAAGTGTTTTGCGCGAAGAAATAGTGGGGGCGTTTAGAGAGCTAATGCCAGTTTTGGAAAATGGAGAAATCCTCAAAAGGCCATATATGAGAGGACTTATAGGTGCCAACGAAGTTCTTCTCGTCTACGGCCTTATAGGGAAAGTAGAATCTGCAATGATGGCCCAAGCACTTATTGATAATTTTCATCCAAAATACTTTATACATTGCGGAGGTGCCGGTATAATTAACAGTGAAAGAAAAATTGGCGATATAGTCTGTGGGACTGAATATATTGAACATGATATAAAATTCAGGCAAAAGCAAATTAAAAAAATTAAAGCCTCTCAAACACTTATCGAACGTATATCCGATGTGTATAACAAGGTTATACTTGGACCAATTGCAAGTGGAGATATATTTGTCGATTCAGTAGAAGAAAAGACAAGAATATTCAACGAAACAAAAGCTGAATTAGTTGATATGGATAGTGCTGCTATTGCAAAGGTATGTTATGAAAACGACGTTGAATTTTGTGCAATAAAAATTGCGCTTGACAAAAGTGTTGAAGGAAGTACTATTGAAATACAACAAAATCTTAAAAAACTTGCTCCATTCCCTTCAGCAATAGTCGCTGAAATGCTCGAAAAACATCTTCTATAATTGGAGGTAGATATGATAAACGTTGGATTATTCTTTGGTTCAAAAAGTGTAGAGCACGAGATTTCTATAATAACAGCACATCAAGTGCTGAATTTTGTTGATAAAAACAAATACAATATAATTCCCTTATATATTACTAAAGATGGAAAATGGCTAACTGGAAAGGTTCTTGAAAAACTTGAAAATTTTAAGAACCTTGAAAGACTTGAAAAAAAAGCAAAACAAATTTCATTTATCTCTGCAAAAGATGGGAAATTAATCTTACATAGCAAAATAAAAAAAATTACTATAGATGTTTGCCTTTTGACATTTCACGGAAGCAACGGTGAGGATGGTAGCATCCAGGGAATGCTCGAATTTCTAAACGTTCCTTATACAGGTTGTGGAATGTACTCTTCAATGTACGCAATAGATAAAGTTATAACAAAACTTATTTTAAAAGAAAAAAATATTCCTGTAGTTGATTTTCTATACACAAGCAAAAAAAATTACACAAATGACTTTTTAAATCATTGTAAAGAAGTTCTTGAATATCCAATGATAGTTAAGCCTGCAAGGCTGGGGTCAAGTATTGGAGTAAAAAAAGTAAATGATAAAGCAGAACTAGAAAAAGCAATTGAAGTTGCTTTTTCTTTTGATGATAAGATTATAGTTGAAAAGTGGATAGATTCTAGAGAATTAAATTGTGCTGTAATGGGATACAAAAACATAGTTGTATCAGAAATAGAAGAAATAAAAAAGCAAAAAGATTTTTTTGATTATAACGAAAAGTACGTTCAAAAGGGAAAAAAGTTTTCAAATCATATAATTCCCGCACCAATAGATGAAAATTTAAAAAATGCCATAAAATCTATAGCGCGTGATACATTTAATGCACTGGAATGTCATGGAAATATAAGAATTGACTTTTTGTTATCTAAAGATAATAAAATATACGTTAACGAAGTTAATAGTATTCCTGGTGCACTTTCATATTATCTATGGCAAATGAGTGGCTTTACATCCTCGCAGGTAATTGATAACATGATTTCAATTGCTTTTGAAGCTTTTAAAGATAAAAAATCTAAAATATATTCCATAGATACCAATCTCTTCGACTTAAAGGTGGAAAAATGAAGAAAAAAATTTTAGATCTAACAATAAACTACAAAGTTATAGAAAATGGCACAAAAAACATCCTATTCTTACACGGATGGGGAGCAAATTTAAATTCTTTTTTGCCCGTTGCAAAAGAACTAAAATGTAGGTCGTTTTTAATTGATTTACCAGGATTTGGTGAAAGCTCTCTTCCAAACTCAATTTATTCAAGCTATGATTATGCTAATTTAATCGAACGTTTTATAAACGAGTTAAATTTAGATAATTTAATTCTAGTTGGACACTCATTTGGCGGAAAAATTGCTTCAATAATTGCAAGCAAAAACCCAAGTTGGCTTGAAAAAGTCGTTATAATATCCTCACCTGGAATTAAGACTAAGAAAAAATTTAAGACTAGATTTAAAATTTTTACTTATAAATTACTTGCAAAATTTTTTTATACCTTTGGTCTAAAAAAAAGTCTTGAAAAACTGAGAAGTAAATTTGGCTCACAAGATTATAAATCATCAAAAGGTATTATGAGAGAAATTTTAAAAAATGTTATCAGTGAAGATATATCTACAGAATTAAAAAAGATCAAAAAGGATGCTTTAATAATATGGGGAAAAAAAGATGATGCAGTTCCACTTGAAGTAGGAATAAAATTCAACCAGTATATTGAAAATTCGAAATTAATAGTCTATGAAAATGCAGGACACTTTCCATTTTTGGAAAATTTTGATAGTTTTCTATATGATTTTAAAAAATTTATAGGAGAGATCAACAATGGATAAGGTATTTTTATCACTTTTAGCTGCTAATTTTGTTATTAGATCTCTTTATTCACTTCATATGCTACAATTAGAAGAATACTCAGAAAAAAAATATATAAGGTGGATCTTTTCACACATAAATAAATACATAATTAACATTCTTCTAATAGCATCTTTTATATTATACTTTTTTCACCCACTATATGCCTCTTTAATACTATTAATATCAATATTTCTTGACTTAAAACTATTTCTTTTGAAAAAGAAGAAGAAAAGATTAGTGTTTACAAAAAGACTTAGAAGGTTAATGTATACCTCATTTTCCTTATTTGCAATTTTTTTATCTTTAACATTTATATATAGTAACATAATCTATGAAATCATAGCATTTACGTTTGTTTTATTCAATTCTCTTTTTTATTATATAACCAACGGAATTCTAATTCCAATTGAAAGGCTAATTAATGAATATTACTATAAAGATGCAAAAAGAAAGATATCAAGACTTAACCCTTCAACGGTTGCAGTTACAGGCAGTTATGGAAAAACCAGCACAAAGTACTATCTCTACCATCTTGTATCCGAGCATTATAAGTCCTTAATGACACCCGAAAGTTACAATACAACAATGGGAATAACAAAAACAATACGTGAAAAATTAGATAAATCCCATGAAGTCTTCATCGTTGAGCTTGCTGAAAATGATAATTACGGCTATGATAAATTGTTAGAACTTGTAAAACCTCAAATATCTATTTTAACCTCAATTGGGATTCAACATTTTGAAGAATTTGAAAGTCTGGACAACATCATTCAAAATTTTAAGAACTTTATTCTTGATAACCGCTCGGGGAAAAAAATTATTGCAAACATAGATGATGAAAATATTAAAAAGGTTTTAGAAAATATAGACGCAAACAAAGAAATAATTACCTGTGCAATCAATGAAAAAGAGGCACAGTATAAAGTAGAAGAATTAAAGCTTTCAAAAGATGGAGCTAGCTTTGTAGTTATCACACCGAATAATCAAAAATTTTATTTTGAAACAAATGTATATGGCAACGAAAATATTAGAAACCTTCTTCTTGCTATAGTTGCAAGCTTTGAGCTAAAAGTCCCAGTAGAAGAAGTAATAGAAAGGGCAAAAAATGTTGTAAAGCCAAAACACAGACTTGAAATAGTAAGAAATGATACTATTACGGTTATAGATGACACATTTAATTCAAATCCGAAAGGATTTAAAATGGCCCTTGAATATCTCTCACTTTTTGAAAATAGAAGAAAAATCATTGTAACTCCAGGATTTGTAGAACTTGGTGAGAAGGAAGACGAAGAACATTACAAAATTGGAAAAGAAATAGCAAAATATGTAGATGTTGTATTTTTAATAGGTGAAAAAAGAACAGAAAAAATATACAAAGGATTGATTGATTCAAACTTTGAAGGTAAAATATTCATAGTGGAAGATCTTAACGAAGTTATAGAAAAATTTAAAAGTTTCTTACAACCCGGCGATATAGTGTTATTTGAAAATGATCTTCCAGATAATTACAATTAACTAACCCCCCCAATGGGAGGTTGGGGGGGATGGGATGGTGTGGTGTCCATGTTGGCTTTTTTCGCTTTTTCACTTTTTTTCAAGAAGGTGTTTTATTGTTAAAACACCCGTAGTTATATCTTGATTTTCCAACACTATTCCCGGTGGTACTTTTAAAGTAACTGGTGCAAAATTCCACAAAGCTTTTATGCCATTTCTTACAAGTATATTTGCAACTTCTTGTGCACTCTCTTCAGTAACACATATAACACCTATCTTTACTTTAAAACGTTTAATAACTCTTTTCAAATTTTCTTCAGAAAAAGGGAGAACGGAAAGTTCTCCCACAAATTTGCCAATCTTAACTGGGTCGTTATCAAAGATAGCTACTACTCTAACTCCAATTTTTTTGAATCCAGCGTACTTTGCAAGAGCACTTCCTAGATTTCCAGCTCCAACTATTATGATGTTGTCCATGACCCCAATTCCAAAAAGTTCACTCAGCTCGTTTATGAGTGGAGGGATATGATAGCCAACCTTTGGTTTTCCTTTAATGTTAATGTAAGTAAAATCCTTCCTAACCTGTTCAGGTGTAATATTCAATTTTTCAGCAATACCCTCAGACGATATATACTCACTTTCTTCTTGCAAAAGCAATGCAAGATACTTTTTTAATCTTTCAAAAGTTGGTTTTGGTATTTCCAAAGGTCTTTTATCCTTTTTCAGATTGGACATGTTTTTTGAGCACCTCTTTCACTTTATCTGTGGTAGCCTCACTTACTATTGTATCATTAATCACAACATTTGGAGACTTACCACAGTTTTCAACACAGAAGGTGCCCTTTATTTCAATATTTTTAGCCCATTCTTCTTTGTTCACTACATCTATTAAGTCTGAAAGTATATCATATGAACCTTTTGAATAACAGGATGTTCCAAGACATACCTTAACCGTTGTTTTTTTATCTTCTTCAACTGGAAGAGGTAATATTTCAATATCTTCATCGTTTATTCTTTTTCTATTTCTGTATGTTGTGTGCAATACTTCATGAGAAATATGACTTAATGGTTTTTCAAGATATTTCTCATACAATGAAAGCATATGATAGTTTTCATTTGGTGAAATCAAAACATCTATACCAACTACCTCATTTAAAATTTCTGCTCTTTTCGTTCTTACTCTCGTATCATTTGGATAAGGCTGTCCTCCACCACCGATACAGCCATAATCACAAGCCATTACTTCAACTATATCCACTTTTAACTTACCGTTTTTAATTGAATCAATAACTTTTCTTGTGTTGCCAAGACCGAATACAACTATTCCGCTTATTACCTTACCATCTTTCGTTGTAGCTTTAGTAAGACGAATTCCTTTTTCAATTTCTTCAGTCTTTATATCGTCAAATTCAATTTCGCTTTCTAATACTTTCAATACACTTCCAAATACTCCTCCAGTTTTTCCAAAGCTTAAACCTGACTGAGATGATAATCCATATGGCCTGTCAAATGGTACTGGTGGGACATTTTTCAAGTTAAAACCACTTGATCTTATTAACTGTGATAATTCTCTTGTTGTAATTACTGCATCAACTTCCCCTGCAAGCTCTTCACGTTCTGCTTCAAATTTTTTAGCAGTACATGGCATTATAGACACAAGATAAATATCTTCTGGGTTTACTCCTATTTCTTTTGCATAGAATTTCTTTATAATACTTCCCAATGCCTGCTGTGGTGATTTTACAGTTGAAAGGTTGTTAAGATATTCAGGGTAATTATGTTCTGCAAATTTTACCCATCCAGGACAACAAGATGTAAATTGTGGAAGTTTTTCACCTTTTTCAAGTCTTTCCTTAAATTCATGAGCTTCTTCGTATGCGACAAGATCTGCAGCAAATGCAACATCAAATACTTTTTTAAACCCTATTGATTTTAAAAAGTTAACAATTCTTCCTGCTACAACAACATCCTCCTCCATTCCAAGTTCTTCCTGAATCGACGCACGAACTGCAGGTGCCATCATACCTATAATGTATTTACCTTCTTCCATTGCTTTGTATACATTCTGAAGGTCGTTTCTAAATGTCAAAGCACCGGTTGGACAGTGAGCCACACATTGGCCACAGAGAACACAATTTGTTGTCGAAAGTTCTTCACCAAATGCTGGCATAACTTGTGCTTCAAATCCTCTAAATGCAAAGTCTATTGCACCTATAGATTGAATTTCATCACAAACTCTCACACAGTCACCGCAAAGAATACATTTTGAATTATCCCTTATAATTATTGATGAATAATCTATAATATTTGACTTGTCAAGTTTGTCAAATCTTACTTTTCTTATTCCAAATTCTTCTGCATATCTTTGTAATTTACAATTTCCATTTCTCTCACATGTTGTACAATCCCTGTTGTGTGATGCAAGAATAAGCTCAAGAATCCCTCTTCTCATTTCGTATATTTCTGGTGTATGTGTTTTAACATTCATACCCTCATATGGTTTTATAGAACAAGAAGTCATTATTTGACCATCTATTTCAACAAGACACATTCTACAGGCGCCGTAAATTGAAGTTTCAGAAAGATAACAAAGGTTTGGTATCTCTATTCCAACATCTCTTAATGCCTCTAAAAGATTCCTTGAATCATCTTTTATTATAGTTTCTTTTCCATTAACTATTATCTTCACTACGATCGCCTCCCATTAAACCAATTCTATTGCGTTAAATTTACATTTTTCGAAACAAATACCACATTTTACACATTTTCCCTGGTCTATTACATATGGTTTGCCTCTCTCTCCGCTAATTGCTCCTTGTGGACATGCTCTTGCACAAAGGCTACAACTCTTACAAAGCTCTGGATTAATAACGTATTTTCTGAGTGCTGTACAGGTTCCACTTGGACATTTTCCGTTAATATGTTCTATATATTCATCTCTAAAGTGTTTTAAAGTACTCAAAATTGGATTTGGAGCAGTTTTTCCAAGTCCACATAAAGAAGCTGTTTTTACTATTTTTGCAAGGCTCTCAAGGTTTTCAAGATCTTCATATGTTGCTTTTCCCTGAGTAAATTTCTCTAAAATTGTGTAAGCTTGCATTGTTCCTTCTCTACATGGTACACACTTTCCACATGATTCTCTCTTGGTAAAGTCAAGAAAAAACCTTGCAACTTCAACCATACAACTATCTTCAGTTATAGCAACAATACCACCTGAACCAACCATTGCATCAACAGACTTCAACGTATCATAGTCAAGTGGCAAATCAAAATACTTTTCTGGCAAACATGCTCCCGATGGCCCACCAATTTGAATCGCTTTTAGTTTTTTACCTTCTACTGTTCCTCCACAAATATTTTCCAAAACGTACCTTATAGTTGTTCCAAATTCTATTTCAATAATTCCAGTCAGTTTAAGAGGACCTGTAACAGAAAACATCTTCGTTCCAGGTGATTTTTCCACACCACGTTTTCTGTAGTTTTCAACACCATCTCTAATTATCTTTGCAATATTTGCATATGTCTCGACATTATTTATGAGTGTTGGATAACCCCATAGTCCTTTTTGTGCAGGAAATGGTGGCCTTGGCCTTGGAACCCCTCTTTTTCCTTCAATTGAAGCAAGAAGTGCCGTCTCTTCTCCACATACAAATGCACCAGCTCCTTCTTTTACTTCTAGATCAAAGGAAAAGCCAGTTCCAAGAATATTTTCTCCAAGTAACCCCATTTTCTTTGCATCATTTATTGCTTTATTGAACATTTCAACGGCAATTGGATATTCTGCACGAATGTAAGCATATCCCTTTTGGGCTCCAACTGTATATGCTGCAATTATCATTCCTTCTAAAACTGAATGTGGATCCCTTTCAAGAAGTGTTCTATTCATGAACGCACCTGGGTCACCCTCGTCGGCGTTACAAACGACAAATTTCTTATCACCTTTTGCTTTGTATGTAAACTCCCATTTTAGTCCAGTTGGAAATCCTCCGCCGCCTCTACCTCTAAGTCCAGATGCCTTAACCGTTTCAATTACTTCTTCTGGTTTCATTGAAGACAAAACTTTTAAAAGTGATTTGTATCCGCCACGTCCCATGTAATCTTCTATTTTTTCACATTCGCTTGTACCAATACCTTCCATAATGTAGAAGGTTTGATTTTTAAAGAATGTTGCATCCTCAAGCTTGGTTATTTTTTGACCTGTAACTGAATCTGTTAAAAGAAGCCTTTCAATTACTTCTCCACGTTCTATGGTTTTTTCAACTATTTCTTCAACATCATCTAACCTTACATGTGAATATGTAATTCCTTCAGGCATTATTTTTACAAGTGGCCCAAGCGAACAAAGCCCACAACATCCTGTTTTCCTTACTACATTGCTTTCATCATCATCTATTGTTTCAACTTTCACATCAAGGCCTTTCTCTCTAATAACTTTAACAAACTTCTTGTATACCTTTCTTGAACCATTTGCAGTACAACCTGTTCCAACACAAACATATATTGACTTATCTTTTAATCTTTGTTCTCTAAGTTCTTGTTGTTTTTCTATATAGCTTAATGCTTCTTGAATTGTCTTAAACATATTATCTATCATCTCCTTCTTTAAGTTTTCTTAAAATTTCTTTTGTTTTCTCAGGAGTAAGATTTCCGTAAACTTCACCATTAATAACCATCGCTGGTGCAAGTGCACATGCTCCAAGACAACCAACTTTATCTAAACTAAATTTAAGATCTTGGGTAACCTCTCCGGGCTTTACTCCAACTTCTTCTTCAATTGCTTTTATTAGACTCATAGAACCTTCCATATGGCAAGCTGTTCCATCACAAATTAAAATAGTATATTCACCCTTTGGTTTAAGTGAAAATTGTGCGTAAAAGGTTGCAACACCAAATATCTTTGCAGGAGGTATATCAAGTGCAACTGAAAGATAATTTACAACTTCCTTTGGAATATGTCTGTACTCTTTTTGCACGTCAAGAAGTATCTTTATCAAGTTCTTTTTTTCATATCCATGTTTTTTTAAAATTTCTTCAACTTTTTCAAAATTTCTTTCCATCATTGCACCTCCTAAAAATATTCGAGATTAATTATTTTTCCTCTTTTTTCGAGTATTTTCGAAATATCATTTATCAGCCTAAACTTCAAAGAAATATCGTGTGTAAATAATGGATTTTGATGTGCTGGATTTATTGCCCTTCCTACAAGAAAATTTATTACATCTGCTTCTTCTAACATCTCAATTAATTTTTTTGCCCCAACACCAAGTTCTTCTATTTGGTTTTCATAATATCTAAAAACCTGAGTTAAAGTTATTATTCCTTCTGTTACAAGATCTACTCCATCCATATACCCTATTGGCGGTGAATTTTTTGAAATTGTTCTAACGTCTACATCTATATTTTTTCCTGTTATCCTTTCAACTATTTGACCAGTTGTCCCACCACATATAACCTTCTTACCTTTTGAATTTAAAAGTTTTTCAACAACCAATCTATCTTTTCTCTCGTCTTCAGGGGGCCCCACCATTATGGTCAAAACTCTTTTTTCCCTTATTTTCAAACCTGCTATTAATGCATCATCACCTTTTGAATACCTATCGAGCTTTTTTGCTAATTTAATCATGTGCTTGACAATATTTTCATGTTCTACCTTGTTTTTTAAAAGATTTTTTAACTCGAAAATTATATTTTCTTCTCCAAATCCAAATGGATACATATCGGTTCCCATTCCTGCTTGAGATATTCCATCAGTCATTAAAAATATTGAGTCACCTATTTTGATATCTATTTCACTAATTGTTAATTTTTTATTTTCTACTTTTTTCACAATCTTTTTTAAATTTAAAAGCTCACCATCTCTAAAATAAAAAATCAAAGGAAATTCATATTCAAAAATAGTACATCTTTTTTTCTTGTAATCCATCAAACATGTAGCAAGCGTTGAATAACTTATTCTTCTTACCTTACATGTGGGAAGTGTAGATATAATAGATGTAAAAACTTCTTTTATAGGTACATTATTAAAAACCATCGTTGTTGCCATCGTAGCTGTTAGTGTTGATAATATATTTGCTTTAACACCACTTCCCAAGCCGTCTGAAACACTAACCACGCATTTTTCTTCATTTCTTCTTATCTTTATAGAATCTCCACAGACCCATTCTCCTTTTTTGTTCTTCGACGCATAATTTATCTCACAAGTAATCATTTTCTTCCTCCATGTATCTTTTAAATTCCGTAAAATGGGACTTTGTTTCTGCAATCGATTCTCCTAAAAGGCTTGCAATTTCTTGAGCTAGTAGCATTTGTTTATTTAAAACCTCTTCAATCTTTTCAATTGTATGCTTCTTTATTATCTTTACCCTTTCTTCCTGTTCTAGTTCTTTTGTAACGTCTGTTAAAATAAATACTTCACCACTATCCTCTGGTAAATTAAATCTTTTAACGAAAAACTTCAAATTTTTGCTATTTACAGCTATCTCTTTAAATCCACTTTGCTCTACATCTTTTAAAAATTCCCATAACTTTTTGTTAGATAAACTCATAAAAGTAAGGCGTGCTGCTTTATTTTTGTAATTTATATTTCCATCTTTTACAATTAATATAAGGTTTGGTGTTTCTTCTACAACCATATTACTGACAGTAGAGACTTTATCAATAAGGTAAGTTATACACATTTCCTTTTCTGCCTTCTTTTCAAGAACTGCAATTGCCTTTTCTCTGCAAGTATCATACCCACACGCACTACAATTTAATTCTTTAGATTTGTCTGTTTTACCTATCGAGAACAGAACTTCTTGAATTTGTTGTTCTGTGTAGTTGTAATAATGTTTTTTATCCTTGAACTTTCTTTTTAAATCCAATTCAACATTTTCTATTGTCTTTCCTTCTGGAATTTTTTTAATATTTTGAGATAATCTTATTCTTTTTTCAAGCTGACTTATATCTTTTCTTGATGCGGGACCTTCAATACATCCTCCAATGCAAGCAGACATTTCTACAAAATAGTTTCCATCTATATCATCAACTCTATCTAAAAAGTCTTTTATATTCTTTACTCCTTCAATATTAAAAACTTGATCAAAAGTTTCTCCAAGAGTTTTTAATATTCCACCAGAAATAGGATAAAATCTTGCTAATTTTGGATACGGCTCCTGTGGAAAATCATCTTCAAAATCCAATATATCTATATTTTCAGATTCTAAAAATTTTTCAAGTTCCTCAAATGTTAAAACCAAATCATATTCTTTCTCAAGCTCACGTTTTTTAGCAATACAAGGGCCAATAAAGACTAGGGGGTAATTTCCAAAATATTGTTTTAAAAACCTTGCATGTGCAATTGCTGGAGAAACCACCGGTGATAAATATTTAATTTTCTCAGGATAATATTTCTCAACTAAATTAACCACCACAGGACATGCTGTACTAATCTTTATTCCTGACAACTTTTCATATTCCTTTGAAACTAATTCAGCTCCAACTGAAGTTTCACTAATAATAGCGCCATTCTTCTTTAAATAAGAGATAATTTTGAAAGGTTCATCAAAGTAAGAAAAAAACGAAGGAGCAATAGATACAAAGAATTTCTTCCCAAAAAAATCTTTCAAACGTTCATATTCAAATAAATAATTTTTTGCATCTTGTGGGCAAACTTCAATACATTTACCACACAATATACATTCACTATCAATAACTTTCGAAATATTATCAGAAAACGATATAGACTTTACTGGACAATTTCTTAAGCATTTATAACAATATTTACAATTAGCTTGATTTGAAATAATGTACTTTTCCATTTTAATTCCCTTCTTTTAGGAATTTTTCAATTTTTTCCTTAACATTATCCGGCGTAACATTAGAAATCAAAACTCCATCTATCTCAATGTTTATTCCATTAGCACATTTTCCAAAACATAAGGAACCATACAACTCAACACCTTCAAGATTCATCTCTTTGATTTTTTCTACCACTTCATACGAACCCTTTAAATGACAAGAACTTCCCATACAAATTTTTATAACCATACGATCACCTAGTTTTCGTGAAAAATATAACGTTATTATTTTCACGATTATTTTAACCTGATAATTCGAAGATGTCAATACGTGAATTTTTTAGCATAAAGGCATTTAATATCAATTTTTCTATGATAAATCCCTATTTTGAAAAAAATCAAATTAATAAAAAATTCTTTATTTACTTTGAAATAAGACTATAAAACAAAAAAGGAGAGTATTTTTACTCTCCTCTTTTTATCAATTAAATGTAGCTATTGACCGTTTTATTCCTCATAGGTAGATTCTAAACACAAGAAAGTGGCTGTAGTTGTGGGCTACGCAGGAGATTTTGGTTTTCATTCCTCATAGGTAGATTCTAAACCGATGTAGTAGCACCTAACACAGCAATGGCAATACGGTTTTCATTCCTCATAGGTAGATTCTAAACATTTCACCTATTAATCCTCCGACATATGTATACCCATTTACTTGGTTTTCATTCCTCATAGGTAGATTCTAAACCCTATAAATATCCCATAAATAACTATAACAAGAAAAAGTAACAAAAACTTCGAACAGAAGTAAAAAGTAAGTTAAATGTAGTATCTATGAGCTTTTATTTGAATTTGTTTTCGGAAATATCTACAGAAAATTTGTTTGATTTTTGTCTGTTAACACAAAAGTTACAAACATCAAAATTAGAAATTAGTAAAAAAGAAGTTTTTCGAATTTGGTTACAATAATGTTAAGACGTTCTTTTATATTTGAAACAACAGTTGTAATTTTACTGATTAATGTTAGACTTCTATTTGGTTAAGATATTGTTTCTGACGGCGTTTTTAGTATTTCAAGTTAAAAAAAAACTATATTAAGTTAAAATATGAAAAGTGACAGAATTTTTGAAATAGTTTCGTCACAAAAAACATTAATAGAAAAATATAACCAACAATATCTATTTCAATATTATTTGATTATAGAAAACACTTAATAAAATATCTAATTTTACCTTTAAAAATATGTTTTGATTTTAACTCTATTGATAGCGGTGATATTAGAGTAAAAAAGACTCAATCCTTATATGAAGTAGTTAAAAATGAAATAAAATATGAAATTATACGTAATGCCTAGTGGAAGAAAAGAAAAATATATAGGTTAATATATGGTAAAGATAGGAAATAGAGTAGTAGAGGATAAAACAGAGGATTAAGATGAAGGATAAATGAAAGGACAAATGAGAGGATGTTAAATACACAGATTGAATATACGTAGTAAGAACAGCAGTTACCAGTGTTAATAGAGGCACCCTTTGATCACCTTAAAATGATTAGGTTAAATAGTAAACAATCTTTATGTTAAATAATTTTTTGTTTTAACTTTTTCTTGCATTATAATTTATGATATAATTTTTGTTGATGAAGGAGGGAACTTTTTTGAAAAAGTTATTAATAATTATTCTTATAACTATTTCTATTTTTTCTTTTTCAATGAAATTTGGATTTTCAACGGATCAAGGGCTATGGTTTTCCGAAAAAATAGAAAATTTTAGAATAAGGATAGGTTATCCTTATTCTCAGTTCGGTTTGATTATTCCCTCTGAATTCTTAAGCTATGGTGTAAATATAGGGTATTTGTTAAACAATTCAAATAGCTTACTAGAAGTATTCTTTGATACTTCTATTAACAATTTTTACTTTAAATCTTTTGTAAAAACTTCCTTCCATGCGCCAGAAAATTACGATGAAACTACAGAAACCGGAAGAATATACGTTGGTATGACTCCAGCATATTATTTTACAAAAAATATTAGATTAGATTTTAATTTTGAATATTCTGCTATATATTTATACTATGATCCTGGAAGTGAAACTGGTTTTCCTTCTATTTTTAATACTGAAGACATTTTTAGGTACAACATTGGATTGCTTGTATCATACTTTATGGAAGATATACGAATCTTTTTAGGAATGAGCTTTAAGTATAGATGGATTGATTATCTCTTCTTACCACTCTTCAATGATCAGATCATTAGTTTTGGAATAGAGGTAGAAGCAAATGGTTATTGATAAAGCCTTTCAAAATTTAATAAAGAAGAGTCCTTTTTATGCATATCTTCTTTTAGGAATTATTTTAAAAGAAGACAATAATGTCAGAACAATGTCAATTAAATTCACCAAAAACGGTGAAATTCTTTTTTTATACAACCAAAGAATGAATAAAAAACCAATATGGTTTGTTGAAGCATTGATACTACACGAACTTATGCACATTATAAATCAGCATTTCAGGATAAAACCGAAAAACAATAGGGAAAAAAAGATCTGGGATCTTGCTATGGACGCTGCGATCAATCAATATATTCCAGAGCTTGATGCAAGAAGTGTCCCATTGAATGTATTGATTCAAGAGGGACATGGCGTCGACAATGAATATATTTTTGCAGCACCACCACCATTTATGATTAACAAAACTTCTGAGGAATATTTTGAATGGATGATGAAGGAATTTGAAAAAAAAGGAGATTTTGATATAGAAGCTCTGCCAGATTCTTTGGATGATCATAACTTTGAATCTGAATTACCAGTAGAAATGATAATAGAGATAACAAAAGACAAAGTTGGTAAGGCATTCAACATGTTTGGAAAAGACCTTGAATCAGGATTAAAGCAAAATATCAACATATCACTTCAAAAGTCAACTCTTGACTGGGAAACTTTAATTAGAAGATTTTCGAATGCAAGTATTAAGGGAGATAAATATAGAACACCTCTAAGACCAAATAGAAGATATGATAACCAACCTGGATGGAAATATGAATACAATTCAAAGCTTGCCGTTATTGTAGACACAAGCGCAAGTATTATTGAAGAAGAATTAAATCAGTTTCTAACTGAAATTGAAAAAATAGCAAAGTACGATTCTAAACTTCTTTTAATACAAGTTGATCAGGCAGTGACCATGGTTACGGAGTATACTTCAGGAAAATGGAAAGATCTAGAAATATACGGCGGAGGAGAGACAAACTTACAACCGGCAGTTGATTTAGCACAATCACATAATGTTGAAGGGATTATTATATTTACAGATGGCCATGTAGATGTACCTGTTGTAAAAAGAAGAGTTCTATTCGTTCTATCTTCAAAGCATAATCCTGATTTCATAGAAGATGCAGTAAGAATATATGGAAGAAGTTCAATAGTAATTTTAAAGTAAGAGGGGTAGATTATTTGTGAGAATATGGTATGAATTTAAAAGACTTCTTGGAAAACCGCTTAATATAATTCTAATTATTTTATTGCCAGTTGTTTTAACAATAGCAAGTATAATATTTTTTAATGGATTTGGAGTTACCAGTATAAAACTAGGAGTATATAATCTTGACAATTCGCCCTTATCAAAATTTACCATTAAGCTTGTTATGTCATTTTTCAAAGGAGGAACTCTAACCTACGTAGATGAAAACTATTCACATCTTCTGCAGAATGGTGAATTAAATGCTGTAATGGTTATACCTGAAAATTTTACAGATGCACTTTATAAAGGCGAAAAGGTAAATATTGACTTTATTCCTAGCCCTGTTGATTTGCAACTTTCCGTTGGTATATATAATGTTTTAAATTCAGTTTTTAATGATTTAAGTGGTTCTCCATTTTTTAACCCACAGGTTTTAAGGTATATGTTTGTTAGTAATGAAACACCTGCTCCAAACTTTGTTCCTAAAACGAAAAATTTTAAAACTAATTTTGGATATTTGTTTTCACCAGCTATTTTATTTTTATCAGTGATTTTTATAATTTTATCTATTGGTGTATTAACGGTTGTTAATGATAGAGATCTTGGACTTATATCATTATTCAAAGTAAATAATGAAAAATGGTACATATATGGATTAAACAAATTTTTAGCATTGTTTTTATTAGGCTTATTTGTTTCGATAGCTGTTTATATAGCAGGATATTTTTTGGGAATAAAGATAGAACTTTCTGTGTTTTTGCCATTATCTATAGTTGGCATAGTATTTCATGCATCACTTGCATTAATAATGTCTTGTCTTTCTCAAAACAGGGCAATTTCGAACATATTTGGTGTTTCTCTGTCAATGTTTTTCTTTTTTACAAGCGGAAGTATAACACCAGTCACCACACTTCCAAAATTCATGTTCAAACTTTCCAGTTTCACTCCAGCATATAAATTAACTTATGCAATTAGAAATTATCAACTTAATGGCGTTAGTATAAAAAGCGACTTTTTATACCTTTTATATTTATCAATCGCAACATTTATTGTTATGCTCTTGTTAATTAGAAAGGAATTTTCAAAAAAATAAGTGGCACTTAGCCACTTATTTTAAATATCGTCTTGTACATCAAGGTAGTAATCTATAATTTCATTATTAGAAAAGAATATTTTATATTCCCTTTCAAAGTTTTCTTTTGAATCGCTCGCATGAATTAAATTCTTAGTTATTGTAAGTGCAAATTCTCCTCTAATTGTTCCAGTTCCTGCCTTTAACGGATCGGTATCTCCAATTATATGTCTTACCATTTCAATTACTCGGGGCGCTTCTACTATCATTGCAACGATTGGTCCACCTGTTACAAAATCTATTAAATCGTTGTAAAAGCTTTTCCCTTTGTGCATTTCATACAATTTTTCTGCTTGTTGCTTGCTCATCCATAAAAGTTTTAATGCTACTATTTTTATTCCCCTCTGTTCAAATCTTTT
Organism: Thermosipho japonicus; assembly: GCF_014201655.1. Lineage (NCBI taxonomy): Bacteria > Thermotogati > Thermotogota > Thermotogae > Thermotogales > Fervidobacteriaceae > Thermosipho > Thermosipho japonicus. The sequence continues at coordinate 317,472 of NZ_JACHEX010000002.1, forward strand.
TATTATTTCTCCAACTAAACCTCTTCTAACTGCATTAGGTTTTAAATACACAAAAGTTCTTTCCATATTACCACCTCCAAAAGTATTATTTGCAGTACATTATAAATTATATAATACAAAAAAGTCCAACCTAAATGGTTGAACCTATAAAGAGTTCAAGAAATTCCCTATTAAACTCTTTAATCTATTTTTTACGCATTGTTCTAAATGATATTGACAAACCTATCTTTATAACTTAAAACTTCCACGTATTTATAATTTGTAGAAAGCGCTTTTAAAACTTCAAACATTTCCCCCTCCGGATACTTTGTTAAAACAAATGTTGAGTCTTCAAGATAAACTTTTGGAAGAACCTTTACTATATCAATAAATCCATATTCTTCTGGGAAGACCTTTTCTTGTTCTAGTGGCTCTTTACATTCTTGAATGTTTTCTTGCCCAATTAGTTTAACAAGTGGAATATTGTATGTTTTTGAATAAAGCTCTTTGAATGCTGCATCTATTGCAAAGATAACCTTTGGATGATTTGGAAAATACTTTTCAAGTTTATATGGTATTTCAAATGCATCTTCTATATTAGCTTTTTCTACAATATATCTATATTCTTCAATTGCCCCCATGATCGTTTTATAATTTTCTCCTTTTGATCTTTCAGGTATGATTGCACCAATTCCAATATTTTTGTCATCTGTAATTTCTATTACTACATACTCCCCAAAATCTGCTTTTTTTAGATTATAAAAGAACTTCAACTTAACCACCTCCAAGCATATTCCATAAAGTTATTGTAATCTCTTGAGAAACAGTATTCATGTATGAAAGAAATTCAAGAAGTGAATCTTCATCAAAAGTTTTTAGGATATCTACCAGCTCTTCAATTGTCAGAGTACCTTCTTTTATCATGTTGTACAGGTATTCATAGTCAATGTATTTCATAGGATCATTTCTAATAACATTTAATTTTCTATATGTTGAACTTATTACAAAAGGATTTTTCCCTATATCCGTTTTTAACGCAATTTTACGCCAAATAGGTGCAACATCTCTTCCACCTAGTAGATCTTTTCCATCCTGTGAAATAATCATCATTTTTTTTCCATCTGCACCCATAAACCATGCAAATTGCTCTGCTGTACCAGTTTTCCCCGCAATTTCCCTATTATCTATGTATGCTCTAACACCTGTTCCATATTTTACAACGTCTTTGAGTAGATTTATCATCAAATAACTTGCTTCCATAGTACTCCTTTTAGAGGAAGGAATTATATTAACTATTTTCGGTCTTGCCTTGTATTGTACAATACCATTGTAGCTTATAACTTCGTCCACAATGTGCGGCTTTACAACAACTCCACTGTTAAATATCCCAGAAAAGCCCTTGGCAATTTCCTCGTGTGATGTTTCGATTGTTCCAAGTGCAAGGGTTAAATCCTCTGGATAATAACCATCTATTTTTAGTTTGTTTTTCAAAAAATCACGCACAACAATATCACCAAGCATTAAATACAGATTAACTGATGGTATGTTTCTTGAATGAATAAGTGCTTGCTTAAGAGTAGTTTGACCATAGTAATTTTTTTCAAAATTTTTTGGAGTCCAATCTCCTATTTTAATAGGTAAATCAAAAAGCTTAGAGTCGGGATTAAAACCTTCTAGCAAGGCTTTGTAATAATAAAATGGCTTAATTAAAGAACCTATTTGCCTTCTCCCGTTATTAACACCTTTACCATAATAGGCCAATATTTCTCCAGTTCTATAATTTAAAATTATTCCAGCATTGTTCTTACCCAAGTTTTTTTCAAGTAAAGCTTGATAGTCTTTGTTGAGTGTGGTTTTAACAGTGAAACCTTTTCTAAGTGTATCAAGTGAAAAACCTATTTCTTCTAATTCACTGATAACTCTCCAAAAGACTTCTTCACTATACTTAGATTCGATTACGTTGTATGATCGCACATTTGGAAGCATTTTAGCATACTTTTCATAATCAGTCTTTGAAATTACACCTTCATTTAAGAGTCTTTTTAGCACTATTTCTGCTCTTTTGTATCTTCCCTTTAAATCCTGAGGATTGAAATTTTCAGGAGATTTTACAGTATTGACTAACAGGGCAATCTCTGCAAGATTAAGATCTTTTGGTTCTTTATTAAAATAATACTTTGCGGCTGTACCAAACCCATATATTCCGTTTCCCATATAAGCACTGTTAAGATATAATTCAAGTAATTCTTCCTTTGTTCTTATCTTCTCTAGATAAATGGCTATAAATATTTCCTTTATTTTTCTTTCAATTGTTCTTGCTTGTGTTAAATACAAACTTCTTGCAAGCTGTTGAGTTAGCGTGCTCCCACCTTGGACATCTTTTTTTACAACGGTATAAAAGATACCTCTTAACGTCCCAAAGATGTCTATACCTGGGTGATTGAAAAAATCCTCATCTTCAGAAATTATGAGCGCAGTGATAAGTTTTTCTGGATATTCATCTAGATTGTACCAGTAGGCTCGCGGAAAATAAAAAGGCGTTCCATCTGCATATTCTATAATAAGGCTGGATGGAATTTTAGTTTCTGGCTCAGGAAGATTCTTAGTTATATTTGTGTATAAGAAAAGTAGTGAAAAAAACACTAGTGAAAAACCTATTAAGAAAGCTATAACGTATCTCATGTATTACCTCATTTTAAAGTATGGATTTATTTTAAAAAGAGCTTTAATAGTACATTGCTCATTATGACCAGGTAGAACTTTTAAATTTTCGTCCATCTTAGAAAATCTTTCGTTCAAAGTTTTCAACGTTTCTATCATTTTTTCTCTTGAGCCTGAAAGATCCACTCTACCTATTGTAGTACAAAAAACAGTATCTCCTGTAAAAATTAGATCATCAATTATAATAACCCTCGATCCCATTGTATGCCCTGGCGCTTTTATAGTTTCAAAATGTTCATCTATATCTTCAACATCACCATTAAAAGAAAAACTCTGACCAAACAATTGTGAAAAATTTAAAGATGGATTATTTAGCATTTCACTATCTTCTTTAGAGATAAAGACTTTTTTAACATTTAATTCAGAAAGTCCCATAATGTGATCAAAATGTCCATGGGTTAAAAGAACGTATACTTCTTTGTCAGATATAAATTTACCGATACCAAATCCAGGATCTACAACATAGGTCTTGCCCTCATTTTCAAAGACATATGTATTGGTCGCAAGAGCTCCAGAGGTTTTAAATACCTGGTAATTCAATGTCCCACTCCTCCATTTGCTTGTCAATTTCCTCTTCTAGATTTTCAAATAGCTTGTCAAAAGTATTTATGTATGTTTCAAATTCTTCTTCAAAGTCTTGGGGACTTTCAAATGTATTTTCAATTACATTTACAAGTTTTTTTGCACCAAGACTTATTAGTCTATTTCCGTTGAAAAGATAAACTGTTCCTTCAAAAACAAACCAGTTATTATCTTTGACTCCAAACCTTGTTCCACGAACACCTGCTGTCACAGAATCTTTCTTTATCTGAAACCTTGATTTTGACATAATAAACTTTAAAACATCTGCAATTACTTCACCTTTTTCTACTTCAACAATAAAGTCAAAATCCTTATTGTCGCTTCTACTTCTTAAGATTTTCAATGTGCTATTTGGTTTTACATATAACTTACCCCAATTCCCAGAAATTACTGCATACGAGTTATCAAGAGTTTTTAAGATAACACCTTCATATAATTTTTCCTTTTTTGAAACCGGACTCCAGCTTTGACCATCTTCGGAAATTGCTACATTTCCACTGAATTCTTCGAGTGTTACAAATGTAGCATCCTGAGGAAAAGAAGGTTCTACTACTTTAAAGTTATAGTCTATAGTTTTATCATCCACCTTCAATTTTAAATAAGTATCCATTGGAACAATTGGCGCTATATACGTAATAGTTGCAATATCTTTAAAAGAAAGCTCATCAATTAAAATATCCTCTGGTAAAACTCCTCCCAATACATCTATTACCGAAACTTTAAAATTTCCTTTGCTTAAAATTTTGATCGTAGTAGAATCCCCAGTAAACAATGTAAATGAATTTGAAAACAAAATTAAAGGTATTAAGGATATCAAGAATATAATTTTTTTCATATTATCTACTCTCCCTTAATCACTTTGTCAGCATCGTAAATGGCAACTGTGTTGAAAATGTCTAGTTGTTGGGAAAAGATAATATCATCTTCAAAACCATACGTTTTTAATACACGAGAGTGCTTTCCTGTAAAGGTTGGCCTTTTAATTGATTTCCAAAAATTTAGAGATATTAGTGCACTATCTGATAGTTCATACTTTCTAAACGATACTAATTTTTCAATAAATGCACCTGCCACTTGAGTATCTTCAAAGGACTCTTCTCCGTCATTTCCTGAACATACAAATAGTATATCATTAAACTTTTTAATGTATTCAAGAGTTTTTGAAAAATTTACAAAGGCACCAAGAATTATATTTTTTGAATGCTCCCTTGCTTTTGCTAATGCTTTTGTACCGTTTGTGGTGGTTATAACCAATTTTTTATTTTCAACTACATCTTTTGTGTATTCAAGAGGTGAATTTCCAAGGTCAAAATCTTCTGGTTTTACCCCACCTCTTTCTCCACATAATAGAAAACCATCTTGTTTATAACTTCTTGCTTGTTCAACTGTTTCCACTGGAACTAAAAATTGGGCACCATTTGAGATAGCAGTAACCATTGTTGTGGTAGCTCGCAAAACATCTATTACAACTATAGCTTGATAATCTTTAATGTTTGTTGGGATAAATCTTACATCTATCAAGTTAAACCACCTCAATGATATTCTACCACAAAAAATAAAGGGCCTATCTTTGGCCCTTATCCTAAAAATTCTTTTATTCTATTAAATGCTTCATTTATGGCTTCTAGAGAGTTTGCAAAGGACATTCGAACAAACCCTGGGGCCATAAATGCGCTTCCAGGAACAAGTGCAACAAGCTTTTCTTCAAGCAACTTCTTGCAAAACTCTTCATCATTTTCCATTGGAGATTTAAAGAAAAGGTAAAACGCACCATTTGGTTTTACAAATTCAAGACCAATTTTTTGTGCCATCTCAATTGTAAAGTCTCTCCTTTTTTTGAATTCTTCAAACATATATGAAGTATCAGCTTCTAGTGCAAAAGATGCTGCATATTGTGCAATTGAATTTACAGATGAAGTCGTATGAGCTTGAATTTTTGCTATTCTTTTGTATATTTTCTTGTTTTTTGTTGCAATATATCCTACTCTCCAACCTGTCATAGCATGGGACTTTGAAAATGCATTGATATATATAAGGTATTCTGGATCAACAAAATTTGCAATTGATGTATATTTTCCATCGTATACAAGGGAATCGTAAACATCATCCGCCAAAACAAAAATTTTATTTTCATTTGTAATTTCAGCAATCCTTTTTAATATCTCTTCAGGATAGATAACTCCGGTTGGGTTATTTGGAGAGTTTATAATTATCGCCTTGGTTTTATCTGAAATCAATGCCTTTAGTTTTTCTATGTTTGGAACAAAACCTTCTTCAAAAGTTGTGTTTAAAACTTTTATGTTTGCTCCAGCTAACATTACCATTGGAGGATAACTTACCCAGTAAGGAGAAATCAATATAACTTCTTCATCTTTGTCAACAGTTGATAAAACTGCATTAAAAAGTGCCTGTTTTCCTCCATTTGTTACAATTATTTCATCTTTTGAAAAAGAAAATCCTTTTTGTATCATGATTTTTGAAATAGTTTCACGAAGTTGGACAATTCCCTTACTATCTGTGTACCTTGTAAAATTAATATCTAGTGCCTCATGTGCTTTTTGCTTTATAACATCAGGTGTTGGAAAATCTGGCTCACCAGCTGTCAGATTGATAACATCCTTTCCTCCACTTTTTAATTTTGATGCAAGAGCATTTATTTCTAGAGTTTTAGATGACGGTATTTCATCTATAATATTCACTTGAAAGACCTCCCTACTTTATGATTAAATAGTATCTTACATATTCTTTTCTGTTTTTTCCTCTTACACTTATCATTAAACTATTTACTTCATTATTTATTTCAAATGGTCCAGCTTGAAGATATCCATCTTTGAAAGTACTTTCAACAATTCCTTTTTCTCTAATGTATACGACTGGATTTGAATAATAAGGATCCAATTTAGCCTTTACATAAAGTTTTCCATCCTTCCAAAAATATGGCTTTTCTTTTAAAATCAATGGCTGTCTACTTAAAACGTACCGAACATGTGACTCTGTTGCCCAATCTTCAAGGAGCGCTTCTCTTGGTATTTCAAAAGGTGAAATTTGCCTGTTGTATGGACCAGAAAGCTGTATAAACGCAAGTCTAAAACCATGTTTTTTTAATATTTCAATCATTTCCTGGTTATAGTACCCGTACGGATATGCATAATACTTTAGAGTTGTATTCATTTTTTCTTGCCAAATTTTTTGACCTTTTATTAAGTCATCCTCAAAATATTTTTTAAAGCTTTCTAGATCCATCTTTTTACGTAATAGCGGAAATTTTTCGTGGGTCGTTGAATGATGACCAAACTCAACACCCCAATCTGCCATTTCTTTTATCATATCCCATGTTAAATATTCTTTTGAAATACCTACTCCTCCAAAATATAAAAACACAGAAAATGGGACATTGTATTTTTTAAAAACAGGAAATGCCTTTGTATATGTGGTAACATATCCATCATCTACAGTGAATATAACTGCATTTTCTTCTTCTTTGTTTCCATATACATAATCTTCTAAATCTTTAAGCGTCCAAATTTTATACCCAAGCTTCTTGACAAGATTTATATGCATTTCAAGCTCGTTGGTCCAAGTATTTGTTGTAGGGTATCTTCCATCATCAAAACGATGGTATATAAATATAACAATGTTTGAAAAAGAAATAAATGAGAATAATAACAGAAAAATTACTATTTTTTTCATAAATTTCCACCTCACTAATATTTTATTATGATTTTCAACACACTTCCAATTTTAAATCTTTAAGAATGAAACGCTAAAATGAAATAGATGTAAGATATTCTTCGAAAGCTTTCTTTAAAGTCTCCACGTCATTTATTTTCATGACTTTTGCTCTAAATTGTCTTGAATTTGGTAAATTTTTTGTATACCCTGCTACAAATTTTCTAAACTCCTGGGCGGCTCTCTCTCCTATTTCACTGTAAAGAAGATCTATATGATACAAAATGATCTTTTTAATTTCAGACAATGAAGGGGTTTTATCATTAAATATCCATGGTTTTCCAATACTTGCTCTTGCTATCAATACTCCATCAGCTTTTGAAATTTCCATAGCACGTCTTGCATCAGAAAGTGAATGTATATCTCCGTTAATATAAAGTGGAATGTAACCTTTGTTTTTTATATTCCACGTAGCTTTCCCAGAGTACATTTGTTTTGCCGTTCGACCATGCACTGCGATCATATCGGCTCCAGCATCAACAACTGTGTCATATATTTTTTCAAACTCATCTTTTTCAAATCCTACTCTTACCTTAACTGAAACTTTACAACTAACGGCTGATTTTACTTGCTCAATAATATCTTTTAACCTATTTAGATCTTTTAATAGGGCACTACCAGCACCTTTTTTTACAACTTTTTTTACAGGGCACCCTGCATTTATATCTATCCATGCTCCCATATTTTCAAGCATTGAAGCAGCTTTTGCCATTACAAATGGGTCAGATCCAAAAATTTGGATTGCTACTTTATCTTTCTCCGCAGGTTTTGGAAAATAATACTCGTTTATTTTTAAATTTCTAATTACACTTTCAGCACTTATCATTTCTGTGTATGCAAACTCTGCTCCAAACTCAAAGCAAAGCTTTCTAAAGCTCCAGTTAGTTACTCCGGCCATTGGAGCAAGGCCAATTTTACCTATCACCGTATACCTCCTCGACTAATTCAATAATGCTTTCTGGGACAAAACCGTATATACTTTGTTTACTTTTAACCCTTTCCCTTACAATTGTTGATGAAATTTGAATAAGAGGAAGATCTAGTATATGTATAGAACTTGAAAGTTCTTTTAACACATTATTTGCTCGTTCATATAAAGTTTTGTCTTTGTATCTTGGATATACAAGCATCTTTACTTTTTTTAAAATGTCTTCATATCTATACCATTTTTCAATAGAAAAAAGAGCATCTTCTCCGACTAAAAAGAAGATGCTTTCGTAATATTTTTCGTAATATTCTATAGTGTTAATTGCATAACTTATTCCACCAAGCTTATTTTCAATATCACTTATTTCAACACCTTTTACCTTTTCAAATGCTTTCTTTGTTAAATAAAATCTTGTTTTAAAGTCAACATCAACATGCTTGTGAGGTGGGGTTGAACTTGTTACAACATGCATATCTGCATATTTAAACATTTCTCTTACTAATTGTGCAATTATTATATGCCCATTGTGAGGAGGATTAAATGATCCTCCAAATATTACAAGACTATTCTTTGTATTCAAAAGCTCTTTGGGCAACCCAAACTGTATCCCCATCTTTTATCCCTGCCTCTTTTAATTTACTTTCTAGCCCATTTTTCTCTAGAAGTTCCATAAATTTTCTATAACCATCTTTTTGATTTAAATTCAATCTTTTAGCCCATTCCTCGACATAAGTACCAGTAACAATAAAGTCATTGCCTTCTTTTATAATCTCAATATTGAACCTTTCTGGTAATTCTTTCCAGAGAGGTTTTGGACGTTTAATTTGTTCATTTACAACTTCCGATTGAGTATGGAATTTTTTACTTTCCTTAACTATTTCTGCAAGTTTGTAAACAACTTTTTCTATTCCTTCTCCTGTTATTATACTTGTAGGAAAAATTTGCTTTCCAGTTTCTTTTCTTAATTTTTCAAGTCTTTTTTCTAATTCTTCTTTGGATATAAGGTCTATTTTGTTGGCTATTATAATTTCTTCTTTTTGAGCAAGTTCTTTGCTAAAATGTTCAAGTTCATTTCTAATGTCAAAATAATCTTGAACAGGATCCCTTCCTTCTATTCCTGAGATATCTACAATATGAGCTATTACACTACACCTTTCAACATGTCTTAAAAATACATTTCCAAGTCCTGCACCTTTACTTGCACCTTTTATAAGTCCTGGAATATCTGCAACTACAAACTGTAAATCATTTACCGTTACAACACCAAGATTAGGTATAGTGGTTGTAAATGGATAATTTGCAATTTTTGGTCTTGCATTGCTTATTTTTGATATAAATGAACTTTTTCCAACATTTGGATAACCAACAAGTCCTACATCTGCAAGAAGTTTTAATTCAAGAACTAACTTTCTCTCTTCTCCTTCAAAACCCCTTTCTGATATTTTTGGTGCTCTCATTGTAGAAGATTTAAAATGAATATTTCCACGGCCTCCTTTTCCTCCACGAGCTACACAGACAACCATTCCAGGCTTGTCAAGATCTGCTATTATTTCCCCTGTTTCAAAGTCTTTCACAACGGTGCCAACTGGAACATCTATTACCACGTCTTTTCCATTTCTTCCATGCATTTTCTTTCCTTTTCCATTTTCACCATTTTCAGCAATGTATTTTTTCTTTTCTGAAACACTTAAAAGAGTTGAAAGATTTGGATTAGCTTTTAAAAATACGTAGCCACCATTTCCACCATCTCCACCATCAGGGCCGCCTTTTGGTACGTACTTTTCGTGTCTAAAACTTGCAGAGCCATCTCCGCCTTTTCCACCTTTTACAAATATAACTATTCTGTCAATAAAATCTGCCTTTTGCATGTATACCACCTCACAATTATTTTACCAAAACAAAAATTCCCCCTTCAACGGGGGAATGGAGCCAACGGCGGGACTCGAACCCGCAACCTACGCATTACGAATGCGCCGCTCTACCGGTTGAGCTACGTTGGCACTATTACTCCTCATAGCAATTTTATCAAAAATACATTTATTGTCAATAAATTGGCATTTGCGTAAAAATACATATATTTTTTAAATATTTCATATATCAATCAAAAATTTTTGTAATTTGACAAAAAATTTTGAAAAGAGTATAATAAATTTTGAAAAGAGAAAATCGAAAAATAGGTCATATCAATAGTAGTGAAGAAACTAAAGCTGCCGATTTAATTATTTTAAAATTTTGAATCGTTGTTCAAAATTTTTGGAGGTGAGAGTAAATGTTACCAAAATGTCCGGTTTGCGGAAAACCAATGAAAGTAACTCAGCTAAAATGTGTGCATGATAATGTTACAGTTTCTGGAATGTTCACAGTTTCACCACTTGCATTTTTGGAAGAAGAAGATATGAATTTTATAATCTTGTTCTTAAGAAGTAGAGGAAATTTAAAAGAAATGGAACGTGTAACAGGTATTGGATATTTTACCCTCCGTGGAAGGCTTGAAAAGCTACTCGATAAAATGGGACTTAAACCAATCGGAGATTCTGAAGTTGATGATCAAGATGATGTTTTTGAAAAATTAAAGAAAAAATTGATTTCAGTGGAAGATGCTTTAAATATTATTAAGAGAAAAGGGGGAGAGAAAAATGAATGAAGAAATTAGAAAAGTTTTAGAGGCTCTTAAAAACGGAGAAATTACAACTGAAGAGGCAGAAGCACTTATTGAGGCAATAAAACAAAGAGAAGATTATAAAGAAGAAAATTTTGAAGGTTCAGATGAAAATGTTGAGACAAAAGTTGGAGAAGTAACGGTAATAGAAGAAGGAGAGGTATTTGAAGGAGATATAAATATTGTAAATGGAGAAGCTGTTATAAAAGGAATTGTAAATGGTGATTGTTCAATTGTTATGGGAAAATTAACATTTTCTGGTGAAGTAAAAGGAGACATGAATATTGTTGGCTCAAGGGTAAAATGGAATGGGGGAATTATAGACGGAAGTTTAAATATTGTAGCAAGTAAAGAAGAAGGCACTCCTCCAAAAGTTAAAGGAGGACTTACAAGAATAAACAATTTATTATTAAAGGGATTGTTTAAAGTATTTTTAAAACCATTTTTGTCAGGATTTGAAATTAAAAATGGAAATTTTAAAAAGTCTAAAAAGACTCAAAAATTTGAAACATTGATTGTAGAAGAAGGTAAAGAATTTAAAACTGATGATGATATTGTAGCCGAAGAAGTAATAGTTAAAGGAAAATTAGTCTGTGGAAATCTAAAAGCAGATGAGATAAGAGCTATTGGCACAATTTCTTGTGGAAATATTGAAACAGAAGAATTAATAGTTGAAGGGACTGTGAAAACGGGGAACGTAAAAGCCGAAAATATAACAGTTTATCAAGATGGATCAATTAGTTCAGGAAATGTACGTGCTGAAAATATAGAACTAAATGGAGTTATTTCATCAGGAAACGTTACATGCGAAGTTATCTGGGGGACTGGAAAATTGAATGCGGGGTGGCTTAACTGTGAGGAGAACAGACTCAACAAATAAACTTTTTACAAAGAATTTTTTGCTTTATATTGTTGGAAGATTAGTATCTTTAATAGGTTCAGGAATACAGATGATTGCAATTCCTTTGTATATTTTAGACGTTACAGGTTCAGGAGCTGCAATGGGAATATTTACTTTACTTAGCATTCTTCCAAGACTCTTGGTTGCCCCTTTTGCTGGGGTCTTGGGAGATAGGTTTAATAGAAAAAATATAATGGTTTTCACAGACTTTATCCGTGGATTTTTAATACTTTTTCTCGCACTACTTTCATATACAAATAGCCTCAGTATATTAATTTTATTTATAATCCAGGCATTTGTGGCAATGTTTGATGGCTTTTTTGGAGCTGCAACTACAGCCATGATTCCTGATATAGTTTCTGAGGATAAACTAAGGTCAGCAAATTCCGTACTTGGTAGTGTTAATTCTTTTTCTATGATAATCGGACCAATTTTAGGTGGAATTATATATGGAATTTTTGGAATATTTGCTGTATTTTTAATCAACGGTACTTCATTTGTACTATCGGCAATTAGTGAAATGTTTATTTTATATAATGTAAAATTTTCTAAAAAGTCTAAATTAAGTGTTTCTTCATTTTTTAGTGAATTCAAAGAAGGCTTAACTTTCATTTTTAAAAATGAAGGATTAAAATATCTATTTACATTTGCAATGATAACTAACTTTTTAATGTCTCCATTATTCCAGGTAGTTGAGCCGTATGTTTTAAGGCAGATAGTAAAAATGAGTGCTCAACAATACGGTTTTGTGCAAACATTTTTTACAATTGGAATGCTTGCAGGAAACGTCTTTCTAATGTCTCTTTTAAAAAATGCAAAAAACAAAACATTAATGATATCTGGAATATCTATTCAAAGTTTAGCAATTTTTGCATTTACAATATTGATTTTTCCAAACGTTCTTGTTAAATTTTCCATATGGAAATTTTTCTGGCTTACATCTATTATTTACTTTATAGTTGGTGCGTTTAATACTCTTGTAAATATTCCAATTTCAACAAATCTGCAACTCATGACCCCCTCTGAAATAAGGTCAAGAGTTTTCTCAACGCTTGAAATTTTTTCTCAGATTATGGTACCACTTGGTGCGGTCATATATGGATTTCTAATTGATGTTGTGGCCGCACACATTCTTTTCTTGGTAGTTAACTTTTTAGCCTTAGCTATATCTATTATTTTCTTTGTTATCGCACCACAACAGGTATATGAACCAAAAGCTGGGGGGGATTTTGATGCTGCAAGTTAAAAATCTTAAAAAAACATATGTTTCAAAAGGGAAAAAGGTGGAAGCAGTTAAAGGAATAACTTTCGAGACTGAAAAGGGAGAAATTTTTGCAATCTTAGGACCAAACGGTGCGGGAAAAACTACAACTATAAAGTCGATATTAAGACTTATAATCCCAGATGAAGGTGAAATCTATATAAACGGTATAGATGTTCACAAACATCCTTCACATGCACTAAAATATGTTTCTGCAGTTTTAGAAGGAAATAGAAATATTCATTGGAAAATGACAGTTTATGAAAACCTTAAGTACTTTGGTTATATAAGAGGTTTAGGAGGAAAATACTTAAAAAGTAGAATTTCTGAAATTTTGGAATTTGTAGAGCTAACTGAAAAAAAGAACGAACTTGCCGGAAAACTTTCAAGAGGTATGCAGCAAAGATTAGCTATTGGAATAGCTTTACTGCCAGATACTCCTCTAATCCTTTTAGATGAGCCTACACTCGGTTTGGATGTTGAGTCTTCATTAAAAGTAAGACAAATGCTTGAAAAACTTGCAAAAGATGGAAAAACCATACTCTTATCTACTCATGATATGCAACTTGTTGAAAAAGTGGCAAATCATGTGTTGATTATAAATAAAGGTAGGGTAGTTGTTAGTGATAAAAAAGAAAAACTTTTAGATGCATTCAAGAAAAAAAGATTTAAAATAAGTTTTTTAAGTAATAATGGTTACAAAGAACTTGAAAAATTTGGAACAGTTGTTGAAGAAAACGGAGAAAAGATTTTAAACATTCAAATTGATAACATGGATCAATTATATGAAGTTCTTGAGCATTTTAAGAATAAAAACATTGAAATAAAGCGCCTTGAAAGTGTAATGGTTAACTTTGAAGAGGTTTTTGTAAATATAGTAAGAGGTGATGAAGATGGTTTATCTTAACGTGTTTAAAGGAACTGTTTTGAGAGTAATTTCAGAACTTAAAAGATATTATTTAAATACTATATCTTTTTTCACAATTATGACAATGCTGTTTTACTTTATGGTCTTGGGAGTAACAAAGTTTGGAAATCCTGCAAATTTAGGCGAAAGTATTCAGGCACTTGCAATAGGTTATATTGTATGGTTCACTTTTTTGGGGACCATTACAGATTTGTCGTGGACAATTATAAATGAGATGAGTATAGGATTAATTGAGCAAGCATTTATTTCACCAGTTGGCCCTTCAACAATTTACCTTTTTTACCAGTTTTCTAATTTTTTAATAATGATCCCTTTTGAGTTTTTAATACTTATAGTTGTTTTTAAGATAGCAGGGATACCTTTAATTATACCAATGAGCTTTATAATCGCTTTAATTTTGATGATGCTTCAAGGTTATGGTATAGGTCTTGTTTTAGCAGGTATAACTCTCAGATTTAAAAGGACTCAAGCATTACTAAACATCGCACAATTTGCTATTATAGGTCTTTTGCTTGGTGATTATAAAGGAATAGTAAAATATATTGTTCCAGCAAATGGTTATATGAAAATACTAAGAAATTTGATAGAAGGATCTTCACTTAGATTTAGTGATTGGATTTATATGATAACATCTTCCTTGCTTTATATTTTCATTGGTGTTATCTTATTTAATTACTTTGCTGATGCAGTCAGAAAAAGAGGAGAAATTTCGCAATATTAATAGTTAATTATTAAATATAATAATGTATTAATGTATAGCAAATCAAAAGTAAATTGTAACTATAAGTTAGTTTGTATTATGAACATTTTTAGAGGAATTAAAAAGACGCATATTATGCAATATAATATCATCAAAAGCAGTTTTAATCATAACATACCTATTTTACTATTTCTTTCAATCTTGAAAATAAATTTAATCTTATTCTTGTAATGTTAATTAAAAACAATATACATTATTTTTTAACTGAGGTTTTTGTGTATATTAAATTAACACAATAAAAAATATTAACTATCTTGTAACTAAATTCCTTATACCTCAAAAATAATATGTTTATTTTTTGACTATTGTAACTTTTATGTTAACACACAAAAATTATCTAACTTTTCAAGGGATCTTTTTATACCCGTCTTTCGTAAGGCCTCTTAAATAAAAGATTTTACATTTCGTTTACTTCAGCTCAAATGTTCCGTTACTTGCCGAGGGTGCTTGTATATATTATAATTATTACGGGTTTAGAATCTACCTATGAGGAATGAAAACCTTCTAAACGAGGCTGTACCTTACATGGTTCAAATTCATGTTTAGAATCTACCTATGAGGAATGAAAACGAGTCAATCGACTCCTGGACAAATACTTAATACTGACCCTCCGTTTAGAATCTACCTATGAGGAATGAAAACGCTTGTTATTTGATTATAAACCCTGGGACTCCTACTATGTTTAGAATCTACCTATGAGGAATGAAAACGCTTGTTATTTGATTATAAACCCTGGGACTCCTACTATGTTTAGAATCTACCTATGAGGAATGAAAA